>SKFT01000070.1 GCA_007117865.1 Puniceicoccaceae bacterium | reverse complement strand
CGCTCGCGTCCGGAAGCGTTGCGACGGGTCGTTTCTGCGGAAACCGCCATGCTTATGGCAGACATGTTGGTCGAGGCAGTCAGCGACAGCGGCACTGCAAGGCAGGCGCAAATCCAAGGCTTCCGTGTAGCGGGCAAGACAGGAACCACCCAAAAGCTCATCGATGGACGTTATTCAAACCGCCACCACGTCGCTTCGTTCTCCGGATTCTTCCCCGCCGACAATCCCGATTTGGTCATCACCGTTATTGTAGATGAACCCAACATCCCTGGCACCGGCTATGGCGGCCGCGTTGCCGCCCCGGCATTTCGCAATATCGCTGAACAACTCATTCCCTACCGCGGCATTCGCCCGCTCCAAGGTGTCAACGCCTTTATCGCTTCCAACCAGCCATGATCGGACTCGCCGAATTTCCCGTTAGCACACTCCTCCAATCCTTCGCCGCCCGCCAAGGCATCTCCCGTCACAGCCTGCCACAAACACGCATAAACAGTGAAGGTGCGGCAAAGGACCTGCCCAAACTGCAAACGCTGCTCCATCCGACGGGAATCAAAACCCATCCCAGCGAGGCTGCCAAGGCCGTTACCTGCTTAATCACCGATAGCCGACGGGTCGTGCCCGGTGCCTTGTTCTTTGCGATCAGCGGACAAAAGTCGAATGGCAACCATTATCTGGAAGAAGCCATCGACCGCGGAGCCGTGGCAATCGTCTCTGAACAAGAAGCCGGGCTGCGCTGCCCGATTCCCCATTACAAAGTCGATGACGTGCGGCTGACACTCGCGCAGGTAGCAAAGGTCTTCTACAGCTGCCCCGACGAAGCGCTCAAGACAACAGCCATTACCGGCACCAACGGAAAAAGTACCGTGGCAATCCTCACTCAGCACTTACTAGGTGGACGCGATCAGGTGGGTCTGCTCGGCACCATTCGCTACGACCTCGGCAAGCGCACCCTGCCCTCCTTCCGCACCACACCGGAATCGGTCGATATCTTTGCCATGCTTGATCAGATGCGTCGCGGCAGCTGCAAATTTGCGGTGCTGGAAGCCAGTTCCCACGGCTTGGAGCAAAAACGCATTTATGGCATGCGCTGTGAGGTCGCCGCCTATCTCAATCTCACACGCGACCATCTTGACTACCATGAAACGATGGAGGACTACTTCGCCGCCAAGGCCCGCTTGTTCAACGGTGACAACGGCAGTGTCCCAGCTCATGCAGTCATAAATAGAGAAGATCCCCACGCCGCTAAGCTCATTGCGCTTATTGGCAATGAGTCCAAGGTCACCACCTTTGGCTTCAGCGATGGGGCAGATATTTATGCTGGCGCAATCAGCTTAACCGCCCGGGAAACTGCATTCGACCTACACTGCGGGGAAGTCACTTATCGAATTCGCACTGACTTGCCAGGACGCTATAATATACTGAATCTGCTAGCCGCCTTTGCCATCGCCCGCGCTCACGGCTTGGACGAGGCGTTGATTATTAAAAGATTACAAACCGTGCCCCAAGTTCCCGGACGAATGGAGCGCATTACCAATCCACACGGATTCCAGGTTTTCGTCGACTACGCCCACACCGATGACGCACTCAGTCAAGCGCTGGCAATGCTCCGTGACATCACCCCTGGACGTCTGATTGCAGTATTTGGCTGCGGCGGCAACCGCGATCGTGGCAAACGTCCGCGTATGGCTGCAGCAGCGGACAAAGCCGCTGATATGCTTTATATCACCAGCGACAATCCTCGCAGTGAAGCCATCGATAATATTTTTAAGGACATACGTACGGGGCTCATCTCGCCCGAAGCCGCTCACTTTATCAGCGATCGCCGCGAGGCCATTGCCTCAGCCATTGCCAGCGCACGCCCGGGCGACACCATTCTGATCGCTGGCAAGGGACACGAAACCTATCAGGAGTTTGCCGACAGCGTAACTCCCTTTGATGACCGTCAAGTTGCCCGCGAGTGCCTGGCATAATACCTAATCTAATCAATTTTGAGAGTTTTGGCGGGATGCAGAAGAAAAGCTACAGGGGATTAACCGCAGAGCAAGCCAAGGGCATTGCAAATCCGCTCCTCCCCCTGCCCTGACAACGAATAAAATGGAATGCCTGCAGCCTGAAGTTCCTTCTCAAACAAACGGTGGAAGCGTTCCCGCGTTGCGGGTCCTTCACGTTGACCTGGGTCGGGTGTCCACGGTATATCGGGCTGACATAGCAAATAGGTAAAATCCTGACCGCGGTAATGATTGGCATCGAGAGCCAATCGAGAGCCATACAACTCGCGGGCATATAAGGTAGTCATCCAAGCGTTGGTGTCGTGAACCACCCACTGCAAACACTGCTGACTGGCTGCCTCGACAGCCGCGCGCTCATATGCCAATTGTCCGGCTAAAATGGCTGACAGGTCGTTCACCTCCACCGGGCGCCGCACGTACTCAATAAACGTTCTAACATACTCGCCGCTCCATGTGGCAGGCAGCAAGCATGATAAAGCCTGCGCCAACTCGGTTTTGCCGGTCGATTCGGCACCGACTAGGATACAGCGTCGGATCTCCATTTGCGCAACCATTGCAGCCAACCGGAAACGGCCAAGCCGAGGAATAAAAAATACAAGATGGCGGTGAGGAACATGCCAATCGCAGTGTAAAGCATAATGGTCGCAAGGTTGACAAATAGCCACGCAGGCCAGGCACTGAGCCATTTGCGCGCGACCATCCACTGCGCCAGCAAACTGCCAATCAGGGCAAAGGACTCCAACCAGGGAAAGGCCGAGGCCTCAAAGTAAATGACTGGCATTGCAATCAAAGCCGTTAAAGCCAGCCAAAGGCCTAACATCACCAGCAAATTTATCGCTGGCGGACGAATAATTGGACCCGTATCTTGAGTCGTTCCAGTGGCTGCTTTCGCCGATGCCCGCCAGCGCACCCAGCCATAGCCACAAAGGCCAAAGTAAATCAGCAAACTGGCAGTCTGGATGAATAAGCCATAGACAACGCAGTAATAAATATAAACCGCCGTGCTGAACATCAGCGGCGGCCATGCCGCAATACGCTCACGAATGGACAAATAGACGCCGATCAAGCCAGCGGCAAAGGCCAGCCACTCCAGCGGTGGACTCCCCAGCCAGTCGCCCCAAAACAAGGGCTGCAAAACACTCCCTGAAAGCGTTTCCACGGAGTGTCCCCAGCGCGGTTAGTCCGCGTCGTAGATTTTAACTGCCTTCCAAAACGACCGAAAGGAGTTGAGAAAGGACTGGTGCAACGGATCCGCCTGATAGGTATCATGCGCAGGCATATCGCGCAAGATCACCGTAAGGCAATAATCGTAGGAATTATCGATCACCGGACGCTTGGGTGTGGCGGCGGGTGTGCCGACGAAAACAGCTTCCGCTGCGGCGATGTCTTGCAGCGACTTCAGCCCTTTGACAAACTGCGCCTGTTCCTCAGTGCTGAGGTCGTCGCGCAACCAGAATAATACAACGTGAACTAACATAATGGATTGTGTTTATAAGAGAAGTAATTCAGCATTTCAGCTTTTCATACAATCCCTGCCCTCAAGCCAAACGCTCGGCAAGTAAATTGCGCAATGTCGCATGGTCCAGTGCCACCGGCAAATCGGGACGCTCCTCGACTAATCGCTCGGGAGGACAAAAAAGCATGCCCTCGTCGGCGGAATCAATCATTGTCAGGTCATTGTAGGAATCACCCGCAGCTAATACGCGAAAATTCAAACTTTGCAAGGCCTCCACCGCTTTGCGTTTTTGATCGGGTTGACGCAGGCAATAGTCGTCTATTGCCCCATCCGCGTCAATCTGCAAACTGTGACAAAATAGGGTTGGATAGCCCAACTTAGCCATCAGCGGTCCAGCAAACTCAGCAAAGGTATCGGAGAGGATGATCAAGCGGGCGCGCGATTTTGCCCACTCGACAAATTCGATCGCGCCAGGCAGTGGTTCGAGAGTATCAATCACGGCCTGAATGTCCTGCAGTCGCAACCGCTTCTCCCGCAGGATGTCCAGCCGATAACGCATCAGCTTATCATAGTCGGGCTCGTCACGTGTCGTGCGCAGCAGCCCATCAATCCCTGTCTTGCGTGCGAACGCAATCCAAATTTCCGGCACGAGAACCCCCTCCAAGTCGAGACAAATGACATCCATGACGCCTAAAAGGATTTTTGCGGCTTTTATTGTCAATGCAATAATCCCTTGACAGTGCTTTAACACAAGGTCTTGATCGATTTCTTTTTTTAATCATAACTTCTTAAGCAGTTTAAATATGAAACCGACATATCGTCCTTCCAAACTCCGTCGCGCACGCAAATTTGGCTTCCGTGCCCGCAACAGCACCCCTGGTGGTCGCAAAGTCTTGGCTAATCGCCGCGCCAAGGGCCGGCAGCGCCTCGCCGCTTGATTTAGCCTGCGCGGGCTTTCGCTGCCATGGGCTTACCGGCAGAAAACCGCATCCGCACGAGGCGCGACTTTCTGTCCGTGCAAAACAAGGGGTTCCGCTTATCCTGTGGCCCTTTTGTTTTTTTGTGTGCGATGCGCGAAGAGCAACTGGCGGGGCAACCGCCGCGCCTGGGATTGGTTGCCAGTCGCAAGGTCGGCAATGCGGTGGTTCGCAACCGCGCCAAGCGCCGTTTTCGCGCCCTTTTTCGTCAACACCTCATGGACTTGCCAAGCGGGACCGACTGTGTTGTCATATTGCGTCGTGGGATCAATCATTTTCCCTACGACGATCTCTGTCGGCGTTTTGCCAAAGCCTGTCTCCGCTACCGCGAAGATTTTACTATAAAACATTAAGCTTTCATCGAGCCATCTTATCCTTCTCCACACTTATGGACAAAAAGAATTTCCTCATCGGCATCCTCTGTATCATTGCCGGATTCACTTTTTACTTCTGGCAAGCAACCCAGATGGAGGAACAGCGCCGCGAGCAACTGCGTGAGCAGGAACGCCAGCGAGCCCTGCAAGCTGAAGAATCGCCCAATCTGGCAGATGCCGCCCGCGACCGCGAGGCCGCCCGCCCAGCGGCGACAACGGATGCAGATGGCGAGGATTTGCTGGATCTGCTTGCCCGCGAAGTAGAAGCGCCTAGTGTGGCGCAAGCCGAGGTTCCCATGCTCATTGAGGCAAATGACGCGGCGAATGGCGAAGAGGACACGATAGTGTTGGAAAACGACTTTATCCGCGTCACCTTCACCACTCGTGGTGGCGCCATTCGCACAGTCGAGTTCAAACAAACCAAGCGCGGTGGACCCGACGAATTTGTCTTCAATGAAAATGGCTACTTGCCGGCACTGAGTTTGAGCGTTGCCGGACCAACGGGTGGACTGCGCGAGTTTGGCCTGAACTACAGCGTTAGCCGACAAACCGATGAAATGGTGGAGTTTACGCTGGAAGCCCGTGGCCTACGTATTATCCGCAGCTACCGCTTGCAGCGCGAAAACCGGGACGAGGACCCCTATGTCATTATCCATGACACCATATTTGAAAATACCTCCGACACGACTCGCGAGCTTTCTTCCGTTTATTTCAATCTTGGCACCTCACTGCCAACCATTAGCGATAGGCGCGCACAATTCCTTAATGTCGGCTATTTCGATGGCAATAGGTCCCGCTTCATCAGCGCCAATCGCTTTACCAGTAGCTCCGGCTTTCTCGGCATAGGCGCTCGCGCGGCCGCAACTGAAATTATTGAAAGTGGCCGCATGGAGTGGACCTCTGTCAAGAATCAGTTTTTTACTTCAGTTCTCAGCAGCGAGCGACCGGGGCATGAAATCCACGTGCATCCGGTGTTTGTTGACAACTTGCCGTCTGAGCTGGCTGGACGTCCGGGAGTAACTGGCACGGTCGGCTATCGTCTGGGAGTTTTGTCACCGGGCATCCGTGAGGCGCTCAACTTCGAATTCTACGTTGGGCCAAAGGAATACCTGCGCTTGCAACGCCTCGGCAACGATCAGGATCGCGTTATGCAGTTCGGCTTTCTGTCTTTTTTCAGCAAACTCCTGCTGTTATTGATGCATGCCATCTACTCGGTGGTACCAAGCTGGGGCTGGTCGATTGTTTTAATGACGGTGCTACTGAAGTTGTTGTTCTGGCCGTTGACCGCCAAAGCCGCCAAGTCGCAAAAGCGCATGGCCAAGATTCAGGCACCCATGAAAGAGCTGCGCGAGAAGTTTAAGGATAACCCACAAAAAATGCAGCAGGAGACAATCAAGCTATTCCGTGAGGCCAAGGTCAATCCGGCGGCTGGATGCCTACCAATTCTAATTCAGATGCCGATCTTCATCGGTCTTTTCTACATGCTGCGCACCGCCTCCGAATTGCGTTACGAACCCTTTCTTTGGGTCTCCGACCTTTCCAGTCCGGACACGCTGTTCACCGTCGCTGGCTTCCCCATCAACATCCTGCCGCTGCTAATGGGCTTGAGCATGTATTTCCAAATGAAAATGGTGCCCACCTCGCCTACGGCAGATCCAATGCAGCAAAAGATTTTCAAGCTGCTGCCACTGGTGTTGGTGGTCTTCCTCTACAACTTCTCTTCCGGACTCACGCTCTACTGGACCGTGCAGAATTTGCTGACCATTTTGCAGCAATGGTTGACCAACCGCAAAAAAGATCCCGAGATGGATGCGGAACTCAGCGAAGTTGAAAACAAAGTCAAAACGGCTACAGCGAAATCCCCACAACCGCGCAAGGGTCGACGCCGCAAATAATTTCATTCCTTCACCTCTTATCCACAAACCGATCAGATTGATTTATGTCAGGACATAGTAAATGGGCCACGATCAAACGCCACAAAGCCGCTATTGACGCCAAGCGCGGAAAAATGTTCAGCGTCCTGAGTAAGGAACTGACCATCGCTGCCCGCGATGGCGGTGGTGATCCTGAATTCAATCCGCGCTTGCGCACTTTCATCGCCAAGGCCAAAGCGGCCAACATGCCCAGCGACAACGTCGAGCGAGCGATCAAAAAAGGAACTGGTGAACTCCCTGGACAGGTTATCGAAGAAATTGTCTATGAGGGCTACGCGCCGGGTGGCGTGGGTCTGATCGTGGAAGTCACCACCGACAACAAAAACCGTTCCGCTTCTGAAGTTCGCAGCACAATGACCAAATTGGGCGGCAACCTGGCGGGACCGAATGCGGTGGCATTCAACTTTGAACGCAAGGGACAATTTCTGCTGGCTGCCGATGCGATTGACGAAGATGACTTGATGGAGTTGGCATTGGAGGCCGGTGCCGATGACGTAGCCAACGAGGGCGACCACTACGAGATCACCTGCCCGATTGCCGACTACGATAGGCTCTCGCAAGCATTGGACGACAAAGGCCTGAAGCTGGAGTCGGCTGAACTGGTCTATCTACCCAGTGTCACCGTGCCGATTGCCGATAAAGACACCGCCGCCAAAATTCTGCGCTTGATCGAAAGACTCGATGACCTCGAGGATGTGAGAGCCGTTCATTCCAATCTAGAACTGGATCCGGCGATTGAAAATGATCTCGAAGATTGAGCTGCTCGCGCAAAGCCTTACACAATCCATTGATATATGATGATGAAGCGAACCCACCACTGCAATGCCTTACGTCCCGCCAATCAGGGCGAAACTGTTTCCCTCACTGGCTGGGTGGACTCCGTGCGCGACCATGGTGGCATTTTATTTGTCGATTTGCGCGATCGCGAAGGCCGCACCCAACTGCTGCTTGACCCTGCCCACACGGGTTTGGCGGCACTGCTTCCACGCATCAAGCCGGAATCAGTGATTGCGGTGATTGGTGAAGTGGTGGCGCGTCCCGGCGAAACCGTTAATAGCAAGCTTGCAACCGGTGGAATCGAAGTCGCCGTCACCCAACTCGAAATCCTCAACATCAGCAAAACGCCGCCCTTCCCAATGGATGAGACGGCAGACCGCGTCAGCGAGGATTTGCGCATGACCTATCGCTACCTTGACTTGCGGCGCGAGTCCAATCTGCAAATGCTCAAGCTGCGCCATGCCACTACTCGAGCCATCCGCAATTATATGGATGCCGAGCAGTTTATTGAGGTGGAGACACCCATGCTTTTTAAAAGCACGCCGGAAGGAGCACGCGAGTTTTTGGTGCCCAGCCGTATGAATCCAGGTCACTTCTACGCGCTCCCACAGTCACCTCAGCAATACAAACAAATGCTAATGGTTGGCGGGGTCGAGCGCTACTACCAATTGGCCCGTTGCTTCCGTGATGAAGATCTCCGCGCCGACCGCCAGCCGGAATTCACCCAGTTGGATATCGAGCTTTCCTTTATCGACCGTGAGGACATGTATGCCTTAATTGAGGGTCTGATGCAACGGGTCTGGAATGAGGTTCTCAACGTAAGGCTTGAGGCTCCGTTTCCACGCATGTCCTATAACGATGCGATGAACCGCTTCGGTGTCGATAAGCCGGATCTGCGCTACGGCATGGAATTGGTCGATTGCGCCCAAATCTTCCGAAATTCGGAATTCAAGGTATTTTCCGCTCCGCTGTCCAGCGGCGGTGCCGTCAAGGCCATCAACGCCAAGGGTCTGGCGGATTTGACCCAGGGTGAATTGCGCAATCTGGAGGATGTAGCAAAATCGCTTGGTGCCAAGGGTCTGGCCTTTATCAAATGCGAAAATGGTGGCTGGAAATCCCCTATCCTGAAATTCCTAAGCGAAACCGAGCAAACGGAACTAAAGGAAACACTGCAAGTCGAGGAAGGCGATATCATCTTCTTTGCCGCTGCCGAATGGGAACGAGCCTGCACCATCCTCGGACGTATTCGCCTGGATGCCGCCCAACTGCTGGTTGCCCGCGGCAAGCTAAGCATCGACCCGGATGTCTTCAAATTCCTGTGGGTAGTGGACTTTCCGCTGATGTCTTATGAGGAGGATGAAAAACGCTTCGTTGCCACCCACCATCCCTTTACCTCACCAGTGGAAGAGGACATTCCTCTATTGGAGAGCGCTCCACAAAAAGTCCGTGGCCAACACTACGACCTCGTGCTCAACGGCGTTGAACTCGGCGGTGGCAGCATTCGTATCCACCAACCCGATTTGCAGAAAAAAGTTTTCGAGGACGTCCTTAAAATCCCCGCTGATGTGGTCGAAAGTCGCTTTGGCTATATGCTGCGCGCGTTCTCCTATGGAGCACCGCCCCACGGTGGCATTGCTTTTGGATTGGACCGCATGGTCACCGTTCTTGCCAAACGCTCCAGCATCCGCGATGTGATTGCGTTCCCCAAAAATCAACGCGGTCAGGAAATGATGACAGGCAGTCCGGGTGTGGCAACTGCTAAGCAACTCGAAGCACTGCACGTTCGCGTGGTTGCGCCAAAGGCGGATTCCCCCGCTGATGCTTCACCAACCGCTTGATTATGCCATCGCCAGTGGCCAACACATTGCGATTCAAACGAAGCCACGGCCTCGCCGCTTTGTTGGTATTGGCCTATGGCCTGTCGAATTCGGTGCTGCTGGGCTTCCGCGATGGCGGCGAACCACGGATGACGCCAAGTGCGCCAGTGGTCAATTTCCTTTATCCTCGCTTCTCTGAGGAGGGCTTTACCCAGTGGATATTGCGCGGCGCCAAGGCCTACTACGATAGTGAGGAGCAAATCCGTGTCGATGCGATGCGTATGCGCCTTTTTACGGGTGATGAACGCATGGCTGTCGAGATGGAGATGAGTAGTCCGGCGGCGACCATTCGATTGCGCGAGAACCGGGCTTATTCCGATGCCGCCATACGCATTGAGGGAGATCGCTTCAACCTCGCCGGCGAAGGCTGGGAATGGATGGGTGATGATCGTCGCATCGAAATCCTGCGTGATGCCGCAGTCAGTTTTACCGATGCCCTTCCCGATGCGCTCGGTGCCTCGGCGCCCAACTCGGGCTTGCCGACAGCGGCAACTGGGATGGAATCGCTATCCGCTACCCGCATCCGCAGTCACAAAATGACGCTAAGGAGTACGGACACTCACCACACCTTCATCTTCCACGATACCGTCGATGTTCGCTCGCGCGACTGGTTGCTTAACAGCGAATTCCTCGAAGCCACTGTCGCTGCCCCGACTGCCGGCGGAGCCTTGGATACCAGTGTTGACCTGTCGGGCAATCTGACCCATGCCATCGCCAAAGAGGCAGTGCGCATTATCCAATACGATCGCACTGCAAGAGCAGGTGAAGCAGAGTTTTTTCCACAGGAAGACCGGGTGGTTCTGCGCGGACGTCCGCAAGTCAGTCTACCGGGAGCATTTGTCACCGGAAGCAGCATCCGTCTGGAAAATGGTGAGGCCCTGATTGAAGGTTCCGAGGCCGATGGCCGCGCCCAATTGATCTTGTTGCAAACCGGCGGACTCGGCATTCAGGGGAGCAGTAGTCTCGCCAGCGAAACCATTGTGCTGGCAGATAAAATACACCTTAGCGAACATGTGAATGGCAATCGCTTTTATTTCGAGGGTCGTGTCGCGGTGCTCTCCGGCGAGTTGGAAATGGATGCTGGCACACTGACGGTCTATACGCGGCGGATTGTGTCCGCTGAGGGCGACTCCGAGGGGGTTAGCAGTGTACAGCAGTTGATTGCCAAAGAATCGGTACGCATCGACCAGGCGGGTCAGTCAGCTGAGGCCGAAAGGGTCGAGTTTTATCCGCTCGAGGAACGCGCCCTATTAACAGGTAACCCACGCCTCTTTGTCGGCAATAGCGAGGTGCGCGCAGATACCATTGAATTGCGTGCGGGCGTTTCTGTTGCCCGCAGCGATAGGGGCAGCGATCCGGTCAGGGTCACCCTGCCCGACTTGCCTGATCTGGGTTATCGCAATCCTCAGGCCGCCACCGATGCTCAGCCAGCAATACCCACTCTTATCAAAAGCCGTTTGGCCCGAATGGAATCAAGCGACGAGCAGACCCGCTTCATCTTCACCGATGACGTGCAGGTCGAAGCGACAAATTTGAAGCTGGAAAGCCAATCCCTGGTTGTTTACGCACTTCCCGATTCGCAACAAAGTCCTGCATCTGAAGCTTCCCACGCAGGCCCACCGCTACGCATTGAACGAATTGACGCAACTGGACAAGTGCTGATACAACAGGAGGACCGAACCGCCCGCGCCGGTGAAGCCACTTTTCTGCCAAATGAGGGACGGGTAATGCTACAAGACAAGCCGGAAGTGGAACAACCCGGATCCGGAAAAATTACCGGCCATCGCATGACGCTGCTCCAAGGACAAAGGCGCGCCATCGTCGAAGGTGGTCCAGACGGCGAGCGCGCCCGCATCCAACTACAACCTTAGTAGCCTGTTGGATATATTGCTGCCGAGAGTTGGGAAAAGGCAGACAGTCGCCGAATAATTCCTCCCCGCTGGCAACAGTGCCCGCCAGCGTCGTTTCAGGACGCTGATTTCTTTTGCTTTTCAACGGTATTAAAAGCCCAACTTAGCGCGCCCCGCCTCGGAAATCATGTGCGGAGTCCAAGCTGGCTCCCAAACAATTTCAACATTGGCAGATTTGACTTGAGGGAGCGCCTCAATGCGTGTCTTGGCGTCATCGGCAATCACCGGACCCATACCGCAACCCCTGGCAGTCAATGTCATCTTAACCGCCACCGTTGCTCCATCCGATGCTTCGACACCGTCGATGCTTAAATCGTAAATCAAACCAAGATCGACAATATTAACCGGGATCTCCGGATCAAAACAACCTCGCAAGGCCTCCCAAACATCCGCCTCAGTCAATGGTCCCTCGGCGTCAATCGGAGGTTTTTCCGCAGCCTGCATTTGATTGCGCAGCGCATCAGCGGTATCAGCGCCCAAGGCATCCAGTTCATCTGCAGCGATGCGGAAAAGCCCACGCTGTGTGCGTACCGTCACCGCCCCCCCCAATGCCTGGGTTATCATTACGGAAGTCCCTTCCTTCAGTGTCGTCGAATCGCCAGCGGGAATAATTGTAGCTGTAATATCGCGCTTGAGTTGGTATTCTGTTTCCATCCTAACGCCCTAAATCTAATGATTAACGCTTGGAGGAATAAAAAGCATCAATCTTCTCGGCAACATCACGGAAAGCAATATCCATTCCGTAAAGTGCCTTATATTCAGCCATCGCCTTATCCATGTCACCCTGTTGCTCATAGCAACTACCCAATTCGTAGAGGACGTCTTTTTTCTGTTCGTTGACGACTGGGATCTCTTTTTTGGCGAGCTCCAACTGCTCGGCCGCGAGATCATAAAAACCTTTTTGCTTGTAGGCTTTACCCAGATAAACAAGCGCATTAACCCGCACTTTCGGATTGCGCTGCGCCAATTGGAATTCTTTAATCGAATCATCCAGCTGCCCTTGCGCCAAGTAAAGCTCTCCCAGCTCGTAACGGTAACCAAATTCATTAGGATAACGCTGCACAAGACCCTTTGCCTGCTCCAGGCGGAAGGCCAACTCCTCCTTGCGCAAGGCTTCCAACTCCGACTGGAGTGAGGCATTGTCCGGATCTTGCTCAAGTGCGGCTTCTTTGGTGGCAATCGCGGCAGCCATTTTTTCGCGTTCAATTTGAAAGACCAAGCGCTCAAGCGTCGTATCCGCTTTACCGGATGCCGTTTGACGTGCCCGTCCGAGCATTTCAAGGGCGTTGTCAAACTCACCGAGCTTACGGTAGTTAGTTGCCGCATCACGGTAGCTATTCAAGTCCTCTGGTTCTTTCTCAATAGCTGCCAGGGCATCGGTAATCAGCGAACGCATGCCCTCTTCGTCTGTGCGTGCACGGCTAGCCTGCTCCAACTTAACGGATTGTTCCTCATCCTTGAGTTTGGAGCGAAAGTCTTTTTCCTCATCCCACTTACCTTTAGTGATCGACTGCTGCACAGATGCCTTCTTGATGAGGTTGGCCACTTCGTCGTCGGCAGGGTTCAGACGCAGGGTGGCATCACCAACCTTAATGGCCTCCTCAGTCTGTTGGTTGTCTATGTAGGCATTCATCAAAGCCTTGGCATTGGTGCTGTCCTTGGGATTGATGGCACGGAAAGACTCAAAAGCAAAAATGGCTGTGTCAATCAAACCGGCAGACAGAGCAGCCTTACCCAGAATGGAATGCGCGGTGGTATTCTGCGGGTTGGCGGTTATGGCCTTCTCAGCAGCGTCCATCACGACGGCTGGATCTTTCTCAATCTTCTTATCAACCCCCATGGTGAGCGATAGGTTGGTCAATGGCATGAGGAGCTTTGTCACTTGCGAGGCCTTTTTAGCGGATGCTTTATTTTGCGCTTGCCGCAAAATTTGACGCACTTCCAGGCATCCCGGATTGCGTTGCACAATTCCTTCGAGAATCCCCGCCGCATGCGCCGGATTGCGATCCAGTTTCTTACGCAAGTCCTCTACCTGTTTGATGATACGAGGATCCAAGTCTTTCAATTCAACTGCTTCCATAAAAGTATGTAATGGTTGTAAAAAGAGTAATCTAGGGTCTTGGGCGACAAGGTCAACATTGAAGCTCGCCTAATTCAAATCCTGTTCAGCCGCAGCCATCAATAGCGATAGTTCCTGTTCCGCCGTTTCTATACTTTCAGCTTCCACCAAAAAACGCAACTTCGGCTCGGTACCGGAATAACGCACCAAAATTCGGCCCTTACCGGCCGAAAGCCGCGATTCAACCGCCTGACTGGCGACACTAAAATGCGGCAATGATTCAAGTGGTAGCTTTTTTAATACGCGGAGCGATCCCTCCGCTTGCGGAAACATCTTCACCGATGCAGCCAACTCGGCAACGCTACACTGCTGCTTGAGAAAAAGAGCAAGGAATTTGATGGCGCTCAGCAAACCGTCTCCGGACGGAATGAGTTCGGAAAATATGATATGTCCGGAAGATTCCCCACCCATGCTGGCACCAAGTTCCCGCATGCGGTATAGTACGTTGCGATCTCCCACATCAGTCCGCTCCGTGCGGCCGCCAAATTGCTCAACCGCACGATCCAGCCCACCGTTACTGTGAACCGTAGTAACCAAAAGGTTACTTGATAACTGCTGGCAAGCAGCTTCTTCACGCGCGAGCAGGGCGAGAATCGCTTCGCCAGGCACAGTTTTGCCGTTCGCGTCAACAATAACCACGCGATCACCATCACCGTCAAAGGCAATACCGAGTGCCGCCCCTTGCTCGCGCACGACTTGAGCCAGTTTTTCGGGATGCTCACTGCCTACACCATCATTGATGTTCTGGCCATTGGGCTGGTTACCCAAAAAATGAATCTGACCTCCCCAACGACGAAAAACTTCTGGCGCTGTTGCAGTGGTTGCTCCATTAGCGAGGTCGATGACGAGACGGCGTCCAGCTAGACAGTCCTCATCCAACAGTGAGCGCATGTAAGTGATATAGTAAGACAAACCATCGAAACAGTGTCCGCAAGGTTCGGCTTTGGGAAGATCAGAGACTGAGATTTGCTCGATGAAACCTTCTATCTCAGCTTCATCCTCCTTGGTAAGCTTCAATCCGCCCGGACCAAATACTTTGTAACCGTTATCACTGGCGGGATTATGAGAGGCGGTGACCATTATACCCAAATCGGCGGATTGATGGGACGTTACCAATGCCACCGCTGGAGTTGGAATGACTCCAAGGTCGCAAACAAAAGCACCTGCAATGGAAAGTCCATCGCGAATGGCCTGCGAGAGCACTTCCCCGCTTCCGCGGGTATCCCGTCCGAGGTAAACCGCGGCGGGTCGATCGGGAATGCGAGCTTTTAAAAATGCAGCCAATGCAGCTCCAAAGCGCCGCGCGAAGGCCTCATTGATAACCGCGTCGTTCCAGGTGCCGCGAATTCCATCGGTGCCAAAGTAGTGTTTACGGGAACTTTCCTTTTGCATAGCTATTGTTCAGACTTACAGATGTGAATAAAAAGTCTGTGCCCGCCGCAACCAATCGGCAACCGCACCGGTTTCTAAATGATCAGCAACAGCCCGAAATCCGGATTGAATGTCGCTGGCTAGCCCAACTACCCACAAAGCAGTACCTGCATTTAAGCAAACGGTATCGTGCAGGGTGGCTGGGACGGGTGGCCCCTCGATTCCTATGAGTCGATAAAGTAAGGATCGGTTTTTCGCAACATCACCACCGGCAAGTTCGTGCTCGCCACCGGGAGCAATACCAAGGTCGCAGCAATTAAATGACGCATCTTTATCGCGCAAGCGTCCGGCACCCGCCAAATGATTCTCACCAAAGGGAACCAGTTCATCGTAAGCCTGATCACCATTTGTGGCATGCACGACGACGGCCGCTTGCAGCTGAAGATCGTGCAATGAATTGGCAATCGGTTGCAGCCACTCCTGGCGAAAGACCCCAAGCAATTGGAAACTGGGTCTGCCGGGATTGATTAACGGCCCTAGCAAGTTGAAAATGGTGCGGCGACCTTCAGCGGCAAGTGCCTTGCGCACTGGAACGATGGATTTGAATGCGGGATGAAATCCGGGAGCAAAAAAGAATACAAAGTTGAGCGCTTCCATGCTCTGTCGTAACTGCGCCGTCTCCAACTCAAGGGGAATCCCGCAGGCTTCGAGCAAATCTGCACTGCCACACTTGGAAGTGATCGAACGATTGCCATGCTTGAAAACGGGAATGCCCATAGATGCGAGAACAAGCGATACTGCAGTGGAAACGTTGAAACTGCCAGCGCCATCGCCACCAGTACCACACACATCAATTGCACGTTCAGCGAAATCAGCCAATTCCGGGTCCCTCGCTAATCCCCTA
The DNA here is from genome assembly GCA_007117865.1 of Puniceicoccaceae bacterium. Taxonomy (GTDB): domain Bacteria; phylum Verrucomicrobiota; class Verrucomicrobiia; order Opitutales; family Coraliomargaritaceae; genus SKFT01. Next base: position 19,591 of record SKFT01000070.1, on the reverse strand, counting down.
AACACAGTGGCAAAAACAGTTAACTCTAAGGCGGTTTCACCTTTTTCATTTAAGGCGCGCAAAAAATCGGCTTTGTCTGCGTCCTCGACATCGGGATCGGCCAATGCCAGCGCAGCTCCGGCGGCGGCATCCATATTCAGTGCCCCACCCGCCTTAAGCTTTTGAATACTATCTTGTAATGAGTCTAACGACATAAAGGTGCGGACTTTTAGAGCTGACCGATGATCAGACAAGCAAAAAATGTTTTCTGCGAATTACAGATAAGACTAATGCACCGCAAAACAGTGTAAATAAGTACGGGTACCGGGTGTAAAAACTTAAGCGCCCCGTCCATATTGAGGAGCGTTTAACACCCACCACACCACCACCACGAAAATAAATGCTCCCGCGCTCATCGGTAAGCACATAACGTATCGAACCCCACTCATCAATCCAACCACTCCAGCCACCATTGCCACAGCGCAAGACCGGACGCCGCGTCTCAACTGCACGCAACACCGAATGCGCCGCATGCTGATAGGCACCTCCGCCTTCACCAAACCAGGCATTATTAGTCGCCACAAATAAAAAATCCGCTCCAGCACGAACACTGGCGCGCGCCAAATGCGGGAAAACATCTTCGTAACAGATCAATGGACCTACCTTCAAAGCGTCGGCTCTGGTCGCCAGTTGCAGGGATAAAAGCGAGGGGTCGCGACCACGCTGAAAATCGTCCCCGACAGGCACGAGTTTATCGATGAAAGGCACCCACCTGCGCAACGGTACGAATTCACCAAATGGCACCAGCTTACGCTTGGAGTAAAATTCCGTTGCCAAACCGCTTTCGGGGTGAACCACAAAAGCAGCGTTATACCAACTGGGGATCTCCCGAAAAACAGCCAAATTACCCATTAGCACGGGAACATCTAATTCTTCCACCAGGGACTCTATCCAATCGCGCATCAAATCGTTACCCAATGCCGGCCATGGGGTTACCGCTTCCGGCCACAGTACGACCCCGGGTTGCATGTAGCCAACCAACTGCGTCTGCCGCTCCAATACCTGTAGCACAGCATTTGCTTCATCAGGCTCCCATTTCAAGTTGGCGGGGATGTAGGGCTGCACGAAGCCTACCCGAAATAAAGGTTCCTGTTGCAAGCGCTCGGGAAAGATTCGGAAGAAAAGAAAAATCACCACCAACAACAAACCTAATGCTGTATAAAGCTCGGGAGAGAACCAGGTTTTAATGCTCTTCCCAGTACTGCTCCGAAACCGTTGCCAAAGGCTCCATGCAATTAGCAGATTAAAGAACACCAACAGCGCACTGATACCATGGCTTCCAGTCCAAGCCGCGACTTGCAACAACACTGGACGTTCCCATTGACTCAAGGCGAAAGGCGCCCAGGGAAATCCGCTTAGCAAAACACCCCTGAGTTGCTCCAGTAAAACCCATGCAGCTGCACAGCCAGCAAAAACGCGCAAGCGCGTCAAGTAGCCCCGCCCCTGAAGTTCCGCCAATTGCCAGCGGGTCCATGCACCCCAAGCGACAAAAAACAAGGCCATTAACGCCGCTAGCGCCAGCATACCCACCATGGTGACATGACGCAACCAATACAAAACCGCTATCCAGCCAGCCCAGGAACTCAGGAACAAGCCTACCAACAGCGGCTTCCAACGCGGTTGATTCAAACAATAAAGCAACCACGGAACCAAGGCGAGATAAGCCGCCTCTGCCATACCCCAGGGCGGCATGGAAACCACCCAAAGTAAAATACTGATAGCCGCCAAGCCAAGCGCGGGAGTCATTGGTTCTGCCCGCTTCAGCGTCGTTTATTATGGATACGCTCCAAGGTGTTGCGCAAATCCAACACCAGTTGCTCCAAAGCAGCATCCGTAAGTTCCGTAAAAGTGAAAAAGACTCCGTCCTGTATCGGTGCATCCAGTGCTCTTGCACCTATCGGTACGCCGCTAACCATTAAAACAACACGTGAACCACGATTGGATACGCTGGCGCGATAAAGCTTTCGGGCTCCGACTTCATTGAGCTGAAACATCAATGCCATTCCCAACTCGACGCTAACTAATTCCACATTGACGATTTCAAATTCATTCACCAGTGGTTCGGAAACCACCCCCAATGTGCTGCCACTTACGGGCATTCTTACACTGGCAACTCGCTCGCTTCCAAAACCACCCCGAGCCTCAAGGTGCAGCCGGGGAACTGCCGCATCATCAATCGTCGTGCGATGCTGACGACATCCAGTCGTCAACGACAGCAATGGAGCCATCAGGACACTCAATAAGACCAGTCTGGAAAAAACTTTCATTGCTCCTTTTTAAACGCAAAATGTCCCTTTGCAAGCCGGTACGCGCAGGCATACACTTAAAATCCCATTCAAAGATCGTTATATTCGGCCAGTAGGGCATTCACACCAGCTTCGTATTCATCGCGGCTGAGTTCCTCGAAGTAAACCCGACGGTATCCACGCAAGGAACGGAATATTGGCGGTCGCGTCTCCGTAAGGAAGGCAGAGTTATAGCCCCAGTTGCGATTGGGAGCCTCGTAAACGCGGCCACCATAACGCCAAGCACCGGTATTCACCTCGCTATCAAACAGACTGATCAAGGCTCCACGTATAGTCGCATTGCGACCACTCCAGTTTTCAAGAAAACGCGGAAAATTTTCCACCCCACCACTGTAATGATTGCCATCGCCACGAACAACTCCGGAAATAATCGCGGCTGATAGGGTCGTGTGGCCAGCGTTGCGCTGATTCAATTCCCTGCGACTGTCGCGACGATCAAAATTAGAACTCAGTATCGTCACTGCATCCGCAGCGAGTGCGACTGCTGCCTCGGATCCTTGATGCCGTCCAAAACGGTGGGGATCTGCAGGTGTCGAACTGTCTCCGTTGCCATCGGGCACATTAAAATTACCGGTCACATAAAGTGCTCCATTCGTGACTAGGGTCATGCCATAAGCAGGCTCATCCGTAGAAGTGGCACGCAAATAATCCGGATTCGGCACCCTCTCTCCATTGAACAAATCCAAGGCCCATTCACGTATTGCCGGGCGCACTAAATCGGCACGTCCCGCAGTCGTCTGCTCGGGCATTCTGAAAAATATCCCACCGTTGTAAAACCCGGATGGATGAGGATAGCTAGCGAAAATCAGATTCCCATCCTCATCCATCAAGCCCGGATCCGCCTCAAGGTATTCCGCCATGCGCTCAACATTAATGCGCAATAGGGATTTTTCGCCGTTGGCATTGCGATTATTGTTCCCCTCGCGAAAGTCATACAATCCACTTAACACGTCATTGCCACTGTGCAGATACGCTTCCAAATCCCAAAAACGCAGTGCCTCCGGGATCTCAACGGGTTGTACCCGCGGCCAACCGTCTGCCGCATACTGCAAGTTGCCATTGCTATCGCGGTCAAAGGTATATGCCTGCACCCCCGGAACTCCGCTTTCGTCAAAGACCAACTCCAGCGTCAATCCTACCCGGGTCGATAGCTTGACTGCTTCTACTGTCTCCAGAATCGCACGCTCATCGACAGATAAATCGTCTGCTTCAAGGTCGTTGCGATTAGCTGGCGGCATGATCATGTGATACCCAAAATTACCTTCCCCTTCGGCAAATAAGCGACTCATTTCCTCAAAACCAACGGGCGACCGTCGACTGACACCATGCTCACCGGTTTGTAGATTACCGCCGAGAACCAGCGAGGCAATATCGCGAAAATTGGGTCGTCCACTTTGCAGCCAACCCGTTAAGCCCAAACCTTCGCCTCCAGCTTCCAAATCGCTGACGTTTACACTCAAACTTTGCATATTATTTGTGAGCGCGTTTAAAACGCGAACCGTGCCACTGGTCGTGCCTGCCCCAAGCGCTCGGCCGTCGTCTTCGCGCCCGAGTTGGAAAAATCCAGCACTGGTCAAGCGCGCCCGAATGTTGAGGGCATTATTTGCCCCCAACCAGATGTTGCCATTGGCATGCACCGCCCCTTCGGCGAATGTCATTGTCGGCCCCGGCGACAATGTCATATCGCCTTCGTAAAAGATACCATAGGAAAACAGCGAATCTTCCAGTATTTGAAATCGCTGACGCACAAATGCACGACGTTCGCCAAGACGGGAATCGGCAACTGTTGCATGGGCATAAATCTCAATTTCACGCATATCTACCCGACTGCCAAGGTGCTCAGTTATCTCGTTCCCCGGAATAGCCCGATCAATGACTGCTACCACCGAATTGGCAGGCGAAACCCCAGCTACCAGTCCCGTTGGATTTTGCAACAAGTTTCCGGCATTGAAGGGTGCTTGCGGCAAAATTAACCGTGAGTTTTCAACATCCGCGTAAAGGGTATAAACATCATTCGTCAATACCAGTGGCCTGGATGCAATACGTGTTGGGTCAAACTCCCACGGTGCCACCGCGGCTTCACGCATGAAACGCGCATGCATTTGCGACATCCCATGCTCAACCACACTTTCAGCCGCATAACGGGCTTCGTTCATGAGCAAATTGCTGCGACTGATTCGTGCTTCCGCCAAGGCGTAGCGAAAAAATGAGGCTGTGATAATGGATAGCGCAACGGTTACGATCAACACAACACCCAAAACGGTTCCAGTTTGATTAAAATTGGGATTATTATTCATGTTCAACTTCATCCTCGGGGTGAAACAGTAAAGTTATAGGTATTAGTCAATCGACGAATATTATTTCCATGTAATATCTCTCCGTTAACGACGACACTGCGATTGCGGAAATTAATGAATAAGCGCTCGTCTGCAACTCCACGACTGAGCTCAAGCACCTCCCGTCTATCGGTAGCCGCATCGTTCAACATTGCCGCAGCCAATGCCTCCACCGTGATTACAGAAGCAGAGGGATTGGTGGAATAAATTCGGCTCGCTGAGTTGACAGGATAGTCACGCTGATAGCGAACCACAGGACCTATAACCTGCCCTTGATCCACCTCCCTGATATAGGCGGTCAGCCGCCTGATGTGAATATCGCTATCGGGGCTATCCGGCACTGCTGGCTGAATGACGACGAAAAGCAAAAAATCACCACTAGCCCCGCCGGGAACCCGTGCCGCTTCGGTTAGGTTGCTACTGCGGGCAGGATAGATGTAGAATTGGCGGGCACCTTTTCCAGAACGGGAAAGCTCATTGGTAAAAACCCTGACATCACGTGTTACTTGCAATTTGGCACGGGTATCAAAAAGCGTTCGCGCACTCCCTATCGTCAATTGATAAACACCCAGGGTAACAATTACTACAATACCCAACGCAATCATAATTTCCACTAAAGTGAGGCCCTCTCGCCGATGACCTGTGCTGCTTGCAAAACTGATTTGATTTACCTGCATGACATTTCCTCCTAGCGCGGAATCGCCGAGCGAACCAATACCAGTTCGCGCTCCAGCTGGTTTCCGGTTAAAACATCATCCCAACGAAAGGGTACACGCATGGCTACCGAGCGCATCGGATTCATGTCTTCCAGTAAAATACGAAAGAAAAAAGGCATCTCATTCTGCACTGCGCCACTGGGGTCGGTGGTTAATGGAACCATGACCTGCATCCAATTTTGATCGTTAACCATAACTTCTATGCGCGCATTATTGCGGATAATTAACTCAAGCACACCTCCGGCATTCGCCAAGGCAACTAACTCGGGATAATCCACCGCCCTCACCTGCTCAAGAAAACCTCCCGCTACAGCGGTGGCAATTTCCTCTCGCACCAGCGATTCCGCCGTCCGGCGCAAATGTAAAACAGCGGCAACGATACCGGTGAATAGCAATACCAGGATGGCAATCGAGACAACGACTTCAATTAAGGTTAGACCGGATCGCTTGGGCTTTGCCAACATGACACAAAAATCACAATCTCAAAGCTGATTGACAAGTGCGAATCACTCATCTTCAACACTTTAAGGATTAATTTACAAATCCGATTTTGACATTGCCTGCAATCCATCGCAAGTCAGCATCTAAGATATGACGCACTCTTTGCAACAGTCCTTGCGTTCCTCCATGTTGTTAGCTCTCTCTATCATCGCCCTCGCCTATGTCGGACTCTGCCTATACGCTTGGCTGATGGCCGATGAACTGATGTTTCCTGACCTTGCGCCATCTTACTCGATGGGAACGGAGGAGGATGGCTGGCTGCTGCTCACAAGTTCCGAAGGTGAACGCATCAGTGCGCGTTATTGGCATGCCCCGCAGGCCTCGTTTACCCTTCTCTATCATCACGGCAACGGGGAAGACATCGGTCGTATTGGCTGGCTTATGCAAGCTTATCAAAGCCGTGGCATCAGCGTCCTTGCCTACGATTATCCCGGTTATGGCAGCAGTAGCGGTCGCCCCTCCGAAAGCGGCATTTTCTTTGCCGCTGAAGCGGCTTATGATTACTTGCGGGACACCAAGGGCATTCCTGCAGCCAACATCGTTTGCCTGGGACGCTCCATCGGCAGCGGACCCGCAGTCCACATCGCCGCAAACCGCGAAGTCGGGGGACTGATCATTGAGTCCGCTTTCACTTCCGCCTTTCGTGTTATGACCAAGCGCAGGATATTGCCATGGGATCGTTTCAATAATTTGGCAACCATCCGTCGGGTTCAGACTCCCGTCCTAATGATCCACGGGACTGATGATCCGATCATCCCCTTTTGGCATGCCCAACGACTAAAGTCCGCTTTGCAGGTTCCCCATGCACACTTCTGGGTCGCTGGCGCTGGCCACAATAATTTGATAGAAATCGCGGGCGAAAACTATTGGCAGGTCATCCAGGCTTTCCTGAATGGGTTGGAGGATGCGTAAAGATCTGCAAAACATAGGCTTGGTCAGTGCTGCCACAGCAGCTTCCCGGATCCTCGGCTTGGTGCGGGATATCTGCCTGTTCGTTTATCTTGGCGCAGGGGTATGGGCTTCCGCTTTCGTACTCGCATTTACCCTTCCCAACTTGTTCCGTCGCTTGCTCGGTGAAGGCGCTCTAACTTCAGCTGTGATCCCGGTATTAGCCCGCGAACTGGAAAATGATGGGCGCGATTCTGCTTTTACCTTTTACAATCAACTACTCACCCGCTTAGGATTTCTCCTGCTGCTGGTTGCAGGCGCTGGCAGCGGGCTTTTTCTTGCGCTGCGATATCTGCCGTGGCTGAATGCTGATCGCTGGGATACCGCACTGACTCTAGCTGCAGTACTCTTCCCTTACCTCTTTTTTGTCTGCCTAGCGGCCATCATTTGCGCGGGTTTACAGGTTTGTGGTCGATTTACAGCAGCGGCATTGAACGCCGTTTGGCTGAATCTGACAATGATTGCCGCACTATTGATTGGCGGAGCTTTTTACAGCGATAAGCCCGTGGCAATTGTCGCCATCCTCTGCGCTGGAGTGCTCCTCGGGGGCATTTTGCAATGTCTCTTGCCTGCGATGGATTTACGCCGCACCGGTTGGCGATTTCGACCAAGCCTCGAATTGTCATCCGGTTTGAAACAAGTTTGGAAACTATTCCTTCCCGGCGTCATCGGTGCCGCCATTTTGCAGGTCAACATTTTAGTTTCACGCGTTATCGCCCATTGGCTTGATGAATCTGCCGTCTCACTCCTCTACCTCGCCAGCCGCTTAATGGAATTGCCGCTGGGACTCTTTACAATTGCAGTTGCCACCGTTGTTTTTCCGACTATGGCCCGCGCAGTCGGACGCGGCGATACGGCTGATTTTAGCCGCTCTTTCCTGCAGGGTGTGCGCATCGTTTTCGCGCTTTCCCTCGCCGCAGGTATGGGGCTTTTGCTTTATGCCAATGAAATCCTTACCCTTTTATTCCAATATGGCGCCTTTGACGCTGCCTCCGTTTCCGCAGCTGTTCCAATTGTCGCCATCTATGGAATCGGCTTGCCGTTTTACTCTCTGGCTACCTTTGGCACTCGCGCACTACACGCACATTCCGATATGCGAACCCCCGTTCGGATCGCTGCCGTCTGCCTAGTGGTAAATGTGGTTTTAAGCCTGCTGTTAATGCAAATATTCGGAGTCAAGGGACTAGCCTTGGCCAATGTCGTGGCAGCTCTCATACAAGCGCATTTGCTCTGGCGCGGACTCGCCAGGCACAGTCTGGACTGCAACCTCAAAAGGCTACTCCCAGCTTTCCTGCAGGTTATCGCCGCCGTCACTGCCATGTGCCTGATTTGCCTACTAATTAAATACGCAAGCATCAGCGCAATTGACAATCAACACTTGCAAGCGATCACAACCCTGTCACTCGGTATCCCCCTGGCAATTGCTACGATCACCCTCGGTTTATGGCTTCTGCGCTTTGAGGAATTAAACCTCCTCAGGCAAATAATACACAGAAAATTCAAACCCTAATCCCCTCAAGTTCAAGCAACTCCTTTGACAAGTAAAACATATACCCGGTATGTATTTAAAGTTGTGAAAAGAATACCTCAAACCGATTCACGGCTTGACATCATGAACTACAAATCAGCCAATAAGCCCATGCAACATGGACATATCACCAAATATCGTCCTTACCGACGAGTGGACCTCCCCAATCGCACTTGGCCGGACAAGGTCGTTGAACGTGCACCCATCTGGGCTAGCGTTGACTTGCGCGATGGCAACCAAGCCTTGGCTATCCCTATGACCGTGGACCAAAAGGTCGAGATGTTTGGGCATCTCGTGCGAATTGGTTTTAAAGAGATTGAAGTCGGATTCCCCTCTGCCAGCGAAACCGAGTTCCGCTTCCTACGCCGCCTTATTGAAGAAAAACGTATCCCTGATGATGTGTTTGTTCAGGTTTTGGTTCAAGCGCGGGAACATCTCATCCGGCGGACTTTTGAAAGCTTAGCAGGTGCTCCCAATGCTATCGTTCATCTGTATAATTCGACCTCTCCCCTGCAAAGAGAGGTGACCTTTAATCTGGACAAGACTGCGGTGAAACAAATTGCTATAAATGGCACCCGGATTGTGAAGCAGCTGGCTGGCGATTTGCGCGCCACCCGGTTACGCTTTGAGTATTCCCCAGAGAGTTTTTCAGACACCGAAACAGACTATGCATTGGAAGTCTGCGAGGCCGTGATGGATGTTTGGCAGCCCACCAACGATGATCCGATCATTTTGAACCTCCCGGCAACGGTGGAGGTCGCACCTCCGAATGTTCATGCGGATCAAATTGAGTGGTTCTGCCGCAACATCTCTCAGCGTGATGCCGCTATCATCTCCTTACATACACACAACGACCGCGGAACCGGCGTCGCTGCTACCGAGCTGGGTCTACTGGCTGGAGCGGATCGTGTGGAAGGGACGCTATTTGGCAACGGCGAGCGCACTGGCAATTTGGATATCGTTAACGTGGCGCTAAACCTTTATGCCCAAGGTGTGGATCCAGAACTAGACTTCAGTGACTTGCCCGCCATCCGCACGGTATATGAGCGCATAACCGGCATGCCGGTACCCGCCCGCCAACCTTACGCAGGTGATCTTGTTTTTACTGCCTTTTCCGGCTCCCACCAAGATGCCATCAAAAAAGGAATGGACCGCCGACGTAAAATGCTGGCAGATGGAGGCGCCAACATTCCTTGGGAAGTGCCTTACCTTTTGATTGATCCAGAGGATATTGGTTGCACCTACGAAGCCATCATTCGCATCAACAGCCAAAGCGGTAAGGGCGGCGTTGCCTATATTTTACAAAAAGATTTTGGACTGGATCTGCCCAAGGCCATGCATCCGGCATTCGGTGCAGCTATCGGCTTAGAAGCCGACAAATTGGGTCGCGAGTTGTCGCCACAAGAAATCTACGACCGTTTCCGAGCTGACTATATTGATCTTAAATCCCCTCTGGAGTTGCGCTCCGTTAAGCATACTGATGGCTCGGAAGAAGGCACCGTTGGCATCCGTGCGGAGGTCATTTATGCCGGCAAACCATTATCACTGGAGGGTGTCGGCAATGGCCCTATTAGCGCTTTAGTGGATGCATTGGAACAACAGGGCTGGAAAAATTTTCGTCTTGTGGATTATCGCCAACATTCGATTGGCGCTGGGTCCCGAACGCTGGCAGCAGCGTACATCCAACTGGAACGCGAGGATGGCAGTAGCTGTTTCGGCTGCGGATTGGATGCCAATATTGAAACTGCCGGACTGCGGGCGTTAATCAGTGCTTTCAATCGCGCTCATCGTGACTACGCATAACTGCGATTGCCAAACCACGAAGGGTGAGGTCAGCCACAAACTCCATACGCCGCATCCAGTCGCGACTCAGAAAAGCCATAGTTCCTCCTGTTGAGATAACCTGAACTGGCGACTCATTGCGTCGAGCAAGCTCACTCTCGACCCTCTCCAATAAGGCCGCCAGCATTCCGGAGAAACCAACACTGCAACCCAATCGCATCGCATCTATCGTTGATTGGCCAATTCCGCCGGGCACTTCTACAAGTTCTTCCGCACGTAACTGCGGCAATAACGCCGTTTGCTCATGCAGGTAACGCGTCATCAGCGCAATTCCAGGTGCTATAATCCCTCCTTCATACCCCCCGCGTCGGGTAACAATATCAAAAGTAACCGCAGTGCCCATATCTATTACCACTACCGGTGCACCATAAAGTGCATCGGCAGCCAAAGCATTGGCCAATCGGTCTTCGCCAATTTCCTGTGGCTTCGGATACGCAATACGCAAGCCGGGACAGCTATTGGATTGTAAATGAAAACAAGTTAAGCCCAATTCCGACAAAGCCTGCTCGATACAACCATTCACGGCAGGGACCACCGAGCAATAGGCAGCATCATATAATGAATCGACCTTGTTGGCATGATGCTCAATCCAGTGACGAAATGGATTTTTCCCTGGATTCAACTCAGCCGTCGCACATCGGCCTGTAGCCAAAATGGTATCACCACGCAGTAACCCATAGTGACAATGCGTGTTACCAACATCGACTGCAAAAACATTTAAGGATTGATGACTCATTACTGATCACTCCGCCTGCAAGGTTACCTCTCCAGCATCGACAGCAAGCCGATCGCCATCGTCTTGTTGCAACAACAGGGCACCCGATGCATCCACTCCAACCGCTACTCCAGTAATTTTTTCACGGTTGCGGTAGGCCTGTACGATTTTTCCATTTAAACTATCCAATTGTGCATAAGCCTCAGGCAAAGCTAAACCATTTGCATCCTTTCCATTCATGATCGCATCATAGGCCTCCACCAGCCAGCTGGCACAATCAACTGCCAGCCTACTTAAACCAATCGTTATGTCTGAGGTGATTTCGGCAAGCGCTATCCCACGCTCCAACTGCGGCCGCTTCCCTACATTTAAACCAAAACCGACAATCAATTGGCGAATCCCATCGGAATCCGATTTGGCCTCTGTTAACAACCCTCCAAGCTTGCGTCCACTGCTCTCAAGATCATTCGGCCACTTTAAACCAATAGCACCGTCTTTACCATTTTTGACTTCAGTCACAAAAATGGAGTTTAAACCCCGAGCCAGGTGAATTCCCGCCCACAATGTGAAGCCACTAAGAACTCGTGGCGACAAATGTGGTTCCAGTGCCAAGGTAAGGTAAAGATTATCTGCTGACTCGCTAATCCAGGTGCGTCCCCGCCTGCCCCTACCGGCTGTTTGTTGACTGGAGACGATAACAAAAGGGGCCTTTCTTCCATCCTGAAACTGCCGCTCCGCTTCAGTATTAGTGCTATCAATCGACGGGAAAAAGAGAAATGGTAATGACATCCCTTTGACATGCGCCCACCAATCCAACAATGCCGGATGCAGGGAAACTGGCTGCTGCTGCAAACGATGCCCTCTGTTGCGCACCGCTTCAAATTTGAAACCGGCTGATTCCAAGCGCTTTAGGCGAGCCCACACTGCCGGTCTACTGATACCCAGTAAATGGGCCAAATCGTTTCCCGAGACAAAGCTATCTCCCGCCTCCAGAAAAGCTCCCAACAAACGCGCATCAGGGTTATTTATAAATTCCCCATTCATAACCAGTCCAATCCAATATCACACCACCGACTTTGATGTACCAAAGCACCAGTGGAAAGAAAATCGAGACCAATCAATGCCAACTCAGGCAAACGCTCCAAAGTAATGCCACCACTGGCTTCCAAGTAAGCACGTCCGGAATTTTGCTCTACCGCTGCCGACATATCGAAAGTCGTAAAATTATCCAGTAACACCACATCCGCTCCTGCTACCAGAACTGGCTCCAATTGCGCAAGAGTATCAATTTCCACTTCAACAGGTATTGTTTCTGCAACCGATCGCGCAGCGCGAACCGCTTCAGTCAAGGCCTCGCCCGCTGCACATCCAGCGACCCGCAAGTGATTGTCTTTTAACATTATGCGATCAAACAATCCTATGCGGTGATTATAGCCTCCGCCGCATGCCACTGCATATTTTTCCAAAACGCGGTATCCAGGTGTCGTCTTGCGCGTGTCCAGTAAACAAGTATCACTAGCTTTTAGCACGTTCACATAAAGTCGAGTTTCACTGGCAATGCCAGAGAGATGCTGCAGAAAATTCAACATTACCCGCTCCGCCTGCAGTAAACCAATAGCGGGACCATGTATAGTCGCCAAGGTTAAGCCAGGCTCCATAGGCATTCCATCTTCAACGGCACATTTAACCTCAAACTCATCGCCATATGCCGCTAAAACCATTGCGATCAAGGGCATACCGCAAACAATCCCTTCAACACGGGCCACAATCGCTGCGCAGCCATTGCCTGCTTCTGGCATCAACATCGAGGTTACATCTCCTAAATGTTCGGGACGAGTAGCCAATCCGGCGCCAGCCAAATCTTCAATTTTGCCCAGACTAACTAACTGACGCAAGTAGTCCAGATCCATATCCTGCCACTTCAGACGAGTCGCTAATTGCTGTTTTAAAAAACGCTTCTGTTGCATTCCACCTATGCTCTGCAAGCCCACGAAGTTGTCCAGCATGTAGTGGGTAATAGGTAAAAATACAAAAAAGTGGACCTGCAAATGTTACCACCTGCAGGCCCACTACCCTTAACTACTACTCAACTAACCTAATAACCCTAACAAAAAACATGATTTTGTTACATACTATGACAGATGTTAGGTCAGGTAGTTCCAAAAAAAATGATATTTCAGTGAAATTATTGAACGGATGCAAAAGCAGCATGACGGCGCAGATCTTCGCAAGTACCGGAACGGGTAGCCAATATTAAAAGCTGATCTCCATCGGTCCAGGCAAGAAATGAGACCGCATTGACTTCGGACTCAATCGGACGGGTTAATGCCTCGCCACCGAGCGCTTCTTTGGGCACAATAAAAAGATGCATAAATGGTTCGGTACGCAAGCAAACCATGCTCACGCGGTAGCCTTGAATATCCAAAATCCGGCAACCATCCGGCACAATATCGAAAAAATTAGCAGTTAAAAAATTGCTGACAGGTGCATTTTTGTTCTCAAAGAAGGAAGCCGCCTCAGCAATTCCCCCGGGTTGATGGTGGTAATTTCCAAAGGAACCAAACTGACGGCCTAAATCATTTAGCAAATTCCCTACACCTGCGTGCGAAACCCCAGGCACTATACTGGAAGCACTGCGAGTGTCTTGGTCGAAATCAGGCGAAGTTACCTGTATCAGCAACATTATCGCTATTGCAGCAGCGGCCGCATACATCCACGGGCGAATCAAGAAATTTCGGTTGTTGTCAGCTGTTTTCCCAGCCGAATCGACCAAGCGATCATAAACAGACAGGCAATTCGTCTTCAGATCGGCTGGCACAGCAATCGACGCAAATGCACCTCGTATCCTAAAATCCACTTTGTGGCGACGGTCCAACTCAGCCAAAGCAACGGGTTCTTCCTTAACGATTCGATCAGCTTGGGCACGCAATTCAGCGTCACAGTCCCCAATGGGGGTATCCAATAATTCAATGGCTTCTTCGATTTTCATAATAACTTATTATACCTGTGAGTCCTAGGCATCACTGTTGTTCTTTGCAGAATTTAAAAAGGCGTCACGCAACTGCGCTTTACCCCGACTCAAGCGGGACATGACAGTCCCCATAGGGAGATCCAATACATCAGCTATTTCCTTGTAGGTGAGATCTTCAATGTAAAAGAGGGATAGTGGTGCACGAAAAATTTCGTCGACAGATTCCAGTGCTTCAACCGCAAGGTGTGCATCATGCTTACGACGGGCATCGGACTGAATACTACCTCCCAGTTGCGCCTCCAGAACAGCCGGTTCATAATGATCCAAACGTTTGGAACGCTTGTATAGACGAAGAAACTCCCGATAAAGGGTTGTAAAAAGCCATGATTTCACCTTACCCTTGTCGCGCAACTCACCACCATGTTGGGCAAATGTGCGAAAGGTCTCTTGTGTAAGATCACTGGCCTGATCCTCCCGCTTGGAAAGGCTCAGAGCAAAGCGATATAGTGGCTGGTAATATAATTCCACGACTTCGTTAAAAAGATTTCTATCAGGTGCTCGTTTCATGTGAGTCGCGATTCGCTAAGTTTATTCCCGTCAGCAATAAACTGCCGCAAATTCAAAATTTATCCCTTAATATATGGTTCAATGGAAGTAAAAAATAAGACTGAAATCGACTCAAAGAATCAGCATACAGTCTCCATAACTGAAAAACCGGTAGCGCTCGCGAATAGCTTCCGCATAAAGCTCAAGCAAAAAATCCACACCTCCGCTTTCACCGGGAGCAAGAAATGCTGCTACCAAACAAAGCAGTGTGGAGCGCGGTAGATGGAAATTTGTTAACAGTGCATCCACCATCAAAAATTCTGCGGGAGGATAAAGATAAATATCCGCTTCAGCGCTGATGGTCCCCTCTGCTTTGCCGTCCATAGGCAAATCCCTAAAACGGCGCGCGGCATCTTCCAAAGTCCGCACCACAGTCGTGCCTATGGCTAAGCGCAAGCCCCCTTCCGCCTCGCGCAATTCGGAGAATACACTCCGCTCGAGCTCATAACGCTCGCGATGGATGCGGTGAGCTTCGACTGACTCAGTCTGAATCGGCTTAAAAGTACCAAAACCAACATGGAGAGTACAATCATAGAGTCTTTGCCCACTGGCACGCAACTGCTTTAGTATTTCATTGCTAAAGTGCAATCCCGCTGTGGGTGCCGCCGCTGCAACAGCTCGCAGTGGGTCGGCATAGCAAGTTTGGTAACGTTCGGAATCCATTTTACTGCGCGGATCGTGTTGCGAACGGCGAATATAGGGGGGTAATGGCATAACGCCATGTTTATCAATTATTTGCTGGACAGAAACGCCTTCAGCCAGATCAAAATTCACGCGATAATGACCCTCATCATCACGATCCAGCACGCGAGCCTGTGAACCATCGGGTAACCAAAAGCGGCCATCGCGAGCCAACTTTTTACCGGGACGCAGCATACACCACCAAGAATTGTCCGTATCGGCAGCTTGCACCAGAAGACACTCCATTGAGCTGCCATTTGAGCGGGTTCCATAAATACGAGCTTTTAAAACGGTGGCATTATTGCGTATCAAACGGCTTCGCGTGGGGAGTAAATGCACTATCTCACTGAAATAATGATGACTCACACTGCGCTTGGCGCGATTGACCACCATCATCCGACTGTCCTCACGTCGTCTGGCAGGTTCCTGGGCGATCAACTCCGCCGGCAGTTCAAAATCAAATAAACCAATATTCACTAGCAAATCCAGTTCTACAACCCGTTGGACTTAGGCAATCGCAAATTAAAAGTAACTTAAAAATCAAATGAATATTACAGCAACAGGATTACCCTTCTCCTGGATCAAATACCCTAAAGCGAACAGGCTTGTCTTGCAGCAAGTCCGACATTGCCGCCAATGAACCCAAGGCTTGCTCCATTGCTTTTTCGTCAGTTTCATGAGTCGTCAAAATGAGCGATGCAGTGCCCTCAAGCAAATGCGCGCGCTGATCAACCGTTGCAATACTAACCGCAAAATCCGCCAAAACACCAGCTACCTTGGCCAATACACCCGGCTTATCAGCAACATGCAGTCGTAGGTAGTATTGTGCCTTGATATCTTCGGGTCCTCCCAATGACAGTCCCTCCGCCAGCTCACGATACACGCCATCATCTTCTTCTGAGATTACCGGCGCTGGTGCTCCCTGTAGCATGAAAACCGCATCGGCAATATCACTGATCACCGAACTCGAAGTAGCATCCTGCCCTGCCCCCCGGCCAATTAATACAGTCGTGCCAACCACATCCCCAGTAATGCTCACTCCGTTGTAGACACCATCCACCCCGGCAATGATACCATTGGAAGGCAAAAGTGCGGGATGTACACGAACGACCAAACGCTCGTTTTGAAAATCACGCGAAATAATAGCCAATAATTTAATGCGATAACCCAGATTGCGGGCACTTAAAATATCCTCAGCAGTGACATCCCGAATCCCCTCAACTATGATGTCATCCAAGGAGACCCAGCGTCCATGCGCAAGGAAAGCAAGAATCACTGCTTTGTGGGCAGCATCGATACCATCCAAATCTAGTGCCTCATCAGCTTCGACATAGCCAAGCGCACGCGCATCTGCAAGCGTTGTCGAAAACTCCAATCCTTCCTTCTCCATCCTTGTTAAAATGTAGTTCGAGGTTCCATTTAGAATTCCGTAAATACGACTAAAACGATTGGCTACCAATGCCTCGCGTAAGGTTTTTATAACCGGAATGCCGCCAGCGACACTGGCCTCATAGAAATAATGCCCGCCAGCTTGGCGCGCTAAGGTAAAAAGCCGATCACCATGTTCACATATCAGAGCTTTGTTGGCGGTAACCACAATTTTACCGCGCCTAAGCACGCGCTCGGTCAAATCCAATGCCTCCCGGGTCCCCCCCATCAACTCGCAGACAATATCAAGGCTCGGATCCTCGGCTACGGCAATGGTGTCCGTCGTGATAATTCCTGATGGCACCTCGACCTCACGCTTGCGACCAGAATCACGCACAGCGATTCGCACAATTTCAAGACTCGCCCCCAGTCGCAATTCGAGAGCCCTGCGATTGCGCTCGATATGCTTCCACACACCTTGACCAACGGTGCCAAATCCCAATAGTCCAATTCTTACGGTTCGCTGATGCGTTGTTTTCATTTTTAAAAATTCTTGCCGTTAGACTCGTTTGAATCCTGTTTAATGCTCGGCTTTTTTCCAAAGCCATGCTCTTCACCGCGAAATAATCGAATGATGTTGGAACGATGACGTATAACCAATAACATCGCAAGAGCTGCGGCAAATAGCCGCAAGCTTAAAGGTTGTGCCGTCATCATAGCAGCAATTGGTAAAGCAATCCCAAAGCCTATCGATGCAACCGCAACAACCCGCGAAGCATAGTACAAAAGCAACCAAACAACCAAACTGATTAAAAGAACCGATGGCATCAGCACTAAAATCCCCCCCATGGTAGTGGCAACACCCTTGCCACCACGAAAACCCAAAAAGACAGAAAAACTATGTCCCAAAATTGCCCCACCCAAGCCCCAAAGCCCAAGTGGAACGGCAGCATCCAAAGCCAGCAAAAGCGGCCAACCCGCAGCAAAAACTCCCTTGCATGCATCAAGCACAAAAACCCAATTACCAGGTCCAGCTCCCAGAGTACGCTTTACATTGGTTGCTCCAGGATTACCAGAGCCCACTGCAAAGATATCCACTCCGCGCGCGCGCGACACCAAAACGGCAAAAGAGATCGAACCTAGAACATAACCAACGATCACCGCAACGGCAATCCAAGCAAGGGAAGGTAGCATCATAACACAGCACCCTCACTCATCATTCTGTTGCCTTTCATTCCCATCCTCAAAACATCAACCCGCCTAATCCTTTATAATTGAATAATGCGGAATTTTTCAATCGCAGGATGCGAAGTTATTTTATTGGAAGCAGCCTCACTGGGTGCGCTATCCAATTCAAAAACACTCACAGCAAAGCCCTGGCCGCGGTCCAGGCTAAGAGACATATTTGCGATATTCACATTGTCATCACCTAAAGTAGTGCCAATGAAGCCAACGATACCTGGAACGTTCTTATTCTTCAAGACCAACAATGTGCCGCGCGGATTCACCTCCACGCCATTGTCATCAATGGTAACAATGCGTGGCACCTGGTTCTTGCCAAATAAGGTCCCACCGATAGTGCGGGTTTTGCCGCCGCGACAAACAACCTGCGCCTCAACCAACTCAGTGTATTCAGCATGGCTGCTGCTTTTCACCACTTCGACTTCAATCCCAAGCGCAGCTAGCTTCTTTGGCGCATTGACATCATTGACATGCTCGGAGATCAACTTCAAGTAGCCGCGCTGTATCGCACGGGTTAATGGCAAGGCATCCAAATCGACAATTTTACCGTAATAACGGATTCGTAATTGCTCCACATATTCGGGCGCCAACTGTTGTAAGAAACTACCCAAACGCTCACCCAAAACCAGATAGGGCTGAAGTTGCTTGAGACTTTTGGTATCGACAGAAGGCATATTAATTGCATTTCGAACCATCCCACCATTTAAAACATCAGCGATCTGTTCTGCTATTTCCAAACCAACACTCTCCTGTGCTTCCGTTGTCGAAGCTCCCAAATGCGGGGTTAATACAAGATTGGAAAGCGAACGCAAAGGACTGCCCGCGGCCAATGGTTCCTCCTCGTAGACATCCAAACCAGCTGCAGCTACCTTGCCACTTTTCAACGCATCCGCCAGAGCCGTTTCATCGATAATTCCGCCCCGTGCACAATTAAACACACGGACGCCGTCCTTCATGCGCGCAAACGCATCGGCATTAAGCATATGCCGTGTCGCATCCGTCAAAGGCATGTGCACAGAAATGACTTCAGCTGAACTGATGGCTTCGGCCAACTCAACCATTTCCACCCCAAGGGCATCGGCTCTGGCTTCAGTCAAGTAGGGATCATAAGCCATTACACGCATACCAAATGCCTGTGCCCGTTTGGCAACTTCCGCGCCGATCCGCCCCATGCCAAGGATAGCAAGCCGCTTACCATTCAGCTCGGAACCTGAATATGACTTACGGTCCCAGCGTCCCTCACGCATCCCCGCGCATGCCTGAACAATCGGACGAAATCCACATAAAATGTGTGTAAAGGTCAATTCCGCCGTAGCAAGCGTGTTGCCCCCCGGAGTATTCATAACAATCACTCCTCGCTCGGTTGCAGCATCAATATCTATATTGTCCACCCCGACTCCAGCGCGACCCACAACCTTGAGTAGCCGAGCCGCAGCTAAAACCTCGGCAGAAATCCGAGTTTCTGAACGCACCGCAATCGCATGCACATCGGTGACCAACTTCAGTATTTGCTCTGGCATTGAGCCATAGGCTTCGACGACTTCGTAGTCCGGCTGGGACTTTAGAAAAGCTACTCCAGCAGGAGCAATAGGATCAGCTATTAAAATCTTCATAAACAATTTACCCTAACAAGGTATAAACCTCAGAATCAATTAAAATCCCATCAAATTAAAGAAACATCACCCTTGACTTCTGATTTATAAACCTGGTATGTTAGTATTCCTATGAAGCGAATATTTATACAGGGGGAGGCGTATTATCATTGTTATAGCATGACGGTGCATGAGCGGTT
>SKFT01000102.1 GCA_007117865.1 Puniceicoccaceae bacterium | reverse complement strand
GCCATATTTGGAGAAGAACTGGGTGCCGGTGGTGCCGATCCCCAGTCGACGGCTTACCGCTGGATTCTCGACCCGATCGATGGCACCAAGTCCTTTATCTGCGGTGTGCCTCTATTTACCACCCTTATTGCCCTGGAATTTGATGGCCGGCCAGTAGTGGGTGTTATCCATCAACCCACCTCCGGTGAAACGGCTGCCGGAGATGGCGAACGGGCTTGGCTGAACGGCTGCCTCATTGAGCGAAGTCAAGTTAAGGGCAAGCGCTTGCAGGATGCCACTTTGTTGACTACGGATGCCAGTGAACCACGCCTTTATCAGCAAGGCGCCAGATGGAATGAGCTGCTTGAGTCGGTTCAACTCTATCGCACTTGGGGCGATGGCTATGGCTATCTGAAACTGGTAGCCAATCAGGCTGACATCATGTGCGATCCCATTTTGGAGTGTTGGGACCGCGCTGCGCTGCTACCCGTGTTGCGGGGCGCGGGATGTGAATTTTGCGGATGGGATGGCGACGATGCCTATCAGTCACCCAGCTTGATCGCGACCCGTCCCGGGCTGCTAAATCCGGTTTTGAATATCCTCTACCCTTCCCGATCTGAACATAGCTCCTAAGGAACTTCACTCATGGCACGAATTCGACTGGACCGTTTTTTCAAGCAAGCATATCAGCTGATCGCCAGGCAAAACCATTTGGATTTGTTTCCCGCGCGTCACTACATTGCCAGTTACAGTCCTCAGGCTTTTGTATTGGATGGCAAGGCCGCAATTAATTTGTCACTGTTGGCCTTTCCTCAAGGCATGGCCTATGCCTTGATTGCCGGCTTGCCGATCCAGTATGGTATTATTGCCTTTATCGCAGCCTCGCTGGTCGCCGCCTTGTTTGCCAGCTCACGATTTAATTCCTATGGTCCCTCCAATGCCACTTCGGTATTGATTTTGAGCACTTTCCTTACGCTTCAATTGGAGCCTGAGGTGGTGTTGATTGCGCTGCCCCTGCTGGTTCTATTTACGGGCATTACACTGGTTATCTCCGCTTACATGCGGGTTGCGCGAGTCGTGCAATACGTTTCCAAGAGTGTCATTACCGGCTACATTACCGGCGCTGCCCTGCTGATTATTGGCAATCAAGTCAAGAACGCCCTTGGATTTGATATCCCCATGGCGGCTTCCTTTTTTGGTGTTATCCAAGGCACTCTGCTAGAGCTTGGCTCAACACACTGGCCTTCACTGGTGATTGCCCTGCTGACTGCGACCACCCTTGTTCTGCTAAACCGTTTTGCCAAAGGTTTGCCAAACATCGCCCTGACACTCGTCGTCATGGCCTTTATCAGTGCAGGCATGGCGGCATTGGGTCATCCGGTGCGCACTCTCAGTCCAGCCAGCCTGGCGGATTGGTCGGTAACGCAATTCCATTGGCGTGCCGACCTGATCAACCAAATTGCACTGGCGGCGCTGGCGCTGGCATTTCTGATAACGCTGGAATCCTGTTCGATCGGTAAATCGCTGGCAGCCAGGGCGGGTGACCGCTTGAATCCCAATCAGGAAATTTTCGGTTTGGGATTGGGGAATATCGCCAGTGCCTTCTGTGGCGGCATGATTGCCTCGGCGTCACTGACTCGCTCCTCGCTCAATTGCAATAGTAACTCTGCCACCCCTTTTGCAAACTGCTATGCGGCGTTGCTGGTTTTGTGCCTGTTTATCCTGTTTGGTCCCCTGATCGGTTACATCCCACGACCAGCGCTGGCGGTTTTGGTCATCAGCATTGGCATTACGCTTATCAGCCGCCACAATATCCGCGTTGTTTCCAAAGCCACCCGTTCCGATGCCGTGGTCTTTTACACGACCCTGTTTGTTGGACTGATCTTTGCCTTGGATACGGCCATTTACGTTGGCACCATTATTTCCATTGTTTTGTTTTTGGGCAAGGTGGCTGAACCGGAAATGGTTGAATACGACTTCAATGCGGATGGTCAACTGGCAGAGGTTGAGGAATTACGCGAACGCTCCAATCCGGAAGTTTCCATCGTCCACGTCGAAGGCGAGTTGTTTTTTGGCGCAGCAGATGTTTTCCATGACCAGATGCGCCGTGTTTGCGATGATCCCAATCTGAAGATTGTCATCTTGAAAATGCGCAATGCCCATAACCTCGACGCCACCAGCGTGATGGCGTTCGAAGAGCTGGTGCGCTACATGAACGAAAAAAAGCGCTATCTGATTCTCAGTGAAGCCCGCAAAGATGTGCTGCGTGTGCTCAAGCGATCCGGCATCTTCGACACTTTGAACCGGGAAAATATTTTTCCGGATCAACCCTCCAACCCCACCCTGTCAACGGCTAAGGCGCTAAAGCGCGCAAAACAAATTCTCGGTGGCGAGGAAGCCAACGTTTCGATCTACATTGATCCGAAAAAAGATAAGCAGAAAAAACTGGAACGGGCGCTGGAGAGTTGAGTGGCTATGCCTACTAAACCTGCGGCAGTCCAGCCAAGGCCATGGCAATTTCCGCCTCGGGATAGGCGTAGTCGACCAACTTGCCGGCTTGATAATCCATATAGGCCTGCATGTCAAAATGGCCGTGCCCACAGAGGTTGAAGAGGATGGTTTCGCTCCTGCCTTCCGCTTTGCAACGGAGCGCTTCCTGAACGGCACCTGCTACTGCATGAGTGGCTTCGGGCGCGGGCAGGATGCCTTCAGCGCGGGCAAAAGTCAGTCCGGCAGAGAAACATTCGAGCTGGTTAATGGCACGGGCATCGGAATAGCCGCAACCGACCACGTGACTCACCATCGGCGCCATGCCGTGGTAACGGAGTCCACCGCTGTGGAATCCGGCAGGCACAAAGCCGCTGCCAAGGGTATGCATCTTCACCAGCGGTGTCAGTTTGGCGGTGTCACCGTAATCATACGCCAGAGGTCCTTTGGTCAGGGTGGGACAAGCAGCGGGCTCTACCGCCAGCAAGCGCACCTTTTTGCCACCCCGCAACTGCTCACCCAAAAACGGAAAGCAGATACCTGCGTAATTGGATCCACCTCCGGTGCATCCCACAATCACATCCGGGTAGTCGCCCGCCATTTGCATTTGCGATTGGGCTTCCAAGCCGATGATGGTTTGGTGGAGCATCACGTGATTGAGCACGCTGCCGAGGCAATAGCGGGTATCCGGATTTTTGGCAGCCACCTCAACCGCCTCGGAAATGGCAATACCCAGCGAACCCGTGCAATCAGGGTCCTTGCTCAAAATCGCACGCCCACTATCGGTGGTATCCGATGGACTGGCAATGCATTGGCCACCATAAGCCTCCATCAATGCCCGCCGATAGGGTTTTTGATTGTAAGAGACCTTGACCATATAAACCAGGCACTCCAGACCAAAAATTTGACAGGCCATGGCCAGCGAACTACCCCACTGCCCTGCACCCGTTTCCGTAGCAATCTTGCGGATACCCTCGGCTTGATTGTAATACGCCTGGGGCACGGCGGTATTGGGCTTATGCGATCCACTGGGGCTTACTCCTTCATATTTATAGAAAATTTTTGCTGGGGTATCCAAAACCTGCTCCAGTCGTCGGGCGCGGTAAAGCGGGGTGCAACGCCACTGCAACAAGATTGAGCGCACGGCATCGGGGATTTCGATCCAGCGTTCCCTGGAAAATTCCTGATCGATGAGCGCTTTGGCAAAAAGCGGAGTCAAGTCGCTTTCGGCAATGGGTTTTCCGGTTGCCGGATGCAATACTGCAGGTAAGGCTTCCGGCAGGTCAGCCTGCAAGTTATACCAATGCGTTGGTAAGGCATCGTCGGCAAGGAGATATTTAACGGTGTCCATAAAGGTGGGGTTGTTTAAAAAGCAATTTCCGCTTTGCCAATGAGAACCTGCATTACAGAGATCTTTTATAGGCAGGATTAATAAGCGGCTAAAGCCGCTCTATCAATTCGTTCAAGGCGGCTGCCATTTCGGCGATCATGACAGCGACGCTGGTGTATTCCCCAGAACCATGGCGAAAGCGCAACAATCGACTGTTATTGCCTTGTTCCACCTGGACATCGACCCAAACGCCACTGCCGCTAACGGCATCAAAGGCATTGAAGCGCAAACGCAGGTTGCCTTCCAAGTCGCTCCGATCCGATTGCAAAATTGCCGCATTGAGGTAACGGGGAATACCGACTCGCAGCGGTTCGGCCCAGCGATCCGTATCCACATAAACCGGACTGCCGTCACTACGGCGATAGAAAATGCGCAAGTCCTCCAGGTAATCCGGCAACTCCACTCGCTGAATACGCAATGCTGCACTAGTCGACTCAAGCTCAGTCGCCTGCGTCCAAGCGACAATCTCCGATTGATCCAGCAGGTGCAAGCGTGTGCGCTCTTCGCCCGGCTTGAGATGAAAACATCCGGATACAATCAACAGCAATGCAAAGACGGAAAATCGACTGATAATTAGACGCATGAAAGCTATCCAAAAGCAGTGATGCATTTTTTGCAAGTGTATCGTAACGGCTGATTGCGCCGCTTTGCATTGGTCTGAGATGGAATCAAAAAGAATTGCGCATTTGGTTGACCCCGATGCCATCACCCTCAAGCTGAGGCAAATATGAAAATTCCTGTTTCACGTGATGAGTATATCGAAGTGCCAGTTAAACCCATTGTCGCGGGTTTGTTGGTGGCACTAGTCGTTGGGCTGGGTTCCACTTCGGTTTTTCAAGTGGATCCTGAAGAGGAAGGCGTTGTCTTTCGCTTCGGCAAACACATTAAGACCGTCTCTCCCGGCCTGCACTTTAAACTGCCCTACCCGGTTGATTCGGTGACTAAAGTTCCGGTTCGAACAGTTGATGTGCTCGAAATCGGCTTTCGCTCAACTACCCGTGGAAGCACCCGCGGGGGCAATGTGGATGAGGAATCCTCGATGTTGACGGGTGACTTGAATATAGTCCTCGCCGGTTTTGCCGTCCAATTCATCCGCGAAAACCCAACCGACTTCCTCTTCAATGTGCAGGATCCCGTCGAAACCTTGCGCGACATTTCCCAATCCGTTATGCGCGAGATCATGGGCGACCGCGCCAGCATCCCAATCCTTACTGTAGGCCGCGCTGAAATTCAGGTGCGCGCCCGTGAGCTTATCCAGGAGACCGTCAATCGATTCGGCATGGGTATCCGTGTCAACGAAGTGAATTTGACCTTTGTCAGCCCACCCGATGCCGTTCGCAGCGCATTTAACGATCTCAATAAAGCCGAACAGGATGCAGTCCGCTTCCTCGAAGAAGCTTCCCGCGAGTATCAGGAAAAGGTGCCGCAAGCCCGTGGCCGGGCCGAGCGTGTGGTGCTCGAAGCCGAGGGCTTCCGCGAACGTCGCGTGCGCACCGCCCGTGGTGATGCCGACCGCTTTGTCAGTATTTTGACCGAGTTTGAGCAGGCACCCGAAGTTACCGCCAAGCGGCTCTACTTCGAGAACCTGGAGAAACGCTTACCCGCACTCAAGGAAGTCTTTATTATTGATGAAACCCTGAGTGCACCGCTACCCATTCTTAATCTGAAAGACGCAATCAAATGAACGCTTCACATCCACAACAAGGTATGATTTCGCGAGGACTCAGCATACTGCTAAGCGCTGGCTTGGTTTTGCTGATCGCGATTGGCACATTTCTCTATTTTTCTCTCTACACAGTGCGCGAGTGGGAGCAGGCCGTGGTCCTGCAATTTGGTGAAGTCATCGGCGATCCGGTAATCGATGCCGGGCTGCACTTCAAGTTGCCCTGGCAAACGGTTCGTCGCTACGACCGTCGTCTGCAACGCTGGGATGGCCAACAAACCACCGCCATCACCCGCGACCGACGCACCGTCAATATGGATGTTACCGCCCGCTGGCGAATTGTCGACGCAGCTCGCTTCCTTGAAACCATTGGCGAAATGCGTCTGGCCGACTCGCGACTCAACAATATCATCGACAGTGCGGTGCGTGACGAAATTGCCAAGTATGAGCTGTTTGAGGTAGTACGCAGCACCAATCGTATCCTCGAAGCGGATGCACTGGATATTGGCTCGGGATTATACGACGATGTGGCTGATTTTGATGCGGATGAACTGGCCACTCTCGGTGCGGTTCTCCCGCGCCTGCGTCAGGACGATGATGGAGTTTATCGGGCGGGGCGTCCGCTGGTATTACAAGGCATCCTTGCCGATGCCCGTCGTCGCTTGGCACAGAATAATTTGGGTATCGAGCTGGAGGATGTATTGATCAAGCAATTGGGCTATATACGTGAAATTGAATCCAATGTATTTGCACAAATGAACGCCGAGTTGCAGAAAATCGCTGCCGGATTCCGCTCTTCCGGACGTGAACGTGCGGAGCAGCGATTGGGTGAGATGCAGCGGGAACTGGCAATCATCGAGAGTAGCGCCGTAGAACGCGCCCAGCGCATTCGCGGTGAGGCCGAAGCTGAGGCTACCCGTATATACGCCGAAGCCTATAATCGCGCTCCTGCACTGTTTGCCTACTTGCGCGGACTTGAAGCGCTGCAATCCACGCTCGGCGAAAATTCAACCTTGGTCATCGGCAGTGACAGTCCGCTATTCCGGCTACTTCGCGATCCCGATGGCGTGCTGGGCGAATGATTCAGTCAAGTCAATTGGGATAGCTATGGAATTGCAACAGGGCATCATCCTATACCTCATATTGGTCGGCAGTCTGAGCGTGCACGAATGGGCTCACGCCTACGTCGCTGACAAGCTGGGCGATAACACACCGCGCTCGCAGGGTCGCATCACGTTTAATCCAATGGCTCACATCGATCCAATTGGTACGGTATTGATTCCGTTGTTCATGATCTTCATGAGTCCTGGATTTGCCATATTCGGCTGGGGTAAACCAGTTATGGTCAATCCGCGCAACTTTGCCAAGTGGAAGCGCGATGACATTTTGGTGAGTATGGCCGGTCCGGCATCCAATCTTGTCATTTGCTTTGTCGTAGCAATTGTTGGCGGTATCCTAATGCGCTTTCAGCCGGAGTTGGGCGGCTTGATTATCCAAATTTTGATGATCAACGCCATCCTGATTATCTTCAACTTGTTGCCCATCCCACCATTGGATGGATCGCACGTGATGAAGCATATCGTTGGCATGTCTGAAGAAACCTATGCCAGGTTGGCTATGTGGGGAATCTTGATCCTGCTGGTGGTCATCAACTTTCCACCCACCATCGGAATCATTCGCACGGGCATGAGCTTTATATTGGCCATCTTCTACAACCTTACACTGGTATTTTCGGGAGGCTGAATCAATCCTGGTAAACCAACTTCAGTGCTTCCGCATTTGCCTGCATGGCACTGAGAAAATCGCCTGCCGCAGGTGATTGGAAGGTTGGATTGAACACAACGGAGGCAACTCCCGCTGCCTGCAAACGGGCGGCTATTTCCGGCAGTGGCTCATCTTCCCATATCATCCAGCGGGCAGGATGGGTTTCCAAAACGTGCGCCAATTCATTCCATTCAGCATCCGTTGGCATTTCATCCGGCTCCCAGTGAAAACTCACGGCATTGAGTTGATAGCGGGCTTCAAGGTATTGATAAACGGGATGAGAAACGAAAACCGGACGTGCAGCATTATTGCCAACAGCGGCTTTGATAGAGCTATCGAGCGCCAGCAAATCCTCCATTAATTGAATGAAGCGTTGCTCGAATTGTTCGGCGTATTGCGGCAATGCCGAAGACAGCGCCATCTTGATACTGCGTGCCTGCTCTAAGGCCAGGGTAGGATCGAGCCAGACAGTAAAAGCGGTTCCGCCATGGGTGTGTTCACCGTGCGGACCATGACTGTGATGGATCAATTCATTTTCCTCAATCAAGCGATCCTGAATGTTGGCAGACGCATCGACCAGCGCGCTTTCAGGCAGTGTTACCAACTTGATCCAGCCTGCATAATCCGCGCCGTTCAAAATGATGAGATCCGCTGCTTGGTAGCGTTGAATAATACGATCCTCCGGTATCCATTCCGCCGGATCCACCTCCCCGGGAGCCGGAAAAAACACTGATACCTGATCGCCGCCAATCCGGGTGGCAAAATAGTAGAGTGGATAGTTGACCACGTAAACGGAGAAACCCGTGTCAGCGGCATGACTTTGGCGGCGTTCGCAAGCGGTAAATGTTACCATTGCAGCGATAAATAGGGCAATGAATAGAGAATGGGTTAACCTTTTCATGATGCCCCATTGTTATCGTCAATCCGATTGAATGTAAAGAATGGATTACTTGAAGGTAGTGATACCGCAGGGCATTTTAATTTGACGTCTGAAAGCCGCATGAAAATGCATTTCCGATTAAAAATTTCAAATTAAAGATTGGCCTTTGGCAACCAGCGTTATCCTTATCCTATCATCAAGCGCAACCACTCGCTGCCGAACCATACGGTTACCGCAGCTGCAGCAATCGCCAATAACAAGGCACCCAATAACAATAGAGACAGTTCACTCAGCCACAGAAGCGTGATTGTGCCGCGCGAGCAGCCCATGTATTGCATGGTCTGAAATTCGTCCCGTCGCAGCCGCAGCGACAGCGATACCACCAGTGTCATCAGACTGAAGACCACAACGGCGAGGAATGCATTCTGAATGCCAAGCAGTCGTTTAATTGGCAGTAAGCGCTCAAACAAATCCCTGACAACATCGAGCGGACGCACAGCCATGTAGGGACTGTCGTCAGCAATGAAGCGACCCAACAACAAAGTTTCCGCCCGTTCATCGCCTGGCCAGGCAATGATTGCGGTGAGCGGGAAAAGTGCCGGGTCGCCATGGAAGTGAAAGCGGCTGAGGTTATCTGCGGTCACTTCGGTGAACTCCCGCACCGCTGGACTGCCGACATAAGTGCCGTTGCGAATTTCCAGCAGGGTACCATCTTCCGTATTGTCATCCAAAAGATCATGACCGTGTCCAATACCCTCGATCAACCAACCGGTGCGCAGATCCACCAACACGGCAGCGTCATCAGCCGGATTGGAAGGCGCGAGTATGCCGGTAATCCGCATCTTAAGCGGATACCTGCCGGCCAGATCAAAAAACTCCCGCGTATCGGTCAATAAACGATCGCCGGGCCCCAAGCCCAATTCGCGGGCCACTCTGGCACCCAGCACACAATCACCCAGGCGCATGGGCAAACTACCCTCCGCAAGAGACAATTGCCGCCATGCGAAGTAATCCAAACTACTGGCCACCACGGGATAACCTTTGGCCGAATGCGCATTGAACAATGGAATCGCTTTTGCGATGCCGCCCTGGCGGACGGTCTCGAGCACAGCTTGAGGCAAACGCCCTGGAGTTTCGGGACGGTGATAAAGGCCATGCAGAACCAGGTCCAGCTGACTGCCGCGCATGCCGATTAACAGAGGGGTTTGGCTGGCACGCTCTGTCAGCGCAGATTGCATGCGTGCGCCTAGTCCATAGAGAGTAAACGGCAAGTATAAGGTCAGCGTCAAACAACCCAATAATACGCTGCTTTTAATCGGGTGGTGACTTAGATAAGCACACACCAAAGGTAGCAAGCGATTCACGCGATGCCTCCCTTTGATTCATCACCAATGTGGATAACCGAATCAAACGCATCCAGCAACTCGCGGTCGTGCGTTGCCACTATCAAAGAGGCCCCACAGCGTTGTGACTCGGCAAAGAGCAAGGATTGCACGCGCCTTTTGTTTTCGCGGTCAAGATTGGCGGTGGGCTCATCGGCAAGAATCAACCTTGGCGAAGCGATCAGCGCACGGCATACTGCTACGCGCTGCCGTTCCCCGGTCGATAGCCTACCCACCTTGCGCAAGCGAAGTGGATTGATGCCAGCACGCTCCATCAGTCCCTGCCGTCGCTTCTCTGCTTCGTCATCCCACGCAAGGGAACCATGCAAACGATAGGGCAAACGAATATTCTCCTGGGCACTTAAATACTCCAACAAGCGGAATTCCTGAAAAACAAATCCCATCGACTGGATACGCAAGGCTCTGCGTTTTGCATCTGACAAAGCGGTAAGGTCCACATCATCCAATAAAACACTACCCCGCCCTGCGAGGGTGATACCCGACAGCAGACGCAATAAGGTGGTTTTGCCTGAACCACTGGCACCAATCAGTGCGATCCGGCTTCCCCTTGGCCATCGCATTGCAGGTAAGCGCAAGGTGAACTCGCCTTTTGGATAGGCATAGACTAAGTCATTGATCGCAATTTTCATCGGCGCACTCCTATGCTTTCCTCTATGCGTTCCTCAGTCAAGGGTTCAAAACTTTGCATATGCCAGCCGTCAACTGAACCGACCAGGCCGATGACAGCGCGGTGAAGATTCTTGCGGGTGTGGATATGCCCCCAGTGCTCCACCGAACCCAATACCGTCCACTCACACTGCAATTGCAGGCTTGGCCAACCGCCCGGAGTGATTGCGGCCCTTTGTAGCACAACATCGTTTAGCGCTACTGCGTGGATGCGGGCAATCGCCCCGCCCTGCTCGCGGTTGAGTATGCTGCGCCGTATATCCAGATAAAGGCTGCGCAGAAGAGGGCCGCTTACACTCTCAGCCAAAGTTTCGTAAATGGTGTCCTCGTCGGCGAATGAAAACGCGGCGTAGACATTCTGTAGCAGGTTTGCGGTGAGCGTGGCCACTTGATCCTCACTCGGATCGGCAGCTTGTTGGAATGGTTTGAGGGTATGCCAATGGACTCTGTCGCGAACGAGCCAAGCCGCAAATATAAACAGCAAAGCCAGCAAAATGGACAAGCGCCGCATACACGCTGATCGATCCCTGCGCCAAGCAATGAATGTCAGGTAAAAAGCGAGCACAGTTAAGCCAAGGGATAGCATCGGCAAGGTCCAATGTGGCAAGGGCAAGGGCGACGCAATGGGCATTAGGTGAATGCGGGCAGAGGCATCGGCATCCTGCCAGCGCAGTGGCTTTCTTCCACTGTACAGGGTAAAAGACTCACGCGGCTCATCATAAGCATATAGCCAGCCTTCAAAAAACGGATAACGGGAAGCATAATACGCCCAGTAAAAGGCAATTTCCTGCGCGGGTTTTCTGGTAGCGTATTCGGCAATGATACCGACCCTCGCATTGTGAACCGTTACCGCTCCGGACTCGGTTTGCGTGGCCAAATCGCGCACCCCCGGACCGAAGAAGCGGATCTCCAGTCCGCTTAGCGGCAAGGATTGTCCGCCGTCCATTTGCACCCGCTGGTAGCGCTGGATAAAGTTGCGAATGGGCTCGCGTAAGGCTTTTTGTTCGCTCACTTCCAATAAGCCCCCTTGCCGGGTAACTGGCAGCGACAACCACTCTTCCAATTGCAGCAAAGGAATCAATAATTCATGCCTGACGCCACGCTCATTGATGTAGAGATAGTGATAAACCTTGCTGTAGCTGGATATGCCCAGTTGTTCGGTATGCCGCTCCCGCAAGCGCGCCTGCACCGTCTCCAAATCATCACCGACAACCCCTGTATCCAATAAACCCTCGATATTTACGGTATGCATTGCCCGGTGACTCAACATGATCTGTTCGACTTGCACCGAATGCAAAAAAACTTCCACCTCCATCTCCGATGGGATAGGTGGTTGATCACCACCAAAATCCTGCATGATGGACAGGTATTGCGGAACCTGCTCCAAGGGAAAAACAAATTGGTATTGCAGCGTATATTCCATCAATTGATCGTAAGCAATAGTTCCAGCTCCGTCCAAAGAAGAGGTGTCAATTTCTTCCACCCTGCCATTCAAGCGCGTGCCATTTTCATCCAATAGGTGGAGGTGTTTGAGTAAAAAATCGGCATGTTCAATTGCTCTGCGCTGATAGCCCTCTGCAGACTGGCGAAATGACTGATCGGCGTCCAGCCAGTAAAACAAGGCCAAATCTTCCAAATAAATCGCTATCTCCAGCTCAATCGCATTCTCTCTCACATCAATAAAGGTGTTAGTTAACGAAATGGGATGAGCTGGCAAAGTGTGGTTAATGGTGAAGCTTGACAAAAGACACAGAGCCATGGTCATAACGGCACCCGCTCTGGCTAAGAGTAGCCCCACCCTGGAAGAGATCAAAATCATAAACAGCTGATTCGCGGTCAGTCGATTTCCAGAAACGGACGCAAGCGCTCGAGTGTTGCTGGTCCAATCCCGGAGACGGACAGCAAGTCCATAATGCTGGCGTAGGGACGCCCGTTGACGATTCTTTCAGCAAGCGCAGGGCCGATGCCCGGCAGCCTTTGTAGTTCGCTCAGGCTTGCCTGATTAAGTGACAAAGTTTCACCTTCGGGCAGATTGCCCAAACCCAATTCCGCACGGATCTGATCGAGTTCCCTCGTCTCCTCGCGCTCCCGTGCGCGCAGTGAGGTAATCAATTCAGGATCGGTCAGTTCCCAAATGCCCACTCTCCTGAGCATCGCCGATGCTTCCAAATCGTTCAATATCGCGGTGCGCTCATTGCGCGATACACCCAACTGGTCCGCTCGTCCCACACCATAGTTACG
>SKFT01000136.1 GCA_007117865.1 Puniceicoccaceae bacterium | reverse complement strand
TAAAACAGCCGCTATGGCGGTGGCACCCGCGAGCCAACTCTGCCATAATGAACCCCGTGACTGCGAGTGCTGCTTCCAGTCAATCCCTGCGGGTGCCATTGCATCCGCGTTGATTTGCTTATGCAGACGCTCGCGAAAGCCGGCAGTTGGACGCTCAGGCACCTCATCGGCACGCAGCCAGGCGTCAAAATCCATTTCTTTCGATGCCATTGGTGTTGATTCTTTATTCATGGTTGTTATGCAATTGAGCTTTGATCGTTTGGCGTGCACGATGTAGGCAGGTTTTGGTTGCAGAGACGGATAATCCAATAATATCAGCTATGGCTTCGTAGGAAAGTGCCTGTTGGACGCGCAACAACAAGGCTGTTTGCTGAACTTCGGGTAGCTGCTGTAAAGCATATTCAAATTGTTCTTGCGTGTCTTTAAGCGACTGACTGGTAGGAGCCGTCGGCTGTTGTCCGGGCGGCAGATCTTCAAGCGCAAGAAAACACCCGCGCTCGCGCGACAATCGTCGATGGTGTGAAATCAACACATTACGGGCAATAGTAAAGAGGTAGGAGGAAAAAGCTGTCTTCGGCTGGTAGCGCGGAGCCGATAGATACAACTGCGTCAATGTCGCCAGTGTTAGATCCTGAGCATCTGCCGCAGAATGAGTAGAACGAAGAAAGAAGCTCATCAAAGGCTTCCACCATCGATTGAGCAAGCAATCCATTGCCCCTGTTTCGCCACGCGCCAAAGCAAGCATCCAGTCTGCTGAGTTATCCACATCAACCGGGGATTTTTGCTGCAGCCTTGATGTCATGGGCAATGTGATAGAGAGGCTCATTATAGTGTGAAACGCAGACTGGATGAAAAAGTTGCAAAATAATTTTGCGCCAAGGTAAAAAACATTACATAAGCACCACCATAAATGTTCCGCAATTGTTTAAAGTGCTTGTTGTTAATACTTTGTAGCTGGTTATTAGTTGGACCACAGTTTTTTCTACAACTGGGCGCGTGGAGCTGGATGATAGCTAATTATTCCCAGGAGAGCTCATTGCGGGTGGCAATTCAGGAGACATTTAGCGGGGAACGTCCTTGTGGCATGTGTAAAGCAATTCAGGAGTCAGAAAGCAATAACTCCAATTTACCTGCAAATGCAAACCCATCCGCTGAGGAACTGCGGTTATTGCCACTACCGCTTATTTCACTAAAGCTGGCACCAGACGAAAGCGCTGATAGTAGATCAGCCCTGCAAATGCAAAACGCTGTCAGTCGCTGCGCCAAGGTCCCCACCCCTCCGCCCAAGCATCAAGCTTAAATTAAGCGGGCTACGATTAAGGCTGCAATCCCTCCGGGAAACTGTTTCCGAAAAACAATTCACCTAAGCGGAAATGGCTGTTTTGCCGGAAAACAGCTGCGCGCGTACCGCATCCAAGCGGTATTATTCGTTTATCAAAAGCAATCTATACATTTGTAAAAATCTAACTAAAAGCTATTTATGAACTTTTTAATCAATCCATCAAAGAAACAAATCCTCCTTTTTGCCGCCATTCACTTGGCATTCTCATATTCTTTTCACGGGAAAGACACCTCATCAATAAACATACCTGGTAACAATAACTCTAAATTGGCTAGTTTACCGACTACCCGGGTTATTGCTTTCTACGCTGACTCGACAACTGAGCTCAGCATTGACCCGCGCAAACCCGCGCAACCCATTCCGGCCCAGGATGGCGCGGAGATACTGAGAACGATCCCCGGCTTTAATATTATTCGCAAGGGTGGCACGGATGGAGATCCCACCTTCCGTGGAATGGCGGGATCGCGATTGGGTATATTGCTCGAAGGAGAATTAATACTGGGAGGTTGTGGCAACCGAATGGACCCTCCGACCGCCTATGTATTCCCAGCTGCCTATGACCGAGTTACCGTTATCCGTGGCCCCCAAAGTGTGCGCTTTGGAGCCGGCAACTCCGCTGGCACGGTTTTGTTCGAGCGCGATTCAGGGCGCATTGAGAATCCAACCGTAGAGTGGCTAAGCCAATTCACATTGGGTTCCTTTGGCCGCAACGACCAACTCATTGATACGACCGTGGGGAATGCCCAAGTGGATGCGCGTTTTTCTGCAACCCGCTCAGCGGCGGACAACTATAAAGATGGCTCCGGCCAAATGGTGCATACACAGTATGAGCGCTGGAGCTTGCACGGCACCCTGGGGTGGAATGTGAATGCTGCCCATCGACTGGAATTAGGAGGTATAATTAGTGATGGAGAAGCGGCCTACGCCGACCGGGGTATGGATGGCACGTTATTTGAACGACAAAACCTCAGCCTGCGCTGGCGCTGGGTCAACACGCAAAGCGGACCGCTTCGCAGCACGGAAGCACAGGTCTATTACAACTACATCGACCACGTCATGGACAACTATCGACTGCGCACCTTTACCCCAACAATGATGATGCCCAGCCCAACGGCATCCAATCCCGACCGCGAAACCATTGGTGGACGGATTGAAAATCGCTGGCAATGGGAGGATGCATGGGCAATGCAAGCCGGAATCGACTGGCAGCGCAACACACACACGACCCGTCGCACAATGAACGCGAGCGGCACTCCTGTTGAAACCCTACCACGGATCACAGATGCCCGCTTACGCAGCATTGGCTTATTCAGCGAAAACACTTGGCAAACAACCGGCCAACAACGTTTGGTATCGGGCATCCGCATCGATTTCCATCGCGCCAACGACGAGCGACTCACCGTTCCCGCAGGTATGATGATGCCAGCGCAGCCAAATCCAACCGCAAATCAGCGTCGCACTGAAACGTTGCCCAGTGGATTTTTGCGCTGGGAGTATGAACCCTCACAAGCGTGGTTGTTTTCAATTGGCTTGGGGCACAGTCAGCGCTTTCCTGATTACTGGGAGTTGATCAACAAAGAAAGCGCGGGTTCGTTGAGTGCCTTTGATACCAAACCCGAAAAAACCACACAAATCGATCTGGGGATGAGCCGCCGCGGAGAAGTGTTGAGTTATAGCCTGAACCTTTTTGCCAACCGGCTTGACGATTTCATTCTGATCGAATCTCAAGTGCCGAAAGGCATGCGCATGGCAACGATCAGCCGCAACATCGATGCGGAAACCTACGGCGGTGAACTGACGGGACATTACAAAATCAATACCCACTGGCACCTTGATGCCTCATTGGCCTACACGCGTGGACGCAATCGTACCGACAGCCTACCCCTCGCCCAGCAACCACCCCTTGAGGGTCGCTTGGGCCTGGGTTACAGCCGGGACAGCTGGTCGCTTGGTTCGTTGCTGCGGATTGTCGATCGTCAGGACCGGATAGCGCTGAACCAAGGCAACATTGTTGGGCAGGACATCGGACGCAGCTCCGGCTTCGGTCTCTTTTCGGTCAATGCCAACTGGCAAGTCAGCGAGCGCAACCG
>SKFT01000113.1 GCA_007117865.1 Puniceicoccaceae bacterium | reverse complement strand
CTTCTCTAAACCGCCGGTTCCGGCGAAGTTTTTCCCTTGGCGCTGGCCTCCACCGCAAATAGCTAAACGGTGCAATTTTGACTTGCCTTGAGGGAAGTTCATTGCAGGTTTGATATGAACTAATGAACACTTAATGATTAATTTGTCATGCTTGCTATTACTCACTCAGCCGCATTGATCGGAGTTGAAGCGTTGCCGGTTCAGGTTGAGGTGAACGCCAAGGAAGCGGGGGAGGGACGGTTTATTATTGTCGGACTGCCGGATGCAGCGGTCAAGGAGTCGCAGGATCGCGTCTATTCCGCGCTGAGCAATAGTGGTTTTTCGCTCAAGGTTACCCGCACGACCATCAATCTGGCACCGGGTAACGTGCGCAAGGAGGGACCGGCTTACGATTTGCCGATCGCGCTGGGCATTGTAGCCGCCTCGATCGATTCGCCGTCCATTCCTGTCGAGCGCCTGGAGCAGTTTCTGATTGGAGGTGAGCTGAGCCTGTCCGGCAAGACGCGTCCGATCCGCGGTGCACTCGCCATGGCCATTCTGGCACGCAAGCTTGGCAAGAAGGGTTTGATCGTGCCGGAGGAATCTGCCGATGAGGCGGCTCTGGTTGAGGGTGTGGCGGTTTATCCAGTGCAATCATTGGACCAAGCCGTACGCTTTCTTGCTGGCGATGTGGAAATCGAGCCGCTCAGTGCAGACCGCAGCGTATTTCGTCAACCGCCGCCTGGCGATGCGCTCGACTTTGCCGATGTCAAGGGGCAGCACAGCGTCCGCCGTGCGGTTGAGGTCGCCGTTAGTGGTTCGCACAATTTGTTGATGATCGGTTCGCCGGGCTCTGGCAAATCGATGATCGCCAAGCGCATTCCCACCATCATGCCGGAGCCGGGATTGGATGAGTTTTTGGAGATTCTGAGCATCCAGTCTGCGGCTGGAGTCACGCTTGAGCCCGGTGGACGTTGTTTTCAAAGGCCGTTTCGCTCGCCCCACCATACCATCAGCGATGTTGGTTTGCTCGGTGGTGGAACCATCCCGGGGCCCGGAGAAATATCCCTTGCGCACAATGGAGTGTTGTTTTTGGACGAGCTGCCGGAGTTCAAACGCTCAGCATTGGAGGTCCTGCGTCAACCACTGGAGGATGGTGAAGTGACGATTTCCCGCAGCGCCGGAAAAATCCGCTTGCCCTGCCAGGTGATGTTGGTTGCGGCATTAAACCCCTGTCCTTGCGGCTATCTTGGCGATTCCAAGCGCGAGTGCCGCTGCACCTCTACACAAATCCAGCGTTACCGCGCCCGTATTAGCGGTCCTTTGCTGGACCGTATCGACCTGCATGTGGAGGCACCATCGCTACGGATTGAGGAATTACGCAACAGTGCGCCGGGCGAGTCGTCAGCCGCCATGCGTGAGCGTTGCCTGCGGGCCAGAGAGCGTCAGCGAGAACGCTTCGCTCGCAGCAGCAAAGCCAGGAAGACCCGCGCAAACGCCATGATGACGCATCGTGAAATTCGCGAATACTGCGCTGTCACACGTCAGCAGGGTGAAATGTTGCAGGGGGCGATGGAGCAGCTATCTCTGTCCGCTCGCGCCTATGACCGCATTTTAAAAGTTGCACGGACGATAGCGGACTTGGCGGATAGCGAGACGATACAGGATAACCACCTCTACGAAGCGATCCAATACCGCTCACTCGATCGCAACGTGTTTTATTGAGAATGGAGTCGTTCGCACTGGTTTCAATACCCAATACGTTTTTGCCTTGTGCCGCTAGGGGTGTCTTGGAAGACGATCATCGGATGCACTAATAGAAAAAATGCACGGAACCATTAAAAGTGCTTGATCGATCTAATGACTTTCTTCAATGGTATTAAATACTCTTATCATTAATTGTGCAATAATCTTCATCAATGGACGTAATAGCCGTCACTCTATTTTTTAGCCTGCTGTTGGCCGGGCTTTTTTTTCTGCTCTTTTTTGTTAGTCGATCCGGGGGTAAGAGTCCGGAGCAAGAGAGCCTGCTGCCACTGGCAGAAGATGCCAATGCGGGTGAGGGGAGGGGCAAAAGAAGAGCTCCGCTCGGCCGTGATCCTGCCTCTGCCGCCAATTTTTAATTTCCCACATGAAAGCTACTACTGGTTCCCTCACTGAGACGATTGTCTATAACGACAAGGTCGTTCGCCAATTTCTGATTGCATCCATTCTGTTCGGCATTGTCGGCATGGCGGCTGGCGCGCTGATCGCATTCCAGCTCAACTACTGGCAGATGAACGGCAAATTTCTGGAGGTGCTGACCTTCGGCTTGATTAAGAGTGAGGGTATCCAATACCTGACCTTTGGACGCTTGCGTCCGTTGCACACCAATGCTGCGATTTTTGCCTTTGTTGGCAACATGATGTTTGCTGGCATCTACTATTCAACGCAGCGTTTGTGCAAATGCCGGTTGGCCTCGGACAAACTATCAGCCATTCACTTCTGGGGCTGGCAAGGGATCATTGTCGCAGCGGCCATCACCCTGCCCGCGGGATTCACCCGCGGCAAAGAATATGCCGAGCTGATCTGGCCAATTAACATTGCGGTGGTCGTCATCTGGGTGGTGTTTGCGATTAACTTTTTCTGGACGCTGGCCAAGCGTAACGAAAAGAGTCTCTACGTGGCACTCTGGTTTTACATCGCAACCATTATCACGGTGGCGATGCTTTATATCGTCAACCACTTGTCGATCCCCACCAGTCTGTTGCACAGCTACCCGATTTTTGGCGGCGTACAGGACGCACTGGTGCAGTGGTGGTATGGTCACAACGCGGTCGCATTTTTCCTCACCACGCCGATTCTGGGGATCATGTATTACTTTATCCCGAAGGCGGCGCGGCGTCCAGTCTACAGCTACCGCCTGTCGGTGATCCATTTTTGGTCACTGGTCTTCATCTACATCTGGGCTGGGCCGCATCACTTGCTGAATACCGCCCTCCCCGGATGGTTACAGGCGCTGGGCATGATCTTCAGCTTGATGCTATGGGCACCCTCCTGGGGTGGCATGCTAAACGGTTTGTTGACGCTGCGCGGCGCATGGCATCGCCTGCGCACCGATCCAGTACTCAAGTTTTTCGCCGCTGGAGTGACTTTCTATGGCATGGCGACCTTTGAGGGCCCGCTGTTATCGATCAAATCGGTCAATGGACTGGCGCACTACTCGGACTGGATTATTGGTCACGTGCACAGCGGCACCTTGGGCTGGAATGGATTCCTTGCTGCGGGTATGTTTTACTGGTTGGCTCCGCGTCTGTGGCGCAAGCCGACAATGCCGGCCTCAGCGCATGACGAGCAAAGCAGCTGTGCCGGATTGTATTCGCAGAGCTTAGCCAATCTCCACTTCTGGCTGGGTATGGTGGGCATCCTCCTTTATATCGGCGCAATGTGGGTGTCGGGAATTACCCAGGGGTTGATGTTGAATGCCGTTGATGACAATGTGCTGGCCTATCCGGACTTCATTGAAACGCTCAACGCAATCCGCGCCCCAATGTTATTCCGTGCAATTGGCGGGACCTTTTACCTGATCGGCTTCCTGATTCTCGCTTACAATATTTATATGACCATTCGCGGCTCAAGAGCAGTTGATGGCGAGGTCGAAGTGGCAAGTCGTGAAATGGAAACCTCGGTGTCGCTGGCCGGTTCCTTCTTCAACGCGCCGGTCACTTACTCCAGTTTGGCGGTTATTTTCAGCTGCATTTGGCTGTTTGGTGGCGACTTCTCGTTACTGGTCGGCTTCTTTGGTTTGGTTATCACCTGTCTGCTGGCAGTCGTTCACTTCCAGGTTTCCGGTGCCAAATGGCAGGATTGGTATGCCGGACTTCTCAAGAATTCGGCTGGCTTTACCGCACTGACCTTTATTTCAGTGGCCATTGGCGGCGCGGTGCAAATTGTTCCCACCGTCATGGTGGAGCGGGCCAACAACATCGAGGGCCGCATACAAATACCCTACACCCCACTGGAGCTGATTGGGCGCGATGTGTATATCCGCGAAGGTTGCTACACCTGCCATAGCCAGATGATACGGACGATGGTGCCGGATGTGCTGCGCTACGGTCCGCGTCAGGATCAGGGTTACTCGCGGCTGGGGGAGAGCATCTACGACTTTCCCTTCCAGTGGGGTTCCAAGCGCACGGGGCCCGATCTCGCCCGCGAGGGTGGCGCGATTGTTGAGGGGCATACCTACATGCGCTCCGGCCTGCGCAACAATGAGTGGCATTACCTGCACATGATGGATCCGCGATCGACCTCACCGGGCTCCAATATGCCATCTTACCCATGGCTGGCCGAGCAATCCTACTCGGTGGAAACCATTGCCCGACGCATCCGCGTGCAGCGCGACTGGCTGGGTGTGCCTTACCGTGAGGATTGGACCATTGACGAAATCCGTGAGAGCGTGGAAACACATGCAATGGAAATCGCCCGCGACTTGCGCGCGCGCGGCATTTATGCAGAGCCCGAAAGTGAAATGGTAGCACTGATCGCCTACCTGCAAAAACTGGGTGCATACGAAAAAATCAGCCGTCGGGATCGCAATCTGCGGGCCGCACGGGAATAACAGTCAGATCACCTAACTATGTTTCGACGATTACAATTTGAGAGTTTGCAGCAAGGGCTGGCTGTCTTTGCACTGTTCGCCAGCTTTACGCTATTTTTGTATTTCATCTACCGCATGCTGCGAATGAAAAAGGAGCGTGCCGAACACCTTGCCAATCTTCCACTGGAGGAAGTGGAAGACAACCCCGACCTTTCGCAAAATGAAAAAGGAAACACCAAAAAATAAAGATGATTCCGATGTGATTCTGCTCGAACACGAGTATGACGGGATACAGGAGTATGACCAACGGCTGCCGAATTGGTGGCTCATCACCCTTTGGGGCGCTGTCATCTTTTCCCTTTTGTATTGGTTTTTCTACTTCCAGTCCCGCGTGGGTATGACCGATATTGAGTTACTTGAGCAGCGGCTGGAGCGCATTGAAGCGGCCAACCTCGAAGCGACACTGGCAATGCTGGATGATGGTAATCTTTGGCAGATGAGCCGCAATACACAATTCATTCAAGCCGGTCGCAATCATTATACCGCTCATTGCTCCGCCTGTCATGGACCCAACCTTGAAGGTGGCATCGGCTTTGCACTGGTGGATAACGAATGGGTGCACGGATCCGCCCCTACCGATATTTTTCGTGTGATTGATGAGGGGATTCCCGGAACGGGTATGCAGGCATGGGGCGGCAGCCTTGGGCCCAAGCGCATCGCCGAGGTTGTGGCTTACGTGCTGAG
This sequence comes from Puniceicoccaceae bacterium, assembly GCA_007117865.1. Lineage (GTDB taxonomy): Bacteria > Verrucomicrobiota > Verrucomicrobiia > Opitutales > Coraliomargaritaceae > SKFT01. Next base: position 7,487 of record SKFT01000113.1, on the reverse strand, counting down.
CCACCACGAACAACCCTGATGTTTAATTATTCAATCATATCCAAAATTCTCTGCCGGTCGAATCCGGGGTTCTGCGATGGATACTAATTGCACTCGCGACTTTACCAATCGCCTGCTGCACCGCGCCAGAGCTTTCTCAAAGCAACGGCGGGGCTTCTCAGCCCCCTTTAGCGCATGAGCACCAGTAAAAAACCGACGCCGAGCCTTGAGCGCATGACAACCATCCGTAAGGATGGTTCGCGCAATTTTTTGCGTCCGGCTGATGTTAGCGGCATGTGGACACTGCTGCGGCGTTTAAGCGCTGTTGTTTTAATCGCCATCTATGCTCTGTTGCCATGGATTAAAATCAACGGCAATCCAGCCGTGCTATTGGACGTTGCTTCCCGCCGCTTCCACTTCTTCGGCATCACCCTGGCAACCGAAGACCTCTGGCTGATGTTTTTTTTGCTAACAGGGACGGGCTTTGCCTTGTTCTTTATCACTGCCGTGCTGGGACGTGTCTGGTGCGGCTGGGCTTGCCCCCAAACCGTCTTTCTCGAGCATGTCTATCGTCGCATTGAACGACTGTTTGAGGGTTCCGTTACCAAGCAAAAGCAACTCGACAAACGTGCCTGGGATGCAGAAAAAGTGCTGCGCCGGGGCGGCAAGCACTTGGTTTTTATTTTTCTCAGCGCCGCGGTTGCCCACATCTTCCTGTCCTATTTCATATCCGTTGAAACCCTTTTTGCGTGGATGCGCAGCAGTCCACTCGAACATCCGCAGGCATTTCTCTTTATCTTGGTTTTTACCGCCATCCTGTATTTTAATTTTGCTTGGTTCCGCGAACAGCTATGCCTGATTATTTGTCCCTATGGACGTCTGCAATCGGCATTGATTGATGATGACTCGGTGGTGATTGGTTATGATGAAAAACGCGGAGAGCCGCGGGGCAAATCGACCGACCCCAACGCCGGTGACTGTATCGACTGCTATCGTTGTGTGGATGTCTGTCCGACGGGCATTGATATACGCCAAGGGCTGCAAATGGAGTGTATTGGCTGCTCCAACTGTATCGACGCATGCAACGATATTATGCGCAAACTGGGACGTGATCCCGGTCTGGTGCGCTATGACTCCTTGCGGGCACTGGCTGGCGGCAAGCGACGCTTCTTTCGTCCGCGCGTCTTCCTCTATCTCTTTCTTATGCTATTGGGCCTCGGCGCGATGGTCTACTCAAGCACTAAACTGCAACCGGTATCCGTTACCGTCACACGCATGACCGGTACGCCTTTCTTTGTTACCGATGAAGCGATTCGAAACCAACTGCAATTGCGAATCATCAACAAGCGCAACGAACCGATGCAGTTGCACGTTAGCGCTAGTCCACATAGTTCAGCGGGAGCAGTCTCACTGTCCACCGCCGGTTTTGCAGGCACCTTGACAATTGAGCCTCTGGCCGAAACCAAGCAACCCTTCATCTTGCTTGTTCCGCGTAGTGAATATAGTGGACACTTCCCGGTCACTATCCGCGCCACGGCAGCTGATGGCTCTTTCACGGTCGAGAGGGAAGTCAACTTCATCGGTCCGGATGCACGTTTATTGGTTGAGTGATACCAAACGCGCAAAACCGAATGGATTCGGGATAACGGCGTTCCGCTTGCATCATTAAGTAACGGGATTTCGGCTAATCCAATGTAAAAAATTAGCAAACGCAAAGTTTTTGCGTTTTATGCTTGTGTGGTTTCGTTTCTTGGTTACGATTAAGAAATAGTGAGATTTTATGTATCTCGCTCTTCCCAATCATAACTAACCACAAATCAATATGAAACTTAAATCACTTTTCCTAGCTTCCAGCCTCGCGCTGTTTCCTGCTGGCGCACCCGCCGCCATTAATTTCTCCGGTGGTGCTGCTGATATTACCTTTTTCTATGAAAGTCAGACTGGACCCAGCGGTACCTGGCACACTGTTCTACGCGAAAAAGGGACCACTGTTGCAACGGGTTTGGATAACTCGTTCGCTGGTTTTACAGGAATTGTTGACGCTGGCGACGACTGGACTTTTACGACCTTGACCACTTCCATTAGCACCACAACCTCCGTCTTGGTTGGAGCTACCAATTACTTTGTTGCGGCAGCATCCGGTTCGCCCTTTTTAGCGTCTGGAATAGCTGATTTAGGTATTCGGACACGGCTGCGGGAAAACGAAGTTGCGCTTGGCATAGGAACGAATACCGCGGCTAACCAATTTGACAGCTTTAACCTCACCTTGAATTTGGGAGCCTCTACCTTTAACGGTGATCCTTTGGCTGGAAATGCTGCAGTGAGTTTACTACATTGGAACACATTTGATGAGCCCCTTCCTTTGATCGACTCTGCGAACTCTTTGCTTACGGCAAATTTCACCAACTGGGGTCATATCCATCGCAACTGGGGTTTTTCGGAGTATGGCAATTATGAATTGGTATTTACTCTACAAGGCGTTGGCGGCACCTATGGAGCCACTGCTTCGACCGGGAGCACAACGCTATCATTTGAGGTTGTTCCGGAACCAGCCACCTATGCGCTATTCACGGGATTACTTGCGCTGGGGCTGATTTGCTATCGCCGACGCATTAAGGCTTAAACTTTTTTTGAACTTCTATGCAACGTGCCCTTGTTCTTTTAGGACAAGGGCATTTTGCTTTGTAATAATGTCATTGCAAAACCAGCAAACGCCCACCGCATCTAAAAACCTTTTGGTCTGGGTCTTTTTGATAGCCGTTTTGGGTGGGCTGACGGCACTTGGGCAACAGTTGCTGTGGACACGGCGTATGGTTGATATATCAGGAGGCACGGCAGAATCAGCCTCGCGTGTTCTGGGTTGTTTCTTTCTAGGTCTTTCGCTGGGAGCTGCCTGCGCTGCTTGGCGCGGGTGTCGAGAAATTGTTAGGCCATGGCGCATGCTAGCGCTAATCGAAGGTGGGATTATTCTCAGTGGGATCGGCTTTTTTTTACTTCCGCCCGGAGTTGATTGGGTGTGGTCGCGAATTGGACTCGAAGCCGCTATCGGCTGGCAGGGTAGTATTATCAAAACGCTGGTTTCCGTAATCGCCATCTTGCCGCCTGCCTTTTTGATGGGATGGTTTTTGCCCATTGCCATAAAAGCAATGCGCTGGAATGCACAATCATTTTCCCGCAAGGGTCTGATCCTTTATGCCGTTAATACCTTTGGAGGTGTAATCGGCTTGATGGTTATTAGCTTGATTGCGCTCGAACAATTCGGCGTTAGGGGCGCTTTCATGCTGTTGCTCGGTTTACACACACTCTGCCTGCTGGTATTTCTGTTCTTGGATTATAGAAGTCCGCCCGTTTGCAAGACACAAATTCCAAGGGAAAATGCTCCCCATGACAGCATCGCGTCAACAACCTCTGATAATACCCATCCTGGCATATTGCTCGGATTAGCTTTTTTCTCGGGATTTGCGGTTCTGGCCGCTGAGGTTATTGTCTTGAAGATGGTGTTGCTGGTAGCGCCGCTGTCCTTCCATGCTCCAGCCGTAGTTCTTACAGTGGTAATATTGGCATTAGCGATGGCGGCGTGGTTTGCAGCAGCGGTTAATAAAAGTTCTTACACATTAGGCGGCTGCATGTGGCTAGCAGCAATAACAAGTCTGTTGGCCCCTTTTGTTTTTTATGGAATAGCTAAATGGACGGGTGGGTTGCCCACCGCAGACTCATTTGTCTATTGGTGGCTGCGGCTGGTTGCTCTAACCGCACTGGCATTTGGTCCCGGCTTTTTCTTTGCAGGTTTTGTGTTTCCCTTGCTGTCGTCGGCTTGGAGTCAATCTGCCACTACATGGAAATCTCGCCCGGATGGAGGTCATGCATGGGGGTGGCTATTGGCAGTGAGCGGTTTGGGCGGGCTTCTTGGGGCCGAGTTTGCGTATCGCATTTTGCTGCCAGCGGCAGGAATCTACCAGAGTCTTGGTTGGATCGCACTGGCTTACGCAATAGTGGCGCTTGCTTGCGCCGGGGTCTTTCAGATGAAAAATAATCCGTTGCGTCCATTCCGTGGGAAAGTTGTCGTAATGGGCGGAATGGTATTGGTCGTTGTTATTCTGCTCCCCATTTTACCAACAGTGAATCCTCACCTTCCAGCGACAGTGATTTGGGAGCGCAGCGGCGCGGATGGCACGGTTGCCGTAGTGGAATTCAATGATGGTGATCGCGCGATTCTGGTATCAAATCAATATTTTCTCGGATCCATTTCCGGACGTTACTCACAAGAACGACAAGGACACCTGCCATTATTATTGCATCCACAACCGCATTGCGTCGGCTTTTTGGGAGTCGCAACGGGAATGACCCCGGCTGCGGCAGTGATTCAAACCGCACCACAAAAGGTGGAGGCCTTCGAAATTTCACGCTCCGTCTTGTCGGTATCCGCAGAGTATTTTGGTGAATTCAATCAACACCTGGAGACGCACCCACATGTGCGTCTCGTGCGAGAAGATGCGCGATTGGCGATGACGGCCAGCCGCGATCGTTATGATGTGATTATAGGTGATTTATTTTTACCTTGGGGGCCGGGTGAGGCGCGCCTGTTTACCCGTGAACATTTTTTGGCTGTACGGGATTCCATTCGCGCTGGAGGACTATTTGCCCAATGGCTTCCACTCTATCAGCTTACAGAAAGTCACTTGAGTAGCATTGTGGAAAGTATGCGCAGCGCTTTTCCAGAGGTACATTTTTTTATCGGCAAGTTAACAACCGGTGATCCAATACTTGCGCTGGTGGCTTGGCGTGATGGCGGTGCCCCAAACTGGAGAGTGGTGGAAGAGAGAGTGCAGCAAGAACAATTACAGCTATCTGATCCACTGCTGCGGCATCTCCAGGGGGTGCGCTTGCTTTACCTTGGCCAAGAGTTGGCGCTTCCCGCCGCACCCGTTAACACCTTGAACAATATGCATCTCGAATTGCGCGCGTCACGCGATCGCATTGTTCGAGGTGACGAATCCTACCTCAACGGACCCTTTTTCCTTGCTTGGTTGGAACAACAACCAAGTGTTCCTGGTTTCAATCCGGCACTGCAATTACTCCGATGGCAAAATGATAACCTGGGACGAAGAGAATTATCAGATTTTGCTGCTCGCTGGATTCCAGAGGCGATCCTTGGTGATGAAAATGCTAACTGGGCCGCTTGGCCAGGTCCAATGCCGCGCAGAACCCAATAGCCAACTCACCAATGGGGAAATGCTTTTGCGAGCATCACGGCTCGGCAATCACTTCGGCGCGGGCTCGGAGGAAGGCGCGCGGATTGCTCTCGTCGGTAATACGGTAGATGCGTGTTTCAAGGCCAGGGTTATGGAATACCCGACCTTCATTTTCATGTAAAACAACATTCGCCTCCTGCCAACTTTGCAGATCAGTGGACGATTCGACATGAAGGGATAAATCCTCGGTACCAATCCGTTGAGTGAGTCGCAGCGCCGGATAGGTGTTGCCAGCATGTTCGACCCAAATAAACTGATGCACAGGAAACTCTCCAAACGCATAGCGGTGAAGATTGCTTCGCCCATCACCAACCGGATCCGCAGACTTACCGCTGATTGCTTCATTGCCAAAATCATTGAAGGTAAAGAGGGTGCGTCGCCATTGGTCATAATTGAGATAGCCTCCGCCTTCGGTTATTTGAAAGCGAAGGGTGGTTTCTCCAGTAAATTGATCCAGCACTTGTCCGTTGCTAATGGCCTCGAGGCGAAAAGTAAGGTCATAGGTTCCAAGGTGGGAAAACGACCAATTGAAGTGTTCATGTTCGCCCGGCTCAAGCACCACTTCGCCAGTTGAAAATTCATTCGTCGCGTTGGCAATTATGTTGATCGCGCTCAAATATATTGCAACCACGCTACCTGCAGGACCAATCATGTCAATTAATGTAAATGCATATTCCTCCACGTCATAGTTGCTTTCCAAGAATGCTAGAGTAGTATCTTCCGTTGAAACCCCAAGATAGGGCAAGGTATCGGGTATTCCGCTTGAAGGAAGAATATAAATAGGCTCGCCTTCGGCGACCCCCAAAAAATCCCACTGAGAGCCAGCGGGCCTTAGTGTGGGGGGGGTATTCGCATCAAAAATACCGAGCACTCGCACATCATGCTCATCAAAGTCTTGGTCTAAAGAGGTAATAATGCCATTGACTTGGGCTGCATCGTTTAACCAGAACCCCTCTAGCGTGGTGCCATTGAAGCGTATTCCTATGTCAACATGTCCATCTGTGTACGCTTTAAACTGCGGTAACGCTTGCGCGTTAAGGCTGAGTGCAATGATAAGGCCCAAGAAACTTAAAACTTTTTTCATTCCTGACATATTTTTCAAGCAGCTACCATTGCGCATTTGGATCGGCAAAGTTAATGCCGCGCTCGATTAATGCTTTCATATCAGCCGCTGGGATGGCCTCCACGCGACCATCTGCAAAGAGATAATTAGTACTACCATTCGTGCGGTCGCGGGATTGTTTACCCACTCTATGCAAATCTGGCGAAATATCACTTAAAACCCGTGACCATGCGCGCCATGTGGTAGCGTGAGTATGGTCATTAGTCACACTAAACCGCACCATATCGGTCCGCTCACGCGCTGTAAACGCCAAGATGACTCGCTCAGGACGTTCAATATTGTTGAAGCTGGGCTTTGGGAATCCCGGTATCGGTTGGCCAAAAGGATCTACACGCTCGAGAAATATCATATCATTCATTACATAGCTGGTCGCCGTATCATAGCGGCGCTTTTGCTCATACATCGGATCGGCAGGAGACAGGCGAACGGCATTAGAATTATCCAAAAAGGGTGCCAGCGTATAAATCCAAGACTCCTCGCGCGGTCGCGAGTGGGCAATCCCCGGCAAATCGTCGCCATTGACATTCGCATACATCCGCAGGGCGACACCGATCTGGCGCATGTTGGAGGCGCATTGGGATTGATTGGCGAGCATGGTAACGCGTGAATGGGCACTGGAACCAATAACCACCAGCAAGCCGATCACGGCCATCACGACCAAGAGCTCGATCAACGAGAAACCTCGTCCGCAACCACTGCGAACATGCCTGTTTGAGCAATAATGCATCGTCCAAATCCTGACAGATGCCTAATCAAATGCAAACAAAATGCATAATTTTTGCATTTGTCATAAATTTGAGCGATTCTATGTAAAATTAAGATATTACTTGCAATTGTCATGATATCTCAAAGCCAGTGATTTCAATATCGCTGAAAGTGGCATCTTGACGCAGACTCAATTTTTGCAATCTTGCCAGTTCGAGAATCGCGAGAAAGGTCGCTACGACAGTTGTTACAGAGACTGTGTCGTCGAAGATTTCGGTGAACTTGAATTTTTTGCGTTGTTGCAAGACCAGCAACACGTGCTCCATTTGGTCCGATACCGTTACTTGCTCGGCATGAATTTCGCCATGGTGAATGCGCTCCGAGAGGCGCCGTAGGACGTGGTTGAAGGTGTGCCAGATATCGAGCCG
>SKFT01000075.1 GCA_007117865.1 Puniceicoccaceae bacterium | reverse complement strand
GCGAAGGTCCACATCGGCCCGCAACAACATATTAACGGTTCTGACCAGCGGCAGGTTGTCCCCACTCAGTTGCAGATTCCACTCCAGTCGATCGCGCTGGGAAAAATCGATATAGCCGAGTAGTTTAGCGGAAGAACCACCGATTCTGGCACCCGCGTCCCGCACCTCAATGCGGCTGCCATCGAGAATTATCCGCGCTTGTATGGATTCAACGGCTTGCACGGTCAAGGTCGGACGCAAGGCAAAGTCACTGGCAATCAGCTCGCCTGAAAAATCGCGTCCAGGACGCACCGAAAGGCGTCCTTGCAATCGGCCGTCCGGGCGCACTATGGGAGGTAAAAGATCCTGCCAAAAGGCCGCGCTAAACTGATCCAGATCGACATCCGCAGTTAGCCAATCCAGCCATTCACCCGAGCGCAAACGCTCAAGGGCAACTTCATGACCCGCTGCTATCAGTTCGTCAATTGGCAACTCTGCTGTCGCTGCCAAGCGACCCCCACCCCAGCTGACCAAAGCCTGTTCGAGCACAATTTTTTCGCGGTCAGCCCGTAGCGAAAGTGCAATACGCTCAGCGATCAATGCATTCGCATCCAATCCCTCGCGCGCAGGCAATTGCACTTGATCGATCGATACCTCCAAAAACATGGCTACCGCTTCACCTTCGCCTTCAACGCTGAATTCAATGATACTCTCGCCCAGTGTTACACCGCTTGCCTCAGCTAACCACTCAGCAGCCCTGGTCGGTACATTCAGCGACAACGCCCCTTGCCATTGCGCGGGATCGCTCAATTGCAGCCATGCTTTGGAGGGCGCTTGAGGAATCATAAATCGCAGCGGTAAATGCAGCGCGCCGCTCGCCAATAACACATCATCAACAATCCACTCAAGCCGGTCAACCCGCAGACCATCGGTGGATAAGTTGACTGCGAGTTCAGCTTGTGTGGAAATCTCCGCTTCCTGCCACTTAACAGCTGCCAGGCTAACACTTAATTCAACACTTCCATCCAAGTCATTCTGCCAATTAAAATCCTTCAACTCAAAGCTTTCCACCTGCAATTCCTTCAAGGTTTCAGGAATATCCAGCCAAGGAGAGAAAAGCCGCAGCGGTAGATTGCGAAGGGATAGGGAAAGCGCTTGCTCGGGCTGCCATGCTGCGCGCAGATGAGTCCCCGTCTCAGCGGCTGACAACACCAAAGGATCCAATTCCAGCAATCGCCACTGGCCCTCCGTGACCTTGGGCAAGCGCACGCTAAGGGGTTCCATCAACATAAGCACTGGCAAGTCATCTGCCACCAGACTCAAGCTTTCAATTGTCGCTTCCAGGGTGTCGCCCTCATAACTGGCGACAATCTCACTACTCACGCTGGCCAATGCATTACGCATTACCACCGCCCCGCTCGCTGACGCCACATTACCTTGCATTTGCCAACTACCCTGGCCACTCCATTGCAACTCTCCGTATTCATCATGCTGCGCGGAAAGGGTGGCTTCGTGTAATTGCAGACGGACTCCATTCCAATCGCCATGGCCACGCAAATCGGCGGATAATTCGGGAAATTCACGATAGACCAGCTGACTTACCTGGCCGCCAAATGCCAGCGCACCTTGGCCGGTTAAATCCAACACACCGCTAGTGAAATCCAACCAGCCGGAAAACTGACCCTCCAGCGGTATGATGGATTGTCCCGACAAATCCACTTCCAGCATAAGGCGTGCGTCTTCATTGATGGTGGGTCCGCGAAAATCCATTTGCACAGGACGCGACAAATGTGCCTCAAACCAGGATCCCTTGCCTTGCAACGCACGCAGTAACAAATGGGTTTCCATGAGGTAGCAGGATAGCTCCAATGAGACCGACTCCAGGGGCTGCTCCCAGTCCATATAATTACCCTCCAGCACGAGGTCAAAAGCCCAGCTTGCTTCGGCGGAACGCAAGACGGCAACACGAGCTATTAGGTCAGGCGCCAGTGTGCCAAAGCTCAAATGTCCGCGCAATGCGCCATTGGCATACGACCAGTCAGCGCCGCTGATATTGGCAGCAGGCTGCAGCCCATTAAAATGCCAGCTGGCTAAATACATAGGTGGCAACCAACGCGCGATTAACTCATGTGCCGATTCCAGTTGTTGCCACAAACTGGCGGGAGAAAGCTCTTGCAGCGAAAAATCACTCTCAGCATCACCACCCTGCTCGCCTTGTTTCAGCAGCAGTTGCGCCACGCGAATGTCGCCGACCTGATCGACAGTCCCCTGCCAAAGCGACCATCCCCAGCGCAAGGGTGATGGTATTGCGACCCCATCTGCAACTATTTGCCAGTTGGCATGTTGGTAGCGGACGGATTCAGCTCGCCAGTTGCCATTGTCATCTATTTCAAGGGCTTCGATGCCGACACCGTAGCGCTCCGCAATAAGCGGGAGCCATCGGGGAATCCACCATGAGGCACTCAACCACAAAGCCAGGGCCGCAAGCACCAATACAGTGCAAAGCAATAAAATAGCATACAAGAAGCGACGCACCATCAGTGCTTAATTGCCCCCATGCGCACGCGCTTCCGCATCCGTCCGAATAGCGCTGCCAAGGGCCTCAATGCGCTCGTGTGTAGTTGCTTTAATGGTAGCCAAGTCCTCATCCTCTCCGACCGCTTCGTGGGCAAAAAGATAGAACTTGATCTTGGGTTCAGTACCCGATCCGCGCACAGCGTAACTATAGCCATTGTCGAGTTCGATAAAGAAAAAGTCCTGTGGAGGTATCCGCTTGCCGTCGGCATCGCGAATGTCGTCTTGGCCAAAATCCGTGCTATGACGCACCGCATTGGCTCCGATCTTTTTCGGTGGTGACGCGCGGTAGGAATCCAGTATGTTGATAATCTTCTGGCTACCAGCAGCCCCTTCATAATACAGATTCACTGTCTGCTCGCAATAAAACCCGTGCTCATAATAGAGCGCATCCAATGCCTCAACCAACGACATTTCCTGCGCCGTATAGTATGCAGCCATTTCACAGAACAGCAATACTGCGGCGTTGGCATCTTTGTCGCGAACAAGGTCGCTGAGCATATAACCATAGCTTTCCTCGCCGCCAAACACGACAAAGGTGGAATATTCCAACAAAAGTTCCGCCCGAGTCCAAATTGATGTGCGGTCGTAATTGAGGGATAAGCCCTCATTTGCATGCAACTGCTCACTCATCGCCTCCTCGTAGTGACGCAATTTTTCACCTATCCACTTAAAGCCCGTTAAGGTATTGATAGTCTTGATCCCATGAGCGGTGGCAATTGCCTCCTGCAGGGGACTGGTGACAAATGTTTTAATCAGAGCGGCATTCGCCGAACCCTCCTGCGGCAACAATTCACTTTCTTTTAAAGTGCGAATGCGATAATCAGCCAGAAGAGAACCGATTTGATTACCCGTCAACAACACCCATTCGCCATCATCCGCACGCACTGCCACACCCATGCGGTCGGCATCCGGATCGGTCGCCAAAACAATATTGGCATCCTTTTCCATGGCCTTGGC
>SKFT01000128.1 GCA_007117865.1 Puniceicoccaceae bacterium | reverse complement strand
TGGCCATCCGCTGTAACCACAAAGGCGAAAATACGCCGCATTGTAGAGCGTCCCATTGCATCGGCAAAAACCGTGTAGGCAGTAAATGGTTCCGCCAACCACTCTTGCACCGCTTGCTGGGCTTTAAGTCCGAAGCTTATGGTATCTTCGTGCCTCGCCAAACCGAAATAACGCGTTTGCTCACGCAGACGGCGCACCATCGTCTCCGAATCAGCCGACGTCTCGGGGGCATCCACAAAATAAAGCCGCAAAAACCATTCGCTTTCGCCGTCGGTAACCCTGAAGCTATCGGCATCATTGGAAGGATGCGAGACCAGACGCAAGTTTTCCAATTTTTGTAAACCGCCGAACTCAGCATTGGCAGATAAGCATAAAACCGCCGACAAAAGAATCCACAGGAATAGTTTGTAAGCGTTTATTATTACTGTCGTGCTTTGCAGAGCAAATATTGGATTCATCCCTCTCTTTGTAAGGAAGGGGCGCACGTTTGCCAGAGCAAATTCGGTCTAATACCGAATCCATTTAAAAATGCTAGGCCTTGGCACCGCGCTGACTGAAGAACTCGTGCAAAACTTCCATCTTCTTGCGTTCGATTTCCTCTTCATGGATCTCTTCGCGGCTGCGCTGGCGCTCATTATCGACCATCATTCGACGCATCTTGTGCAGGGCAATGTTCTGCAATTGGCGCACACGCTCACGAGTCACCTTGAAGTGGTCACCCACTTCCTCAAGGGTCATCGGCTGGCTGCCGTCCAAGCCGAAACGCAGGCGGATAATTTCGCCTTCACGGCCATCCAATTGAGCAATCATGGACTGGATATCGTTGTGGATACTCTTAACAGTCAGATCTTCAAACGGAGTGCTGGCGTTTTCGTCGCTGACCAACTCACCGAAACTTGTGTCTTCGCCCTCGCCCACTGGTGCATCCAGGGAACTGGGACGGACACTGACAGTTTTCAAATGCGCCACCTTATTCACCGGCATTTCCATCGCATAGGCGATTTCTTCATCGCTGGGCTCACGATCCAGTTCGTCAGCCAATTGTGCGGTGACCTTGCGCATTTTAGCGATTTTATCAACCAGATGTACGGGTAGGCGGATGGTCTTGCTTTGGTTGGCAAGTGCCCGTTTGATGCTCTGCTTAATCCACCAGGCGGCATATGTGCTAAGCTTGCCTCCCTTGGTCGGATCGAAACGCTCGACCGCCTTGATTAAGCCAATATTGCCTTCGCTAATGAGGTCTTGCAGCGGTAGACCAAAATTCACGTAGTCATGGGCAATTTTGACCACCAGTCGCAGGTTGGCGGAAATCATTTTGTCACGAGCCCGTTTGTCGCCCCGTTGAATACGGTTTGCCAAAGTGACTTCCTCATCTGGAGTCAATAATGGGGTCTTGCCTATCTCCTGCAAATAAATGCGCATGGTGTTGCGCTCGGAAGATGGCAGGGAGCGGGCATCTTGATACTCAGCCGCCTCATCCCCGTTGCGGGGGATATGGGCATCACGGATTAGAAAACCGCTCATGGCTGACTCTGAAACGGATTCGTCGTAGCTCTCTAACGTATTGGCTGGCTTCATATTGGTTGATTCCTAGTTGCTGGCTTATGCCGGTTGTTGTGGTGTTACCGGCACAGGCTCTAATCAACCTTATTTACCGGATTTATAAGTGTGAGTCACTTGCCCGCTAAAATATTCCGCAAGTTTTACCGCTTTAAGCATAGCGCGTGCCTTATTGACCGTTTCCATGAATTCGGAAGCCGGAACCGAGTCGGCAACGATCCCGGCACCTGACTGGATAAATAGCTGTCCTTGTTTTAAAACCGCGGTGCGGATACCGATGCAGGAATCGTGATTGCCATCATAACTGAAGTAGCCAATCGCGCCGCCATAAACGCCGCGCCGCTCACTTTCAATCTCACTGATAATTTGCATGGCGCGTACTTTTGGCGCACCGGTAAGGGTTCCGGCTGGGAAAGTGGCCCGCACCAGATCAAATGCCGTATTACCCTCAGCCAGCATTCCAGTCACCTTGGAGACGATGTGCATGACATGCGAGTAGCGCTCAATCGTCATATAAGCAGGTACCGCCACACTGCCGAAGGCACAGACGCGACCTATGTCATTGCGGGCTAGATCCACCAACATGAGGTGTTCGGCACGTTCCTTTTCGTCGGCCAGTAAATCGTCTGCCAGCCGCGCATCCTCCGCTGCATCCATACCGCGATGACGGGTGCCGGCAATGGGACGAATTTCGACCTCGCGCCCGGTCAAGCGCACATGCAGCTCCGGAGAGGCACCAATGATTGCAAAATCCGGCGCTTCCATGAGAGTCATATACGGACTGGGATTGACCGTCCGCAAGGCACGATATAAATCCACTGCAGAACCTGGGAAAGGGGTTTCAAAACGTTGCGAGAGAACGGTCTGGATGACGTCACCAGCGCGAATGTAATCTTTGACCTTGTCCACGTGACGCTCAAATGTGGCGCGTGGAATGTTACCCTCAGGAATTTGCGCATCCACCGACACTGCACCCAATTCGACTGCCTGCAAATTAGCAGGTTGACGCAGGCGTTGCTGCACCCTTTCCACCTCCTCCAGCGCTTTGGCATAAGCCTGGTCCACACTCGCCGCAGCATCAATGTGCGCGTAGGCGCAAATGCGCAGTAACTGTCGGACGTGGTCAAATATGACAACTGCGTCGGTCAGCATGAAGTAAAGAACGGGCATTGCCACCGGGTCCGCCTCAGGCATCGCCACAGTGGCTTCGACGCGGTGTATGTATTCGTAGCCGATAAAGCCAACCGCACCCCCGGAAAAAGGCGGACCATCCCGCATTTCGACCACCTTGTAATCAGCCATTTCGCGCTGGATGCACTCCAGCGGATCTGCGGGCGTAGGGAAGGTCTCCGTCGCCCCACCCTTGCTGCGCACCTGGGTCGTTTCGTTGCCAATGGCGAATACCTTGCGCGGCGAACAGCCGACGAAGGAATAACGACTGATCTGCTCGCCACCCACGATTGACTCAAATAAGAAGGCATCACTGCCAGCATCACGCAGCTTGGTATACGCCCCCATGGGAGTTTCACAGTCTGCGGCTAAGTCCAGATAAACGGGAATCGCATTGCCCTTGTGGGCCTGCTCCCGGAAAACCGTTAAGGAGGGATGCACCATGGCGTAAGATAGTAAAGCTGGCCCAATCAGTAGACGTTGGTCGCCTCCTGATTCACAATCGCCTCCTCAATGAAGTCGGCAGTGAAACGCAGGATAGCGCGACCGGGACCAATTGCCTTACCGCGAGCTGTTACCGTCAAACGAATATCGCGTCCGGGCTCCAATGTGATACGGGGGAAGGTAATGAGCTGGCCATTAATTTCACCAACAGAATCGCCGGCAGCCGAAACGGCTTGCAGCTGCTCACTCAAAGCCAGCTCCAACATGCCGCTTACCGGCTCAAAATCGCCCTGATTGCGAACGACAATCGTATAAACAGTTTCCTCATCCACACGAATGGGGTC
>SKFT01000052.1 GCA_007117865.1 Puniceicoccaceae bacterium | reverse complement strand
GAGTAGGTGGTACCCTCTACCAAAAAGTCTTTGGCATCCTCCACTTGTTCCACCGTCAGGATGGTGTCTTCGAAGGTTTCCGGATGCATGAAGTGGTAACCTTCATCATCGCGATAGCTGAATTCCAGCTTCTGTGTTTCGGTATGCATGAAGGCTACGCTGTCAGTGGAGCGGAATTTTTGGGTGGTGCTGGAACCGCTGCTCAAATTGCGCAGCGTCACTTGCACAAAGCCCGCCTGTCGGCCTTGCGTGCGATGCTGCATGTCCAGCACAAGGTGTGGAGAACCAAGGTGGTCGAGTACCTTGCCTTTACGGATTTCGGTGGGTGATGCCATAGCAATTTAAAATGGATAAAAAGCACTCAATTGGCCAATCAAATGACCTCATGTCAAGCGTTTGCTTGACAGCTCAGCAACTCCGGCTGTTCATCGCCCAAATTCGTTTCATTAGGAAAAACTATATACCTGGTTTATAAAAAAGGAGTTGAAAAGGGGTTATTGGGTTGGTGGATTAGCGCGGTTCCAATACCCACATGCCGCGATTATATCGGGTAAAAAGGATGTAGTCCATAACTTTGAAATCGTGTCCGGGTCCCCATGAGTCGGAATAGACAATTTTACTACCGTCATCGGAAATGCCGATTATTAATCGCAGGTGCCCATCAATCTGCCAGATAATCGGTAACCCCGAGTCAATGGAATGTCTTATGCTTGAGGCTTGACTATCTTTGAGTTCTCGCAGGCGAAAGGGACTGCCATCGGTTATTCTGCGCATGGCACGTTGCATATCCGTAATGGTTGTGCCGCCATCCAGCAAGTGTTGCTGTTCAAAGGTGTTTGCCAGCATGGCGAGTGCATGGGTATGAACATCGTAACCGTAAAACTGAAGCACCCTTGCCATAGTTGCTGGGACACAGTAGGCGGTTTGGCCTTGATTGATCATTGGGATGTTACGAATATATCTGAGATTTTCATCGTGCCAAGCGACTTGTTCCTGTAGATAGCTTGCCAACTCTGATGGGGAGCGAACAATCGTTTTTGCGCGCGCTGCCGCACTGGCTTGTTCGATTTCGAGAAAAAGATATTCACCATGGTGAAAGTGCAAAGCTACGCGCAAGTCATTAGGTAGGTGGAAATACTCAACATTGTCGCGCAAGCCTCGAATATAGGGATTGCTTCCACGTTCGCGTTGCATGCTATTTCCTGAGGGATCAAAAAAGCCGGCAAGTTGACTGAGATTTCGCCTAAGCAGGTTGCGTTCGGGCTCACCTCTGAAACCACGCACGCGATAGGCTTCACCTTTACTCCAGAATTCAACAATATATTTCGGACGCTCTGCGCTGGATATATCAAAAACCACATGTAATGGTATTAAACTCCAGACCTCATTGTTGCGCAGTTGACCACATAAAAACCGGCCATATGGCGGTTCGGCTCCAGCTTCTACCAAAATGCTTTCAGATAGGATGGAGCCGGGGTGTATTCGCGATTCTGGCGACCAAGGATTGGGATGACGCAATAACCGATCCAGTAAAGGAAAGCCAGCGAGCAACTTTTCACAATCCTCCCAGCCGCGTCCGCTCAGAGTGGTAGCGATAGGAATTTCAATAAGAGCTAGCAAAGGTTCGGCGCCTCTGCGATCAAATGCTACCCGCCATAAGTGTGGATAATTTGGGTCAACTTCCAAAACGCGGACAGTTATACCAGCTTGGAAATCACCAAGTGGCGACAATGGATTCTCGGGGTCAAATGCCGGAGTGGGTTGTGAAAAACGCAGACTGGCGGGCATTATGTGATTGCGAAAGCCGACCTCGGGTAAGGTGCTTTCAGCCATCGTTGAGCTCAATATTAAGATAAAGAAACCAAGGGTAAATAGTGGACCTGGAAGAGGCTTATCGAAAAATACTGAGCCAAGCCGGTGCATTTTGAGGAATAACTGATGCTGGAGATTATCGTGATTGTAGGCGGATTCGGTTGAGACGGTTGCTGCGACATATATCCATTACCATAGTTATGTAGCGCAAGGCGGTTGCTTCATCGGCCATGAGAAGAACGGGAGTTTCCGGTGACTGGTTGCCCAGAATACGCACACCCTCGCGCAATTCTGCTTCGGTGACAGGACGTTCGTTTAAAAAAAGAGCTCCGTTGGCAGCTATGGCAATGATAACGGATTCGACTATCTGACTTTGACCGGCAGTCTGGATATCGGGTAAAGTAAGATTCAGTGCACTTAGCTGCCGGAATTGCATGGTGACTAAAAAGAAGAACAACAGTACTGTGAGTACGTCGACAAGGGGAACGATATTGATCTGCGGGGATTTACGGGGGCGCTCAACTAAGCCGCCGCCAAATAAGCCGCTATACGCTTGTTGGTGTGGTTTAACTGCCGTATCGCGCTCCTCCATTAGGTTTTCTTCCGTTCGGCTTCATCGACGCCGGTTAAACATTCAACCGCCACGTGAAGGCGGGCTGCATGTGCTTCGACTTTGCGCTGAAGCCATGAATGCGCAAGCAGCGACGGGATAGCAATCGTCAGTCCCAGGATAGTCGTAGTCAGTGCTAGTGCGATTCCTTGAATAAAAGAGGCCGGATCGGGCATTCCGGTTTCAGCGGAGTAGTTGCCGAATACTTGTGTGAGCCCTGTTACGGTACCCAGTAGTCCCAAGAGCGGGGCAGCGCCCACGACGACTTCCAATAAAAAGAGTCCACGCTCCATGCGGTTTACTTCCAGGCGGGCAAATGCGAGCAGTGCGGAGGGAGCCGCATCCCTTTCTCTGGCGAAAGTGACGATGCGGCCGAGTGCGGATTGGTTATCTGCGTTTAAGGCATGCAGTGCTTTACTTTGAACGATGGCTTCGAGTAGGGGGGCAGGAGCAATTTGCTTACTGCGCAATGCAAGTATCCTTTCAACCGCAATGAATACGGCCAGCAGGGAACACGCTGCCAACGGGTAAATGAAAAATCCGGCGTTCTGCAGCAAATCCATTTTTGGCTAGGCACCCTGCATGTAGGCAAGTTGACTTACAACAGCATCTACAGAGGACGCGCCCTCCAGCAATTCGTCCAATGGGTCGTAACTGCCGCTGAGAAAACTGTCTTTGGCACCGGGTTTAATTTCAAATGGAATGGAATATTGGCCAAATTGGATTTGTTGGTTGACAACGTCAATGGTGACTTCGGTGGAAGGCTCTGCTTCGATTGTTGCCACCAATTGTTTGCGGTCGGCATCGCTGGCGCATGCGCAGACGATCCCGAGGTTGGTGCTATTGCCAAAGAAGATTTCGGCAAAGCTGCCGGCGATGACAGCATTAAAACCTGCGCGCATGATTGCCTGTGGCGCGTGCTCGCGGGAGCTGCCGCAACCGAAGTTGTTACCACTTATCAGAATAGAGGCGCCTGCAAACTTGGGATCGTTTAGGTTGTGTGGCTTATCTTCGCCCTTTTCCGTTTTACGCACATCATAAAACAGATAGTCGCCTAAACCATCAAAGGTTATGCACTTCATGAAGCGGGCTGGAATGATACGGTCGGTGTCGATGTCGTCACCGGCTACGAAAACCGCGCGGCCACTGACTTTTTTAATGGGATCGGATGCCATAATAATTAAATTTTAATGATGAGAGGGTTAGGCTAGGGCAGTCTGTTTTTCATGCACGGAAAAAACTTCGCGAGCGTCGGCAACTTTACCCTCAACGGCGGCTGCCGCAACCATTAGCGGACTCATCAAAAGTGTGCGTCCGGTGGGGCTGCCCTGGCGCCCTTTGAAATTGCGGTTGGATGAGCTGGCGCAGAGTTGGTCGCCGATCAGTTTGTCCGGGTTCATAGCCAGGCACATGGAGCATCCTGCGCCGCGCCATTCAAATCCGGCATCTTTATAAATTTTATCCAGACCCATTTGCTCGGCGATCATGGAAACTCCTTGTGAGCCAGGTACCACAATGGCTTTAACGTTATCGGCGACCTTGCGACCGCGCAGGTATTGGGCCACTTCTTGTAAATCGCTGAGTCGTCCGTTGGTGCAGGAACCGAGGAAGGCGACATCAATGGGTGTTCCGAGAATAGGTGTGTCGCCGATGAAGTGCATGTGTTCGAGCGCTTCTTCGATGGAGGCTTTTTCAGCAGCGTCTTTGGCGTTCTCGGCAGCAGGGATATTCTCATTTATAAAAATCGCCTGACCTGGCGTTATGCCCCAGGTTACGGTGGGAGCAATCGACTCAGCGCGAATAGTTACCACATCGTCGTATGCGCAATCGGGATCTGAAGCAAAGCTGCTCCAGCGCTCTACAGCGGCATCCCAGTCGGCACCTTTGGGAGCGTAGGGACGTCCCTTGAGGTAGTCAAAAGTGGTTGGGTCCGGATTGACGTAGCCAACCCGTGCGCCGCCCTCGATGGACATATTGCAAACGGTCATTCGCTCTTCCATTGTGAAATTGTCAAACACCGAGCCTGCGTATTCGTAGGCGAATCCAGTGCCACCCTGGGTGCCAAGCAAGCGAATTATGTGCAGGATGACGTCCTTTGCGTAAACTCCCGGCCCCAGTTTGCCCTCCACGTTGATGCGACGCACTTTAAGGCGGTTGAGCGCTATGGTTTGGGTGGCTAGTACATCGCGCACTTGGCTGGTGCCAATACCAAATGCGATAGCTCCGAAAGCACCATGGGTGGAGGTGTGCGAATCACCGCAGGCGATGGTTGTGCCTGGTTGCGTAATACCTTGTTCGGGTCCAACGATGTGGACGATACCCTGCTTGCCGCTGGCCAGGTCGAAGAAAGTGATACCGTGCTGTTCACAGTTGCGGCGAATTTCTTTTATCATGGCATCAGCGAGTGCATCCGAAAAGGGTTCACTCTTCTCGTCGGTTGGCACAATATGATCAACCGTGGCAAAGGTCCGATGGGGGAAACGAACGGGTATTCCCTTGTCTCGCAACATGCCAAAGGCCTGAGGGCTGGTGACCTCGTGTATTAAATGAGTGCCGATGAGCAATTGCGTCTGGCCATTTGCCAATTGACGCACGCTGTGAGCCTCCCAAACTTTTTCAAACAAGCTTTTTCCCATAACTAAAAGACCTCATTAAGAGGTTCAATGGCGCAATGGCAACGCGAAAGCCAAAAAAAAAATGGCGCGCGGCCTACCCCTAAACCGCGCGCCAAGTATTGTCTATTTTATCTGTTACCCCAAACTTCCTTGCGGGAGAAAACCTAATAGTTGATTAGAAAAGCTATTTTCCAAAATGTTTCATTTTTTTTGTTTTTTTTTTAAGTTTTGGTTTTTTCGACTCTGCAGATGGGCGCGGGGTCTACCCCTAAACCCCGCGCCAGTTTTTTCTGCAGTGTCTTTGATACCCTAACTCCTCAAAGAACAATTATTAATTAGCGGATTCCGTGCCAATTCCTCTAATCACATATTTTTTGGACATTAATAACCTTCTTTTATCTTGCCCGTTGGAAAAATGCAGGACGATATAGCGGATATGCGCATTTTGTGGATCCTTTCAGATGGCAAACGCGGGCACGAGAACCAGAGTCTTGGGCTTGCCGAAGCATTAGGGCGGATTCAACCTTGGTCGCCGCATGTGATTGATTTGCCGTATGGGGGGTCCTGTTTGCAGCGTTTTTCGCGCTTGCGCGAAGCGATCGCACAGCTTCCCCGTCCCGATATTATCATCGCAGCGGGCCACAGCACGCACTGGCTGTTGTTGTATGCCGGTTGGGCGACCCGTGCGCGAACGGTTTTGTTGATGAAGCCATCGCTGCGTCGGCGGTGGTTTGATTTTTGTTTTATTCCCAGGCATGATCTGAAGTCCGGTGCGCGAACAGAGGTGGAGGGTTGCGTTCTCACTACCGGAGCGATTAACCGCATGCGTTACGATCCGGCAGTCAAAAACGGCAGTGCAATTCTATTGATTGGTGGTCCGTCCCGCGCTTACAATTGGGATGCTGACAGATTGCTTGAGCAGGTAGCTGCGGTGGTGCGTGCCGAACCCCAGCGGCGTTGGAGTATCACCAATTCTCCGCGCACACCAGACGACTTTTTAGCTAAGGTGAAGGCGACTTTACCTGAAGTGGAAGTATTTCCGGTCGAAGCGACAGCGTCGGACTGGTTGACCGGAGCTTTGGGTAGCGCGGAAGTCGCATGGGTGAGCGAGGACAGTGTGTCAATGGTGTATGAGGCCCTAACTGCGGGTGCGAGGGTGGGGGTTTTGGCGATGCCCGCCAAGGGTGTTGAGAGCAAGCACAGTCGCGGATTGGCTGAATTGTCTGCCAACCACCAAATCGTCACCTTCGGCGATTGGCAAAAAGATCCAACCCTGTTGCAAGCTGCCCGGCGGCCCTTGGCGGAAGCAGACCGCTGCGCGCGCTACTTGGCAGAGCGATTGTGAGTGTAGGGGAGTTTCGGTGTAGTCTGAGGTCTTGCGCAAATGACGGAATGTGTTTTGTCGGCACACCGGTTGCAGCCTGGTTATCATGGAAAACGCTGACTCCTCGGCGCGTTACGATCTGGAGGTGTTTATGCAGAAGTTGGTTCCTGAAGGGCAGCCCGCTTTTACGCATACACTGGAGGTAGCCGATGATATGCCCAGCCACATCAGGATGGCTTTGACCCGGACCTCAGAGACGATTCCGTTTGCGAACGGACGCTTGCCGGTGGTATTGCTTGATTAATTTTGCTAAGTTCGCTTCTCTTTAAGGGGTAGTTTTACCGACACTATAAATGCCTTATGGTTGACCCGCTTTTTTTTATTCAGGATTTAGCCGTAATTCTGATATCGGCCACACTGGGGGGCTATTGTGCCCGCTTGTTGGGGCTGTCGCCGGTTGTCGGTTATATTGCGGCTGGGTTGATCGTTGGGACACCGGCAATCGCTTTCCCTTATGTGCATGATAGCGAGCGTATCGCTTTGATTGCGCAGCTTGGGGTGGTGTTTTTGATGTTTTCGATTGGTTTGCGTTTTCGCTTGGAGCGATTGCGCGAGTTGGGCTTGCCTGTGGTTTTGGCGACTGTGTTGACGGCTGTCATCCTTTTTATAACCATTCGCGTAGCCGCCGGATGGTGGGGGCTTTCGACGGGCGCGGCGGTGGCACTTGCCGCGATTTTCATGAATAGCAGTTCGGCGATTATTAGTAAGCTGCTTGAAGAGCGGGGTATTGGCCACGAACGGTATGGTCAATTGGCAATGGGGATTACTTTGCTGGAGGATATTGTTGCGGTATTCATGCTGACGGTTTTGGGGTCTTATTTGATCGTTGAGCAAGGTGGCGATACGGTATCGATTCTGTCGACGATAGGTTTATTGTCTGGGTTTGCATTGTTGGTTTTTGTTGGCGGTCTGTTGGCGTTGCCAAAGATCTTTACTTCCCTTAGTCGTGGCAAGGACAGCGAGGCGTTAAGTATCTGTGTTGCAGGTTTGCTTTTCAGTATCGCCTTGTTGTCGGTTTGGGCCGGCTATTCGATCGCGCTGGGCGCTTTTTTGTTCGGGGTAGTGGTAGCCGAAACGACTTACCGGCCACGCATTGAGCGGACCTTCCGGGGTTTCAAGGACATTTTCCTAACGCTGTTTTTTGTCACTATTGGGATGTTTGTCGATGTGACTTTGTTGCCTGGTGCTTTTGGTTGGATATTGCTGGGTGTGTTGGTTGCGTTGTGTTTGCGTTCGTTGGCGGCCTTTGTATCGCTTTTTGTTTGTGGAGAGCACCCGCGCAATGCTTTGCAGGCGGCTTTTTGCGTGACACCACTGGGGGAGTTTTCCTTTATCATTGCGGGGGTGGCGATTGGCGGAGGTTTGTTTGGTGAAAGCTTTCAGGCGATTGTTGTGGGCGTGGTTCTCGGCACGAGTTTGCTTTCCCCTGTTTTGATCGGGCGGGGTGATCGTTTGTCCGCTTTTTTGGAAGTAGGTCGTTGGCCGCTGCTGGAACGCTGGCATTTTTTCTGCCGCTCTCTGATCGTGAACCGCTCCGCAGCCAAACAGGGACCGAAGCTATGGATACTTCTACGCAAGCGGATTATTCAAATTGTGGTCGAGTTGGTGATTGTGTTCACAGTAGTCGTGTTTGCCTGGAAGTGGTATCAAACGCTTGTCGAGCCATTTGGGCCTAGCATTAAATCCTGGATAGCCCCTACCTTTTGGTTGATGCTGGGATTGTTGTGCCTACTGCCACTCGCTGCGGTTTGGCGTAACTTTTCTGCTGTCGCACTGATTATCGGCGATTATTTACACCGCGTTAAAGGGATTGGCTCGGCTAAATCCCTGCGCATCGGGTTATTGCTGCGGGTGGTATTTGTGGTGGTGCTTGCCTTGACGCTTTGGGTGTTGTTGCCAAAAGAATTAGCCCGCGGTTGGACCCCATTGTTGGTTTTGTCGATATTGGGACTTGCATTGGGCTTTTTGTGGCGTGACTTTATTCGTATCCACAGCGTTTTGGAATCGGATTTTGAATTCCAATTGAGTGAGAATAAGCGCTCCTCTTCGAAAATATTGTTTGATGACTGGCGACGGGGAAATTGGGATTTCAATATCCGTGAATTTACCATACCGGACAATTCCATTGCCGTTGGACAAACCCTTGAGTCCATTGCTTTGAGGAAAAATACCGGCTGCTCGGTTGTGGGGATTGAGAGACAGGGCTTACGTTTGGCAAGGGTAGGGCCGTTAACACAACTTTTCCCCGGAGACGAAGTGTTGTTACTGGGAAGTGATCAAGCGCTTGCGCAGGCGGAAGCCATCTTGCAGCACAGCGCACCAGCAGATGCGTCAGAATCCCATATAGAGGATTTGGTTTTAAAGCGTTTGTTAATACCGTCTGGCAGCGAGCTGCACGGAAGCACACTTGGTGAATGTCATTGGTCGCGTGACTTTGATATTCAAGTTGTTGCAATCCGTCGCAATAATCTTACCTATAACGGACTGGATGCGAGAACACAGTTACTGTCTGGTGATGAATTGTTATTGCTGGGCACAGAAAGATCAATGGAGCGGCTCGCTGCGGAGCAGCCGATCTAAAAGAATCCGATTGTCGCTAACCCTAAAATTTCAGTTATTTAAAACATACCAGGTTTATATTATTAGATCTATGAAAAGAATATTATATCGATTCGTTGGGATGGCTTGAGTGGCACGTGCTTGACTCCATTAAAATGCTGGCGCAGAGATAGGTAGTGACGGCACTTGTTCTTTTGCGGTGCGATGATGTGTTTTTAAATTGATCTTGATCTATAATGAGCCAGACTGCTGCTGAAACAATTCTTATCATCGATGACGATGACGACCTTCGGTATTCGTTGAAGCGGGTGCTTTCTTCCAAAGGTTACCGGTTGGAGGAGGCTTCCAGCGGTGAGGAGGGAATTAAGCAGGCGCAGGCGGTGGAGCCACAATTGATTTTTCTGGATAATCGAATGGGCGGTATGAGTGGTCTGGAAACCCTGCAACATTTGCGTGGCGTGGTGCCGAAGGCGATGATTGTGCTGATGACGGCGTATGGCACGACGCAGACGACAATTGAGGCGATGAAGTTTGGTGCCTTTGACTATGTAATGAAGCCATTCGATCCGAAGCGCATTTTGGCGCTTGCGGAAAGTGCACTGGCCGCAGCGCATGATTTGGGTAAGGCGGAAGCCGCCTCGGCACAAAGGACCCCGGCGGAGGAGTTGCCTGAGCAGGAGATCGTTGGCACTTCGCCATCGATGCAGGCGGTTTTCAAAACCATTGGTCAGGTAGCCGCCAGCGATGTGACGGTGATGATTACCGGCGAGAGTGGCACTGGTAAGGAGTTGATTGCGCGTGCGATCTATCAACACAGTTTGCGGTCGAAAAAGCCTTTTATCGCAGTCAACTGCGCTGCGATTCCGGACAACCTGATCGAAAGCGAGTTATTTGGTCACGAAAAAGGCTCTTTTACCGGTGCCACAACTCAACGCATTGGTAAATTTGAACTTTGCGATGGCGGGACGATCTTTTTGGATGAAATTGGCGACATGGCACTGGCCACGCAGACCAAAATTCTGCGCGCTTTGCAGGAGGGCGAAATTCAGCGTGTCGGCGGCAGTGAGACGATTAAGGTAAATGTGCGCTTGGTGGCTGCAACCAACAAGCCACTTGAGGACATGGTTAAAGAAAAGACTTTTCGCGAGGACCTATATTATCGACTGAATGTGGTGCGCATACGTCTGCCTGCTTTACGCGAACGATCAGGCGACATCCCGCAGTTGATTGAGTTCACGCTGCGGCGTCTGGCACGCGAAAATAAGACGCAGGCGCATAAGATTTCTCCCGAGGCGATAACTATGCTTAGTCGTTATTCCTGGCCTGGCAATGTGCGTGAGCTGGAGAACGTTATCTACCGGAGTGCTGTTATGGCGCAAGGGGAGACAATTCTGATAAAGGACTTGCCCGTCGAAATTGTTGCTACTGTTGCCCCGGATGGTTTGAAAGATCCTGCCGCTGTAACGGTAACCGATGCGTCTACAGCAGAGGCAGCTGAGATGGATTCAAGTGAAAGTTTGGGTGTTAATGCCCATGATACATCGGAGAAGGTTGCTGCTGGTATTGCTGATTTTGACCGCGGTATGGATGAGGCATTCGCGGCCTGTTATCCGGCCAATAAAAAGTTGTTATTGGATATTTTTGAGAAGGCAGTGATCAAGCGGATGCTGGAGGTCGCGGGCGGGAATCAGGTTGAAGCAGCCAAGGTTTTGGGAATTACCCGTGCGACGCTAAAAAAACGAATTGATTTGTATGGGATTTGAGTGCCTGCTCAAGGCGATCAATTCAGGCAGCTGGTGGCTTTATCGTTGCACTACGCTAACGAAGCGCAAGAATATCTTTTATATATGACAGCTAAAGGCAAACACGTTACATGGGGAGGGCGTTTCGCGGAGGGGCCGTCAGATTTGATGATGCGCATGGGGGAGTCGGTTTCCTTCGACGCCCGCCTCGCTACTTATGATTTGCTTGGTAGTGCGGCACATGCCCGGATGCTTGCCCATGTGGGTATTATTAGTCAAGCCGAGGGCGATGCGATCGTTTCGGGATTGCAGGCGATTGGTAAAGCAATTGAGAAGGGTGAGTTTAGCTGGGACATCAGCTTGGAAGACGTGCATATGAATATAGAGCAGGCCTTGACGCAACGGGTGCCCGCTGCTGCCAAGTTGCACACTGCCCGCAGTCGCAATGACCAAGTCGCAACTGATATGCGACTTTGGTTTAAAGATCATGCTGCAAAGTTGGAGGCTGCCTTGCGGCAGGTGATGCGAGCATTGGTGGAGCGTGCCAGAGCCACCGCCATGGTTTACATCCCCGGTTACACACACTTGCAGCGCGCTCAGCCAGTCCCGATGGCACATCATTTTTTGGCTTATGTGGAAATGTTCGAGCGCGACTGCCTGCGCTTGCGCGACTTTTTGCGGCGGGCCAATGTTTGTCCGCTGGGTTCCGGGGCAATTGCGGGGACGACCTTGCCAATTGATCGGGCCTTTGTCGCCCGCGAATTGGGGTTTGTTGACGAGCAGGGTCAGCCCTGCGTAACGGAAAACAGCATGGATGCTGTTGCGGATCGCGATTTATTCATTGAATTTGCGCAGATTTGCACTTTGATTGGTTTGCATGCCTCGCGTTTTGCTGAAGATTCCATTTTGTGGTCTTCCGCAGAGTTCGGGTTCATTCGTTTGCCTGATCGTTACACCACTGGTTCCAGCTTGATGCCACAAAAGAAAAACCCGGATGCGTTTGAGTTGATTCGTGGAAAGTCCGGGCGTTTGTGTGGGCATGTTACCGCCTTACAGACGATGGTGAAAGGGTTGCCTCTGACTTATAACCGGGATTTGCAGGAGGATAAGCCACCGGTTTTCGACGCTTACGATCAATGTGAGCTAATCCTTGCGGTGTTGGCAGATTGTATCCTCGGCATGGAGCCCAATACGGAACGTTGCCTTGAGGCGGTAAGTGATCCGCTGTTGTTGGCTACAGATGTTGTTGATTACTTGGTGCGAAAGGGGCTTCCTTTCCGCGATGCTCATCACGTAGTGGGCGCATTGGTTGCAGAAGCGGAAAAATCGGGTTGTGCCTTGAGTGCCGTGCCTCTCGATGTCGTAAAGGCCATCAATCCTTTATTTGAGGCCGATTGGGTCGAGGTGTTTGATATTGAACTGGCCTTGGCGCGTCGCACGGGGCCGGGAATGCCGGGGCCAGAACAAGTCGAAAAACGGCTTAATTACTGGCAAGCCTTACTGGGTTGATTCAGTCGTGGTATAACTTTCAATCCAATTGCGACTCCAGCTACTGAAATTCCCGGTTTCAATGGCTTCCCGCGCTTGCTCCATTAAACGTAGGAAAAAATCGAGGTTATGAATAGATAGCAGCGTAGCGGCCAATAGCTCTTTGGCTTGCAGTAAGTGGCGGATATAGCCCCGTGAAAAGTGACGACAAGTATAATTGTCGAAATTTGGATCTAGCGGACCTTGATCGTCTTTGAAGCGCTCGTTGCGCAAGTTAATGGTGCCATTCAAAGTGAAAGCAACACCATGGCGTGCGAGACGGGTAGGCATCACGCAGTCAAACATATCCATCCCCAGTGCGATCATCTTGAGCAGTTGCGGCGGCGTGCCAACACCCATCACATAGCGTGGTTTATCCGTGGGCATACCCGGTGCGCTGGCGGCCACCTGCTTAAGCATTTCCTCTTCCGGTTCACCCACGCTGACACCGCCAACCGCATAGCCGGGAAAATCCATGGCAGCCAATCGTTGAGCGCATTCCAAGCGAAGATTGTCATAAGTGGAACCTTGTACTATCCCGAAAACGGCGTGACCTTTATCTAAAAAACCGTCGTCGCGAGCGTATTGCAAAAACGACTTTGCCCAGCGCAGTGAACG
>SKFT01000098.1 GCA_007117865.1 Puniceicoccaceae bacterium | reverse complement strand
GAGTTTTTATTCAAGAAAAACCGCGTCGAGCACTTTGTCGGCACGGGGACCATCACCGTTCCCGGCATGGTTGAGGTGACCGCTGGCAAAAACCAGGGAACGGTTCTGCGTGGCAAGCACATCCTTGTTGCCACCGGTTGTGTGCCGCGCCTGCTGCCCGGCATGAAAGCCGATGGCGAGCGCATCCTCACCTCGCGTCAGGCGCTGGTGATGCAACAACAGCCCAAATCCATTGTCATTATGGGCGCTGGAGCCATCGGCGTCGAGTTCGCCTACTTCCTCAACACCTTCGGCACCAAGGTCACCTTGGTTGAAATGCTGCCCAAGATCCTGCCCGTGGAAGACCACGACATCAGCGATTCTGTTGGCCGCGCATTTAAAAAAGCGGGTATCGACTGCCGCACCTCCACCAAGGTGGAAAACATCAAGGTTGGGAAAAACTCCGTCACCCTGGATTTGGTTGGCGAGAAAAAAACCGAGTCGATTACCGCTGACAGTGTGCTGGTCGCCATCGGCGTAAAAGCCAACACCGACAACCTGCTTGGTGCCCGCGTTAAATTAAAAACCGACCGCGACTACGTGGTGGTGGACGACCGCTATCAAACATCCGTGCCCGGCATCTATGCCGCCGGCGATATCATTGGACCGCCCTGGTTGGCGCACGTCGCCACCTACGAAGCGGTGCAGGCCGTACATGGCATGTTTGGCCACAGCGAGCCCAAGCGCGTCAAACTATTCCCAGGCTGTACTTACTGCGTTCCGCAGGTGGCGAGTATTGGTATCACCGAGCAAAAAGCCAAAGAGGAAGGCCTCGACTACAAGGTCGGCAAGTTCCCCTTCAGTGCCTCGGGCAAAGCCGTTGCCAGCAACCACCCGGATGGCTTCGTCAAATTGATTGTCGACAATCAATACGGCGAAATCCTCGGTGCCCACATCGTTGGCGACTCAGCCACCGAGTTGATCGCTGAATATGGCTTGGCAATGCAACTGGAAGCAACGGCTGAAGACATCCATCACACCATCCACGCCCATCCGACAATGAGTGAGGCCATGATGGAAGCCGCAGCCGCCGTTTACGGCGAAGCGATTCATATCTAAGCGGCTGCTAGCAGCAGGCTTTGATTTTGGATTCCAGCGCACGTATGGCCAGCTCCACTTGCAGTCTCCGGTCAAGCACGTGAATAATCAACTTCTGTCCGTCCACGGCAATGCAGGCCGTCCCTGGCAGCAAGCTGATAGTCAAGCCAAGCAAGACCTTTTGTAGCTCGCTGGTATCAGTATCGAATTCAATTACTGCTGGTGCCAGTGGCATGGATAGCGATAACGCGCGCTTGGCAACATCCCATCCACCCAACAAGGAATGCCACAGGAAGTATGGTAGGAATCGCAGCCAGCCAATGGGTCTAAAAGACCAATAGCCCTTGGGCCAGACATGGATGCTGGTCGCAGTCGCCAGTAAAATAATGACTGCCACCATAAAGGGTTCGTCAAAATCCGTCCCGGAAACAACGGCCCATAAAAAAATGAACAACAGCAAGCGAGCGGCGAATATTTTAATGGATGCAGTATTCATGACAGCGAGAAAACCAGAGCCAACAAGACAATTAGAAACGCAATACCAACACTATTCCAGTGCCCGAGTTGACGCTCACCGCTATCGGCAAGGCGGGCATTCTTTTCGATTCCGAGCAGCCGATAAAGCGTTTTCTCCGGATCCAGCATCCGCTGCGATAAAATCGGCAAAACCTTAACGCGCCAAAGCTGCCGCACTGTAATCGTAGACAACTCAAGCCATACCACAGCATCCCCCGGCGGTATCAATGGCTCGGATGAGGTTGATTGCTTACGCCTGAAAAGAATCGCGACCACAGCGAGGATAAGCACACCAACGAGAATGGGACTGGCCGCTGCTATCCACTTACTGACATCAAAGACAAGCGAATGCTCCGGCAACCTCAGCGCAAACCAACTGGCGGTTCCTGTTGCCATTACGACCAGCAGCAACAACCAAGCTGCAAATTGCCAGGCAAAACCAGCTTGGGCTGTTTGCGTAAAAGACTTCCTGGCACATAAAATCACGAACCGTCCAAGCAGCAAGGTGGTTAGCAAGGAAGATAAAAAAAGCAGTGAAGGCAAGCTCTGCATCAGTCCAGCAGGTGCAAACGCTCCAGCATCCTTAAGCGCTGCCTTGGCAAGTGCCCCACCTGTGAGCGGCGCTCCGGCAATTGAAAGGGCAGCGACTGATAAACCGAGCAGCACCCAAGGTCTGAGATGCTTACCGCTTGTTAGCAACATACCCACGCCAAGAAAAAGGACTCCCTTGGCGATACCGTGATTCCAGGCATACAAAACCAGCCCAGGAAGCATCCACTCAAGTGGCGCATCAAACGCATGACAGAGTGCAAAAAACACTGTCAACAATCCCATTTGACTGATACTGGAGTAAGCCAAATTGGTTTTTGGATCGGTTTGAAAAAGCCCTATTACAACGCCACCCAGCGCAGCGGCTAAACCGAGGAAGGCGAGTGGAAGCAGCCACTCTGGTGCCCCTCCATAAGGGATGGGCGAAAAATGCATCCACCCCAGCAACCCGGCTTTCAACATTGAGCCGCTGAGAATCGCGCTCGCGGGGGTAGGGGCAACCGGATGCGCCAAGGGTAACCAAAAATAAAGTGGCACCATCCCCACCTTGACTCCAAACCCGGCAATCGCCAAGGCGTATACCCATGTCCTTTGTTCGCTCAGCCAGACCGCCTGTGCCATTGCAGATAAGTTGATACTGCCACTAATAGACACCGCCGCATGAATCGCAAAGAGCAACAGCAACTCCCCCATGACAGCCATGATCAGATAAATTCTGCCCGCCCGCATTGCCTTGTCTGAGCGGCTATGAATCACCAGTCCGTAGGCAGCAAAGGTCATCAACGCAAACAAAGTGTAAAAACTGGCGGCATCCTGCGCAACAATCAACCCGAGGTTGCCGGCCATCGATAACAAAAAGAAGAAACGGAATTCTGCGATTCGTTGCTGGCCAGACAAATAACCCGCGGCAAACAGGCCGCCTGTGCACCATAATACCGCAGATAGTGCAAGCAACACCTGCCTCTGCGGATCCAAACCGAGTTCCAATACCAGAAGCAAATCGCCAAAGGATACGGTTGCGGGACTCACCCAGCCAAACCCCAACAGCAGCGCAGGAATCGTTGCTCCCGCAAACAGCAAGGCGGAAACCCACGACGTATTCACGCGCCATAGCGAGAAGGCCGACAACAGCAACGGAACCAATATGACCAATAATAAAATCATAATCCAAAATAAACCCTTTCCACAATGCGCCTGGCCAGTGAGAGCGGACTCCAGGAACTAGCCGCGAACAACCCGGCAGCCAGCGAAAAAATTGCCGTTACCAACGGCGGAAACAACAACATCCATGGGGCTTCGAAGCGCCGATTCGGACGCTTATCCGGCCAGGCTTCAACGGGTGGCTCCTTGAACCAGGCAGCGAAGATAATCGGCAGAAAGTAAATCGCATTCAGCGCACTGCTACCGAGCAGAATCAAAACGACCCAAGATTGTCCGCTGGAAAGTGCACCCACACTCAAATACCATTTGCTAACAAAGCCAGCGACTGGCGGCAGCCCTATCATACCTAATGCGCCGATGGTGAAGGCCGCCATGGTCAGCGGCAAACGGCGGCCAATCCCATTCAACTCACTGACCTTGTGAGCACCTGTGGTTTCAGCGATCACACCCGCACAGAAAAACAATGTGATTTTCATGATCCCCTGGTGCACCAAGTGAACAATTGCGCCAACCGAACTCAACATTCCGGGCACCGCCGCTCCCAGTGCAATATAAGAGAGCTGGCTGACTGTCGAATACGCCAGACGCTTTTTCAAATCATCCTGAGAGATGGCACGCAGAGAACCATAAATAATCGTAAATGCCGCAAAAACTGCCAATGGTGGCAGCACAGACAACTCACTTGCCAGCTCAACTCCGTAGACATCGTAAACCAAGCGAATGATGCCAAAGGCGCCCGCCTTGACCACCGCTACCGCATGCAGCAGCGCACTCACGGGTGCCGGTGCAACCATTGCCACAGGCAACCAGCCATGAAACGGAAAAATGGCCGCCTTCACCGCTAAGCCCGCCAACATCATCCAAAAAATCAATTTAAGCTCCAGCGAATGACCCTCGATAAAATTGGCCAATTGCGCCCCCTGACCAAACTCAACCGGACCCGCCAATACCGTCAGCGCGACAATTCCCACAAACAAAACCGTGCCCCCACCAATGGTATAAAAAAGATAATTACGTCCAGCTTCGACCGCCTTGCGAGTGCCCCTGTGCACCACCAGCGGGTAGGTAGCCAAGGTAAGGAACTCGTAGAAGACAAAAAATGTGACCAAATTACCCGATAAGGCAATCCCGGTGCTGGCGGTTACGCACATACTGAAAAAGCCGAAAAAGCGGCGACGATTGGGCGAACCCTCCAAATAACCAATCGCATAAATAGTGGTTACCAACCAAAGCACGCTGGAAAGCCCGGCAAACAGCAGTGCCAGCGCATCGACCCGCAACATAAAGTGCAAGTCCACCGTGACCTGAAAAGTAAACAGGTAAACTTCACCGCTGCGGTAGCCAAGATAAACGAATGCGACTAAGACCAACTTTAACACTGCCCCCATTAAGTTCAGGACCGTGCGTGTGCGGATTGCATTTTCCGATAAAAAGAAAATGATGATTCCCGGCAGCAGCGAAGAACAAACGATTATCAGTGGCAACCAGACGTTGAGGGTCATCGCACAGCCTCCCCTCCGTTGGACATCAACTCTACCGGATCGCCAAAGGCCGACATGCCTTGCAACAACCCGGTGATCCACTCAGCTGGCAAGGCAATCACAATAGCCGCAATCGCCAGCAGCAAAGCACACAACTGCAAACCGCGCGGGACCTTACGCATTGGCACCTCCTTGTCCGCGGGCGCAAAGGCCAGACGCAAAATCATGAAGATGTAGCCAGCAGTCAACAAACTACCGACCAAAATAAAGGGCACCCACCACCACTGGCCGCTGGCAAAAACTGCCTTCAACAACATCCACTTGGCCAAAAATCCACCACTCGGGGGCAGGCCGATCAAACTCACCCCGGCCAAGCCAATGGCAAAGGTTACCATGGGTAAACGACCGACCAAATTTAAAATTGATTCCCGTCGGTCATTGCCAAATGCGATTACCACCACGCCAATAGCGAGAAAGAAAGCGGCCTTGGCAAAGCCATGGGCTAACACCTGATAGATAGCGCCAGTCCATGCGAAAATCGCCCACTCCGCCTCACCGGAGGCCCCAAGTGGCACCGTAATCAATGGAAACAACAAAAACAGATAACCGATTTGAGCCACTGAGGAATGGGCAATTACCAACTTGAGCCGATCCTGTCGCAGCGCTTGCAGTGATCCCCAAATGACTGCTGTCGCACCAAGTGCGCCAACGATTTGCCCGGCGGCAAAGGACAGCGAAACATCAAATATCTCCACCCACAGGCGCAAAATGATGTAAAAAGTGCCCTTTAGGACAAGCGCGGATAAAATTGCGCTAACAGGAGGCTCGGCGGAGGAGTGCGCGGGCGGCAGCCAAAAATGCAAGGGAAACAAAGCCGTCTTCACCATTAGTCCAAGCAATATCAATGCGAAGGCAGTGCGCGCAGTCGGTCCGCTATCAAGTGCGGCGGCAGCCATACTGATATCCAGCACCCCGGTTGCACCAAATAGCAACGCAACCCCCATAAGGTAAGCCATTGAGCCAACGATTGCCGCAATCAAGTAACGCAAACCAGCGACCAAGGCAGGTGTTTTGCCGGACAACACCGCCAGTCCCACCGCCGCAATCCCCACTACCTCTATGACCACGTAGAGATTAAACAGGTCTTCCGATAAATACATGCCGTTCAAACCAGCCCACAACAGCAACCATAAGGGCCAGAACATGGAGGCGCGGGCAGGATCCGGCACCACCGTGGAAAAATAGACACGGGCGTAGATGCTCACAATCAACCCAACTACTGCCGTCATTAAAATAAACACCGCCCCGAGTCCGTCCAACTCAAGCGCGATGCCCAGTGGTGCCTCCCACCCGCCAAGGGCATGACGCATACTCGTGCCCCCCGTCAACAGCCAGCCAGCAAACAAGGCTGGCAGCGTGGTCAACGCCGCAAACAGCAATCCTACCCCACCGCGCAACCGCACCGGTAGCAAAAAGGTCACCACGCCACCAATGACAGGAACCAGCACCAGCCAAGCCGGCAGATTGGAAGACTGGAATAGCGCGCTCATTTTGGCTCACCTCCAAATTCGCTCTGACCACTTTTCATCCGTATCTGTCTGGCCAAGGCCAAGGCAAAAGCAGCCGCACTAACAGCAACAACGATGCCGGTAATCACCATGGCATGTGGAACCGGATCGGCAATAATTTCAGCATCCCGCTCGGCAATACTGATCAACATCAAAAAGGCACCTGCACCGATTATCTTGGTGGCAATAATTTTTTTTAAAAGATGCCGACACAGAAAGACCGCCGCCAAGCCAATACAGAACAACCCGACCGCAACGACGCCATACAGCTCATGCGTTTCCATGACCCGCGCCCCCTTTCCCGTTTGCACCCGCTGAGGTATCGGCATCCATACCCGTAAAATAAACATAAAAGCAAGTCATCGTTAGGCCAATAGACAAGGTCGCAAACGATTCCACCCAAAGAATCAAGATTCCCGCATGAGCTGCCGGATACTCCAAAAATGCCAAGTCAAAGGCCATGAAGCCAATTCCCGCAAAAAGGAAAAAGGCAAAGCCGATTGCCAGCCCCCATTGCCACAGCCAACGCGACATGGCTTCAACAAAATGCCAGCCAGCCATCTGCAAGATGATCCCAGCGGCCCCCAGAACAACCCCAGCCTGAAATGCACCACCGGGATAGGCCTTGCCTAGCCACAACAAATAGCCGGCAACCAAGACCATCAAGGGAGCCAGCAATCGCGCAAATCGCGCAATGATCAAATCTTGCCTTGGTCTCCACTGACCCCTGCGAAAACCCTCAAAGCCACCCGCACAAAAAATTGCAAGCATCGCAATTACCAGCACACCGATCTCCAGCCAGGTGTCATAACTGCGATAGTTAAGCAGCACCGCAGTGACGGGATGATCGACCCCGGAATCCGCCAGCGCCGTGACCGAGGCAGCAGTGAGCCCGCCCCCATCCGGCATTTGCAAAACTGCCACCAACAAAACCCCGGAAAATATGCCTATTCCCAATAGAATAAAGAATGACGGCAGTCGCGGATACTGACCAAGCTTGATTGCAAAACCGGCTGCCTCACCGTCATCTTCGCCGGCAAAATCACGCAGCGAGTGAATCAACAACACTCCCAGCAAACCGGCTCCGATAGCAGCCTCCGCCAGTGCTACATCCGGTGCTGCCAGTCGCGCCCAAGCCAACGCAAGCATCAGGCCGAAAGCAATAAAGCTGATGGCACTTTGGTAGAGACTCTGCACCGCAACTGCGCGCAACGCCAAACCGAGAATCAGCAAGGCCAGCAAAGTATCAATGATCAGGTTGAGCACACTCATGATGCCCCCTCCCCCTTATCTGCTTGTCCTTTGCCGGACCGATGTTGCAACCAGTGATAGTGCCCAATCGCATAACAAGCCGTCGAACCTGCGATCAGCGCCAGCCCCCAAATAAAGCTCAGTTTGAGAACCAGCCAAAGACTGTCTGCCTGAAAAAACAAGCCTATCACCAAAAGCCCCAAGCCAAGGTTGTCCGCCTTGGTCAGTGCATGCAGTCGAGACCACAGGTCCGGGAAACGCAGCAGCCCTGCGGTCCCAGCCATGAAGAAAAAGCCGCCCATTGTGACTAGGGCGACCGTTACCCAGTCGTTCCAATCCACTACGACTGCTCCTTTCCAACTGTTTGGCGGCAAACCACACCAGAACGGACGAAGCACACCACCACCATAACTGCCAGTAAAACGAATGCCAACGCCACATTGCGCATGGCTGGTTGATTCAGCAACTCGGCCAACACCAGCAAGGCTGCAACCCCCGTGGAACCGAACAGTTGAGCTGCCATCAGGCGATCGGCAACAGACGGACCACGCGCCAAGCGAAACATCGCAGCAGCGATATTCAGTAATAAAAACAACAGGAAAAAGGCGAAAAAGTAGTCCATTAGTGATCTATCTTTAAAACATCCCCAGAATAAAAACCTGCCAACACAATGCACGACTTGCAAAGGTGTGCAAGTTTAGCCCGCCGAGTTTTCGGGTAACTCCTGACGAGGAACTGCGTCGCTGTTCTTTTCGGCTTTGCAGCCTTGATTTTGCCAGTGACTGGTGCAATATGAATGGCATGTCACGCAGTGTAATCTCCCTGGTTTTTTCATTTCTGTTGGTGCTTGGCGGATTGTCGGCCACCGACTTGCCGCTGCGTGAAATTCTCGAGCCTGCACGTTTTGCGGCTCCGGAGGAAAAGCAGGGTGACGAAGATGGGGAATCCGCTAACGCTGCCAAAGAGAAAGCGTATAACGAAGCAGGTGCGGCAGAGGCTGAGCGCCGCGCGACGCCGAATCGTCCATACGTGCCGCTCAACCCGACGCCACCCGCGCTGGTGGTGGGTCCAACTGAGCCGCGCGGGGAGCTGGCTACTGTTTACGTAATCCCGATTGATGGCGCGATTGACCGCACCAATTTCTTTATTCTTCGCCGGGCCTTGAAAGAGGCGATCCGCAATGATATCGAGATGGTGATTATCGATATGAATACGCCGGGCGGACGGGTTGACTTTACGCTGGAAATGATGGAGATGCTGGATCGCTTTGAGGGTGTGACGGCAACCTTTGTCAACAACGATGCCATCTCAGCAGGCTCGTTCATTGCTGCGGCAACGGATGAAATTTACTTTGCTCCGCGCGGCCGCATTGGCGCTTCGGCAGTGGTTATGGGGGGTGGTCAGGATGTGCCGGAGACGGCGCGTCTGAAGATCGAGAGCTACCTGCTGGCCAATATCCGCTCCTTGAGTGAGGATTTCCGCTATCGCGGCGATGTCATCCGGGCGATGATGGATGCCAACTTTGAGCTGGTGATCGATGGCGATGTGGTAAAACCGGCGGGCGAGCTGTTGACCCTGACCGCGCGCGAGGCGATGCAGCTTTTTGGCGATCCGCCCCTACCGCTGCTTGGCTCCGGCATGTATGAGTCGATTGAGCAACTGCTGGATGCCCGCTGGGGCGAGGGGCGCTGGGAAATTCGCTCCTTTGAACTGACCTATTCAGAGCAGATTGCCAAGTGGATGGCACCACTCGCTTCCGGCCTAATTGGCCTCGGCCTGTTACTGCTTTTCATTGAATTTAAAACTCCGGGCTTTGGGATTTTCGGCATTCTGGGGCTGATCTTTATTGGCATCTTTTTCATCAGCAACTACATCGCCGGTCTGGCAGGTAATGAAGCCGTGGTATTCTTCATCATTGGCATCTTATTGATACTGGTCGAGCTGCTGTTTTTCCCCGGCACCTTAGTGTTTGCGCTGCTGGGAGGGATTTTGGTAGTTGGCTCGATGCTTTGGGCGATGGTGGACTACTGGCCGGGTGGCACTTTCGAGTTCACCTGGGAGGTCTTTACCCTGCCGGTTTACAACCTGACTCTTGGGATCGGTCTGGCTACCTTCGGCGCTATCCTGCTCGCTCGCATTCTGCCGCATTCGATTTTGTTCAACCGCATGGTGCTGGCCACCGATGTGGGACACGGCGACGGCACCCACAAGGACGCCGGCGACGAGGTCAATACGATTGTTGGCGCGAGCGGTGTCGTCGTAACGGATTGCTTCCCCACTGGTGAAGTGGAAATCAATGGCCGCCGCTACTCGGCAGTGGTCGAGGCAGGCAGTCTGGTCCGCGGCAGCCGTATCCGCGTTGTTGGCAAACGCACATACGACTTACTTGTCGAGGAGGACAAGTCACAATGACAGCTATTGTTTTACTGATCATCGTAGCGCTGACGCTGATTTTTTTTGAAATTCTGCTGCCTGGAGGCATTCTCGGCTTACTGGCAGTCATCTGCTGGCTTACGGCCTCCTGGTTGGCAGTTTCCAACTACGGTGCGATTGCCGGAATTTTGGTTTTTATGGGCACCGTTGTGGTGGGCGTCATATTGGTATTTATCGAGTTCAAGCTACTGGAACACACCCGCATGGGCAAGAGCTTCTTCCTCTCTGGTAAAATTGACCAGCGCCATGCCCCCCAAGCCTCCCCCGATGAGATTATCGGCAAGCACGGAGAGACCTTGACGCGGCTCAATCCAACTGGAATAGTTCGCATTGATGGCAAACGTTATGAGGCCCGCTCCAATGATGGCTTGATGGATGCCAATGAAACCGTTGTTGTAACAGCAAAAGACAACTTCCGGCTCATTGTCAAGAAGGGGTAGCGTAACGACTCAGGGGTCAGTAGCCAGAATTCAGGAGTCAGCATGAAAATTCCAGCTAAGACATTTGATGATTTGGTGATTTAGCAGGACGTCCACCCATTTGTGCTTGCGGTTTACCGTTTATCGCAGACACTGCCTCGTATGGACACCTACGGCGTAACGACTCAGGACTCAGGACTCCTGAGTCAGGACTCAGGAGCCAGGAGCCAGCATGAAAATTCTGAATACCTGAGCAGTTACTGAACTCTGACTCCTAATTTTACCATTCACCTAAATATGCAAATTATGAATACAATCCTTCCTCTTGGACTCGCTGGCTGGCAACTGATCGTTGCCGCCTTTCTCGGCCTGATTCTCCTGATTTTGGTAATCATTATCGCATCCTTCTTCAGCATCTGGTTGCGCGCACTGCTAGCCAAGGCGCCAATCGGATTTCTCAACCTGATCGCCATGCGCTTGCGCGGCGTTCCGGGCTCCCTGGTCGTCGATGCACGTATCACCGCGAGCAAGGCCGGGATTGAAATCTCCACTGACTTGCTGGAAGCGCATTACCTCGCAGAGGGTAATCTCGTCCAAACCGTGCAGGCACTCATCGCCGCCGACAAAGCGGGAATCACGCTCGATTGGCAACGCGCCTGCGCAATTGACCTCGCCACCAAAGGCACCGGCAAGTCCGTGCTCGAAGCCGTGCGCACCTCCATCAACCCAAAGGTGATTGACTGCCCGAATCCGCAAAGCGGACGCACCACCATCGACGGTGTCGCCAAGGATGGCATTCAGGTCAAAGTCCGCGCCCGCGTTACCGTGCGCTCAAATCTCGACCGCTACGTTGGCAGCGCGTTGGAGGAAACCATTATCGCCCGTGTCGGTGAGGGTATCGTGACCACTATCGGTTCCGCTGATACTTACAAAACCGTGCTGGAATCACCGGACTCCATCTCCAAAGTCGTGCTCCAGCGCGGACTGGATGTCGGCACCGCTTTTGAAATCCTCTCCATCGACATTGCCGATGTGGACGTCGGCGAAAACGTCGGCGCCCAGCTACAGGAGTCGCAGGCCATTGCCAACAAGAACATGGCACAGGCCCAGGCGGAAATCCGCCGCGCCGCAGCCGTTGCACTTGAGCAGGAAATGAAGGCCCGCGTCGAAGAGATGCAGGCAAAGGTGGTCGAAGCCGAGGCTCAGGTGCCGTTGGCGATTGCCGAAGCCTTCCGCAGTGGCAACCTTGGTATCATGGACTACTACCGTATCAACAATGTCAAAGCCGACACCGATATGCGCACGTCCATCTCCAAAAGCGACGACAAAAGCTAAGCCCTTTTGCTAACAACCATCACTCCCGCTCATGGACTGGTTGGAAATACTCATTCCGCTGATCATCCTCGCCGTATATTTCTTCGGCGGCTTGGCCGGCAGGAAGGGTTCCAGTGAGGAGGAACTTGACCCGCGCACGATGACGCCCGAGGAGGCGGAAGCGGAAGCCGAAAGACAGCGGGTCCAAGCAGAGATCCGTGAGCGTATTCTGGAACGGCGACGGCAGGCGGAGGAGGAGTTCGAAGCCAAGCGAAGGCAAGCAGCTGGTGGCGGCACGCCACCAGCACTGCCGCAAATGGCAAGCGAACGTCGGCAGGCGCGCCCCATGAACCGTCCCACCAATATCCCGCAGGCTCCCGCCCATCCGGGACGGCCTGAACGACCGGCGGATCCGTCTTTTTCATGGGAAGAAAATCGCGCCAGCCAAAATCCATTTGCGAAAGAAATGGAATTGCGGCGACGACAAATTGAGGAAACGGAAAAGAAAGTCGCCGCGCTGCGCAGTCAGCATGGCTTGGACAAAACAGCGAGAAAGCCGCGGGTGACTGAACCCCAGGGCAGCGAAAGAGCCCCGCGCCTCGGCA
This sequence comes from Puniceicoccaceae bacterium, assembly GCA_007117865.1. Taxonomy (GTDB): domain Bacteria; phylum Verrucomicrobiota; class Verrucomicrobiia; order Opitutales; family Coraliomargaritaceae; genus SKFT01. The sequence goes on along the minus strand of SKFT01000098.1, from coordinate 511 downwards.
CCTCCCTCAACCGCAACGTGCGAACACTCCTGGCACAACCCGCCAGTGTCCGCACCGCCATCGTTTTAGCAGAAATCATTGACCAACCAATCTCGCTTCGCGCCAAAGACCGCCGTATTTAATCAAAAACCCGACCTCCATCGCATTGAGATAAAATGAATCCAGCCATCTACCACGTCCTCCACATCCTAGGCATCCTCATGCTCTTCATGGGCTACGGCGCCTTGATAGCCAACGTATTGAGTGGCGCCAACGCCAAAAATGTACGCATTCTAGCATCCTCGACCAGCGGTATCGGTCTGCTGTTGATGCTTGTCGCGGGCTTTGGACTCATCGCACGGCTCTACGGCAACGAATTTGAAATCTGGATGTGGGCCAAGTTTGGCGTCTGGTTGCTATTCGGTGTGCTCATCGTCGCCATCAAACGCCAACCCAAATTGGCTTATTTTTACTGGTTGCTGAGCCTACTGCTCGGACTCCTTTCCGCCTGGATGGTTTATTTCAAACCTTT
>SKFT01000057.1 GCA_007117865.1 Puniceicoccaceae bacterium | reverse complement strand
GACTTGCCGCGGTAGCAATAGCTGACTGTGCAAAATCAGGTCCTCAAGTCCAGCAGCTGCTTCCTTGAAGCGTTTGTATTCGATCAATTGCTGTACCAACTCCCAGCGTGGATCCAGTCCTTCATCTGCAGTTTCATCAATATCCTCTACCGGTTTTTGAGGTAGCAGCATGCGGCTCTTAATATACATCAAGGTTGCCGCCATTACAAAAAACTCGCCAGCCAACTCGAGATCCATCTGATTCATAGAACCGAGAACTTCAAGGTATTGACGTGTTACGGTCTCAATGGGGATGTCGTAAATATCAACTTCGTTGCGGCGAATGAGATAGAGCAGGAGGTCAAGCGGACCCTCAAAAGCAGGCAGGCGAACGGCCAGGTCGTTGTCCGGCAAAAAGATTTCCGCTTGCCGCGCTGGAGCAATCGAAGGGGTGTCGCTGGAATTGGCCATGCAGTGGGTCAGGATGGAGAAATGCGATTACGGCTGGCCTACCAGACTCATTTGCACGGAGAATTCGACGTCGTCTTCCCGTTGCGCATTTTCGCGGAAGGTTAGCGCATATAGCACTTCCCACGCAGTGCCAATGCGGGTGTAAACGCCAAAGCGAGTGGTAATAAAGCGACTGTCACGTGCATCATAACGGGTATCCACCAACAGACTGTAGCGTTCGCTGAGGCGGTAAAGGAAATCAACGCGGTATTGATCGAGCTTGGTATCCAAATGATCATTCGAAAAACCCAGCTCCCATATTTCGCCGCTCACCAATGCGATGCGTGTTCGTAGTTCCTCCAGCTTCGTGCGCTCAGTTTGAAAGCGGGACATAACATTGAAACGCAGCCAGTGGGCGGGCTGTAACATCAACTCCACCCAACTCGCCTCCAATGTTCGCTCACGCGCACCTGTGTAGCGCTGGTTGCGCTTGAAATGTACATCCTGATAAATGTTAAAGGCCGCCAGTTGGCGGGATCCGTAAACGGCTTGTCGGGTAAGGATCTGGTTTTCAATTCCAAGACGCACCAAATGGGTTTCCTGCAGGGTGTCGATGGTGCGCAAGTCACTGAAATCAAGCAGCGGACGGTTAAGGTTGAAAATCTGGCGGTCGATTGCCGCAATCCGGTTTTGACTGGAGCTGCCCGGGTCGGAGAAATAACGATATCGCGCAACCGGACGCACGATGTGGCGTAGTCCATCAACTCCCCAGAGTCGGTTGCGGGTAGGGTAGTTTGCATAGGCGCGCGCTTCCAGGTCAAAGCCCAATTCATAAAGCGAGCGGGTGTAGTCGCGATTGTCAAAATTAGGGTTGAAAACAGTATCCTGCTGCTGATTGGCATAGTGCGTTATGCGCCCTCCCGCCAGTGGTGTGAGCGTCATCCAGTCAGTAAGCCGGAACGGACGTTGCAATCGGTAGGTCGCATCCAGGCGATCAATTTCGCTATCCAATACGGATTGCCCCAGTAACTCATTTACCGAACGCTCCTGCAAACGGACGTAAGACAGCGAGCCGCGCTGATAAACACCAGTTTCACCGAGTGCCATTGGCAGCAGATCCACGCGCACTTCCGGCTGACGTTCCACTACTTGTTGAAAGGTGTTTGGACGAAAACGTCCAAAGGCGGATACGATCACGTTATCGAAGGCGTAACTGCTCTCCAGGAAGGTGTCCGGCGATTGGTTGTCGCGGAATTGGCGACGACGGAAGTCGCGGGTGACTTCCGCATCACTCCAGTAGCTGGCGACTCCAGTAATCTGGAATCGCTCCCCGTATTGCTGTAAGTGACGCCATTCCAAGAAGCCGCGCTCCTGACTGATTGAGCGACCGAGGAAATCGTTGCCGCGACGGCTGTCGCTGCCGTCACTGATCCAACCGGTGCTGAGCGAGCCACCCAGCACACTGTCGCCAAGTGCATGACGGTATTGGGCAACAGGCCCAACCAGCACGCCGCGTCGCGTGTAAAGGTTGAGATTGGCGCCCGCCCGCAAGTACTGATTGATAGGGGCCACTGTTTCTGATTCGACAAACAAGCCCAGATCGCTGCGATAACCACCATTAAGCGATAGCGATAAAGGCGGCTCTTCCAATGCATGGCTGTAGCGGGGCAAATATAGCAACGGGAATGGGCCAACCCGCAGTCGGGCTTGCCTCACTGTAATGGAATCGCCAGCTAAATATGTGCCAGAACCAACACGCGCCGAGGGGGTTAGCCGACCGGGGTCACCATACCAGATGCGCCCATTTTGAATGTCGACACGGTTGCGGTCACCACCTGCTTGCTCGCCTTCTAAATAGACAGGAAACAGTCCGCTGCGGAAGTTTTGCGCCGACACAACTTGATCGTTGATATCAAAACTAATCCGGTCTGCCAAAACCCTTAAGCCATCTCGCTGGGCAACGACCGAACCTTCAGCATCAGCCAATCCATATTCACGGTAGAATGTGATTCGGTCTGCCCGCAGTCGGGCCCGACCAGCAATCAATTCGGCATCTCCGCGCGCAATTAGGCGTTGCGAGGCTTCATCAAACTCCAATGGCTCAATCGCACTCAGCTCGGGCAGACTGGCAGTGGCCTGACCCACCAGGGTAAGCATTAATGAAAAACCGATTAAGCGATTGAAAAACATGCTCATGCCGTAGCGGTTTATCTTTATCACTGCAAGCTTTCATCCTCAAAGGGTTCTTTTTATTGTTCTGATTCCTTTGGCGGCTCGCTCGCTTCCATCTCTTTAATGCGTTCGTCCAGCGCCCGTAAAAATGCCCAGCTGTAGAGTCCCGTTTGATGCCCGTCGCTGAACCATGGGCGGATCGCATAATTACCCTGAAAATCCCAGCCTTCAATGGTGACACCGGGAAACTTTCTGGGGCCCTCACCGCCATACTGATTGCCGAAAATATCGCGTTCACCGATATTGGCGGCACTGGGCGACGCCGCCCTAAGCTTCTCGGCCGGGTAATAGCTCTCCACTCCGTCATCCCACACGATGCAGAGCTCGTTGTTGATCATTTGTATGTCTTTGGGTCTGGCTTGCATATGCTTCTTGTATTTGGTCGATTCTATCCGCAGGCATGTGCCTGTAGATAGGCCAATGGGATGATTTTTAAAGTGGCTTCATTGGTGGCAGCTAAAACCACCGGCGGTGCCACCCCCGCGTGATAAGCTTCCAGCCATCGATCCGCACACAAGCACCAACGGTCTCCGGGCTTCAAGCCCTGGAAATCAAATTCCGGACGTGGCGTCGAAAGGTCGTTGCCCATGGCTTTGCTGAATTTCAGAAAGGAATCAGTCACTTCCGCACAGACGCTGTGGATGCCAACGTCGTCCCGACAGGTGTGACAAAACCCGTCCCGGAAAAATCCTGTTACTGGAGTGGTCCCACAGGGACGCAATGCTTTGCCTAGGACGTTTTTTACTGCGCTGGTTTCACTCATAATCTTCCACCAAATGCGAATGTGATGAATAGGCAAGTTTTGCCGACCAACTGCTAGTGTATCCGAGTAGCCATTTTATCGATAAGCGCTTCCAGTAGCGTCGTGCTGCCGCGCATGGAAAGCAGTTTTTTGCGTGCGGCCTCGCTGTGAT
>SKFT01000138.1 GCA_007117865.1 Puniceicoccaceae bacterium | reverse complement strand
GGGAAAATGGCGAGTTGTTGGAGAAACCAATTATAGAGTGGGCGGTGATCTTCAAATTCCAGCGTGCACAGCGAGTGGGTCACGCCTTCCAGTGAATCGCTTTGGCCATGCGTAAAATCGTAGGTTGGATAAATACACCAGCTGTCGCGAGTGCGGTGATGGTGGGAGCGTTTGATGCGGTAGAGTGCCGGATCTCGCATGTTGAGGTTGGGATGTGCCATGTCGATTTTTGCGCGGAGGATTTTTTCGCCATCGGCAAATTGTCCCGCCCGCATGGCGGCGAACAGCTCCAGATTCTCGGCAGCCGAGCGCTCGCGGTAAGGACTATTGCGTCCCGGTTCGGTCAATGTCCCGCGATGGCTTCGTACCTCCTCCGCCGAAAGGTCGCAAACATAAGCCAAGTCCTTTTGGATCAGGTGCTGAGCCCATGAATAAAGTTGCTCAAAGTAGTCGGAAGCGTAGCATTCACGATCCCATTTAAAGCCCAGCCAAGCGACATCCTCCTTAATGGATTCGATGTATTCGATACTTTCTTTTTCGGGATTGGTATCGTCGAAGCGCAAATTGCATTTGCCGCCAAACTGCTGGGCGAGTCCAAAGTTGAGACAAATCGATTTAGCGTGACCGATGTGCAGGTAGCCATTGGGTTCCGGCGGGAAGCGGGTTTGTATGCCTTGCGGGAATTTACCTGCGGCCAAATCCTCACTAACGATGCGGGCGATGAAGTGCTGGTTGCTATCGGTTGGCTTATCTGTGTCTGTCATATTGATTGTGGTTTCCTGTTTCCTGACCCCGTTGTCTGCGCGCCAACTTATTCCCACTCAATCGTGCTGGGGGGTTTGGAACTAATGTCGAGGACTACGCGGTTAACGCCATTGACCTCGTTGATGATACGATTGGAGACGGTGCGCAATACCTCGTAGGGAACGCGTGCCCAATCCGCCGTCATTGCATCCACGCTCTCGACAATGCGCAGGGCAATAACATTTTCGTAAGTGCGTTCATCGCCCATTACGCCGACTGTTTTCACTGGCAGGAACACACAAAAAGACTGCCATACTTTGTAGTAAAGATCGGAGGCCATCATTTCCTCATGCAAAATAGCATCGGCGCGTCGCAGAACGTCCAGTCCAGACCTGTTGACTGCTCCCAGCATGCGCACACCCAGCCCCGGACCAGGGAAAGGCTGGCGCCAGACAACTTCCCTTGGCAATCCGAGTTCCGTTCCAAGTGCCCGCACCTCATCCTTGAAAAGTTCGCGCAGTGGCTCCAGCAGCTGCAGTTTCATGCGTTTGGGCAAGCCGCCAACATTGTGATGACTTTTGATCAAGGCAGCAGGATTACCGTCGATGGAAACGCTCTCAATCACATCCGGGTAAAGCGTGCCTTGGGCGAGAAAGCGGTAGTTGCCGCGTGCCTTGAGTTTTTTAACCTCCGCATCGAAGACCTCGACAAAGGTGCGCCCGATGATTTTGCGCTTGCGTTCCGGATCGCTCACTCCCTTGAGTTTTTTTAAGAATACGGCGCTCTTGCGTGCCACCCGAAGATCGAGATCGAAGTGGTCGCCATAGAGCTTTTGCACCTGCTCGCGTTCGTGCAAGCGGCAGAGGCCATTATCAACAAAGACGCAGGTCAGCTGACGTCCTATTGCCTTATGGATCAGGGCTGCTGCCACGGATGAATCGACCCCTCCGCTGAGACCAAGGATGACTCGGTCCTTGCCTACGGCCTCGCGGATTTCTGTAATCTTGCGTTCGATATAACCACTCATTGACCAGTTGTCGCGGCATCCGCAAATTTTCACCAGGAAGTTGCGCAAGACCTCGATACCAAGTTCCGAGTGGGCGACCTCCGGATGGAATTGCAGGCCATAAAAATTGCGTTTAGGATCATGGATGGCGGCAAATGAGGAGTTCTCGGTTGAGGCTACTGGAGAAAACCCTTTGGCTAGCTGATCAATGCGGTCGCCGTGTGAGTTCCACACGCGCAATGACTTTGGTAAGCCAGCAAACAGGGGACAGTCCTTGTGTATGGTGAGGGTGCCGTGGCCGAATTCGCGCTGCGGACTTTTTGCCACCTTACCGCCGCCGAGCATGTGAGCCATGAGCTGGATGCCATAGCAGATGCCGAGAACGGGAATACCCATTTTAAAAACGCCCGCATCCGGGCGTGGTGAACTTTTGCTTAAGACGGATGAAGGGCCGCCACTAAGGATAATGCCCTTAATTCCATCCGCCTTTAATTGGCTAACCTTGGTGTTAAAAGGATAGATTTTAGAGTAAACCGAGCATTCGCGAATGCGGCGGGCAATCACCTGAGTGTATTGCGAACCAAAATCGAGAACGGCGATGGCATCTTGTGCGGGTTGTGTGTCGGTGGTTGGCTTCATCTGAAATAATAATTACCAAAGTGTAATTTCGATAGCAGGCGCAGGCGCAAAGGCAAGGTTCAAACAGGAATTGCAGTCGCACACCACGGTAATAGCCTTTATCGGCTCAAAGACCGAGATTAGTTTGTCAAAGCGGCGACCAGGCGTTGAACCTCGTCGCGGCGGTCGCGGGTTTCGTTGAGTTGGGCGCGGGCGCCCTCGACGACGCTGGCGGGAGCCTTTTGGGTGAATTGCGGATTATTGAGTTTTGCCTCACCCGCTGCGACGGCCTTGTTGAGTTTCTCCAATTCTTTGCCGAGTTTATCTTTTTCCGCCGCGACGTCGATGGCCTGGGAAATATCCAGATAAATGGAGCCCAGTTGAACCACTGCGGCTGGCAGGTCTTCCGCCGGGGCGTCAATGAATTGGATCGCGATCCCCGCCAGTCGCTGGATGCGGTCGCTGGCGTTTTCCACCAGTTGACGTCCAGCGACATCGGTTTGCAGCAGGCAAGGGACATCGCGCTTGTTGGCCAGATGGTATTGTGCTTTGAGCGCGCGGGTTTGACTGACCAATTCGCGAATGGCCACTACTTCGTGCACGCGTTCAGCGGCGATGGTGATGCCATACTCGGCGAGGTGGGCGTGCAGGTCACTGCCTTTACCCGGATTGACGTTTTGGATAAAGCTATCCTCGCTGCCATAGCCCATGGCATGCCAGAGTTCCTCTGTAATGAAGGGGGTGAACGGGTGCAGCAGTATCAACAGTTGCCGCAGCACCAGATCCTGAATTGCAAGGCATGACTGGCGTGTGGTCGCATCGTCGAGTTTGGCTTTGGAGACCTCTACATACCAGTCGCAGTAATCGTTCCAGAAATAGGCGTAGATGTGGTGGGTTACATTTGCGAACTCAAAGCGGGCGAGTCCATCCGCCACAGCATCGAGGCAATCGGCCAAGCCGCTGAGGATGGCGTGGTCGTCGCTGTCGAGGTGCTGTGCATCGATGCGACTGAGGATTGCATTCAAATCATCAACCGGCGCATTATCCTGCATGCGGCGGAAGCGGCAAACATTCCATAGTTTATTGCAAAACTTTTTACCGTTTTCAACACGTTTATCGGAGAAGCGTATATCCTGTCCTTGAGGAGCGATATTAACGACGGTAAAGCGCAGAGCATCGGCACCATAGTCGGCAACCAATTCCAGCGGATC
>SKFT01000177.1 GCA_007117865.1 Puniceicoccaceae bacterium | reverse complement strand
GACGAGAATGTTGCCGCAATGAACGAGTTTCTGGAATGGGCATTGGAGATTCCGGATGTTTGGGTAGTTGGTGTCGGCAATGCGGTGGATTGGCTGAAAAATCCCGTTGCCGCCGAAACGGTACTGGCAGAGGGAAGTTTAACGAATGCCAGCTACGAGACTATTCCGGATGTTGAAGCTTACCAGGTCAATTTCTCCTTTGGCCCGGTAAGAGCGATAACTCCACCGCTTGCCTATCCCGACTATCACACGGTTTTTCTTGCAGAGAAAGAAGTTCCAAATGTAGTGGTCGAGTTCGTGCCAACAACGGTATGGGGGGCCTCTTTTCAGGCCGAAATCCATGTCACACACAGTCACCCCATGGCTTTTTCCAACTGGCAAATTATCATGGATCTGGGGGATGCTGAGCTAACCGGAGCGTGGGGTTCGGCGGTCTTTAGACAGTTGGACGATGGGACATACCTGTTTGGCCCCAATTGGTCAGGACCCAATATAGCACAAGGACAAACCACTGTTGTTACGATGGGAATCAGCGGCTCACCGGAAGACCTGATCTCCATTAGCGGCACATTTTACACCGCTGACTACCTCGACCCGGTTTTATCAGTTCAAAGCACCGAAGATCCCAACACGATTCGCCTGTCCTGGAACAAAACCTCTTCCATCTATGACCTTGAGGTGGCAGGCAACAGCGAAGGCCCCTGGTCATTACAGCAAACGATCTATGGCAAGGAATTTGTCGAGGTCGAAAAGCCCCTCACGGATAGTTACTTTCGCTTGCGGGACAATCAACAGAGCGTATCCGAGCCCATTCATCTTTCCGGCGAACCGCTGCGATTGTACCTTGCCGTCGAAGACGATCTGGGTGGCACGTTGGCGACTGATCCCGCGCGCGATGAATATTTATTAAATGAAACCGTTTCCATCCATGCCAATCCTGCGGAAGGATTTCAATTTGTCGCCTGGAGCGGTGATGCCGATGGCAGCGATAATCCATTGCAAGTTACGATGACGAGAACTCTGAGCATTCAAGCTCGTTTTGAGACGCAAACACATACCATTAGGTTTGAACCCGGTGAACTGGGGTCGCATAGCGGTGGCGCTGCACTGGAGCAGCTTATTTCACACGGCGACTCCCCTGCCCTGCCTTTGATCCAGCCAGCACCCGGCTGGTTGTTCAGTGGCTGGGATCCTGCCACCGAAACAATTACCGCTGCCATTGTTTTCACTGCTCAATATGACCCCGATCATGCTGATGACGATGCGGACGGGCTTAGCAACTACCAGGAAATTGTTCTTTACGGCACCGACCCCAATAATCCCGACACATCCGGCGACGGAATTCTCGACGGTGAGGCAGTCGCAGCCGGTTTGAATCCGCTAACGGATCACCGTAATATCATCGCTTTTGTTGCCAATGAACCTGAGCGTTTTGGGATTGTTTCCGATAATGGCAACGACATGCGCCAGCAAGGCATCAACGAGGTGCTGGACAATCCTGCAGCCTTTGGTTTGCACTCGGAAGCATCGATTATGGATCTAAATCTGGGCGGCTTAATGCTGCGCAGGCGAGAGCAGGGATTTGAATTGGAATTCCAATTGGAAATGTCCACCGATCTAATCAACTGGTATCCGATTGAAACGATTACCCGGCAGTTGGCACCTGAGGGTGAAAAGGTGTTTTTGCGGGTGCGCGCTCGCGCAGGCCTTGACGAAAACCCCTGATTGCGCGCTTTTCGCTTTTCGCCAAGGGATATTCTCCTTTAACATGCCTTGCATGTATCGCGGAAGGATTGCACCGACACCAACCGGCCTGCTCCACCTTGGCCATGGACGCACCTTTTACCATGCTTGGTTGCGTGCCCGCAATGCTGGTGGCGCAATTATCTATCGCAATGAGGATCTCGATCCACAGCGCTGCAAACCCGAGTTTGCGCATGCGGCGATGGAGGACTTGCGCTGGCTTGGGCTGGACTGGGATGAGGGACCGGATGTGGGTGGCGATTTCGAACCCTATGATCAAAGTGCACGCGGCGATCATTACCTCGCCGCTTGGCGCAACTTGCGCGATGGCGGCTGGATTTATCCCTGCCAGCGCAGCCGTAAGGATATTGCCCGTGCTACCGTGGCACCCCATGCCGAGGACGAACTGTCTGAACCCCTCTTCCCGGTCGATTGGCGCAACCCTGTCAAGGATGCTCTGGACTACGGGACCCCCGACGGTATCAACTGGCGCTTTCGTGTGCCGGATGGCATAACCCTCCGCTTCAGCGATGCCTTTGCCGGTGAGCAGTCATTCACTGCCCTACTGGACTTTGGCGATTTCCTTGTCTGGCGACGGGATAACGTTCCGGCCTATGAGTTGGCCGTGGTGGTCGACGATGCCGCGATGGCCATAACGGAGGTGGTGCGCGGCGAGGATTTGCTGCTCTCCACTGCCCGACAGCTATTGCTCTATGCCGCCCTGCGTTTGCCGGCACCATCATTTTGTCACTTACCTTTGCTATGCGATGAAAACGGCAGGCGTTTGGCCAAGCGTAACCATGCCACAGCATTGAAAACCCTTCGAGAACAATCCATTCAACCTGCCGAACTTGCAATTCATTGGCAATCGCTAAAACAGGCTTGCAGGATACATTTGAAATCCACTAATAACTGATCGCATTCGTCAATTGCCTGGCAATAAAACGAACCTTTAAACTAACAATCACAATCATTTAAAACAATGGAAACAACTTCTCTCGACCGATTCATTGAACTGGGCCTCAATGTTCTTGCGGCTGTAATCATTCTGGTTGTTGGCCTCTGGCTGGCAAAGTGGCTGCGGACTTTTTTACGCAAATCATTCGAAAAGCGCGCACTTGATCCTATGTTGGTCGGGTTTTTCAGCAATTTGATTTACGCGGTTGTGGTGGTATTCATCGCCATCGCCGCAATTGGCAAGGTAGGTGTGCAAACAACTTCTTTCGTAGCCGTGGTGGGTGCTGCCGGTTTGGCGATCGGCTTGGCCTTACAGGGATCGCTGTCAAATTTCGCATCCGGGGTATTAATCATCATTTTCAAACCGTTCTCCAATGGGCACTTTATTGACATAGGTGGGATCATGGGGACGGTCGTTGAGACCGGTATTTTGTTTACCGAGTTAAAAACCCCGGACAACCGTAAAATCATCGTCCCCAACTCGCGCATCATGAGTGGCCCGATCACCAACGTGAGTGCCAACCCCACCCGCCGCGTCGACATCAAGCTCGGTGTCAGCTACAGCGATGATTTGGACAAGGTTACCGATGTCATCAAGGACGTCCTCTCGAAGGATGCCCGGGTGCTGGCGGAACCGGAGCCGCAAGTGGTCGTTTGCGAGCTAAATGACAGCAGTGTCGATTTTCATGTCCGCCCATGGGTAAACGCCAGCGACTACTGGGGCTTCTTCTTTGATTTTCACAAAACGATCAAGCAGCGCTTTGACGCCGAGGATATCAGCATTCCCTTTCCTCAGCGGGATGTGCATCTTTTTTCAGAGAAAGAGCAAGCTGGCTGAGTTGGGCTTGCTCCTGCTTTTGCTCGTTGCGCTTTTGCGTGGCGAGCTGGGCAAATACTTGCTG
>SKFT01000078.1 GCA_007117865.1 Puniceicoccaceae bacterium | reverse complement strand
CCAACCTCACCTGCGGCAGCTTTTCAAAATGCCTGTCGCGGGTGAGGAGCAGGGCGGCATGCTCGACGGCGATGGCGGCAATCCAGACATCCGCTTCCGGAATGGGTTTTCCATGAGTTCTCAGATGATTTTTCAAGATGGCATAGTGGTGGCTGGTTTCATCGCCAACCAAACCAATGGTCACAAGCTGTTCACTAAGAAAGCTTACCAGTTTCCGTTCATTCTCACGCGCTTGCGCACCGCGCAAAAAACCCGAACGAAGTTCGCCGAGAACAATTGCAGGAACAATAACTTTCTCCGCCTTGGCAATAAGACTGTTCCAATGGCCGAAACGACGCCAGTCGGAATAAGCGTTAGTGTCCAATACCACGATCATTTCCAGTCCTCTGGATCGACTTGGTTTAATTCTTCGAGAAAATCATCCCATTCAGGTCCAAAATCAGAATCACCTGCATATTTCTCCAGCCCATTGAGCGGCGTTTCGCCATCCACACCCAAGCCCCGACGCAAACTCTCCCGCAGAACTGTGTTCATAGACACACCCTGCATGCGTGCCTCTGCCTTAGCTTTGGCAACCCAGGATTTTTCAACTTTTCTTATGGTCACTTGGCCCATGCATGCACTATCGAGCAAAAACTGCATACAGTCAAGTGCTTCCTTCATTTGGGCTGCATAAAGTAAATTCCCCATGCACAAACTATGCGACGAGCCTGTGCCACTTTCATCACTTCAGCACTTTCTGTATTGCCCGCGTCAGTGTGCTTTGATTCACGTCGAACGGGTCTGGGCAGAAAACCGCGCGACGGCCGAGGGTAGGGTGTTGCACGAAAATGCAGACTCTGGCCACGGCGAAACCCGCCCCGGTGTGCGTATCGCACGGTCACTGGTGGTTACCTCCACTAAATACGCCCTCGTCGGTGTCTGTGATGTGGTGGAACTCCACAAGGACGGCCGCATTGTACCTATTGAGTATAAACGCGGACGCCCCAAGTCACATCGGGCGGATGAGGTACAAATCTGCGCACAGGCCATCTGCCTGGAGTCCCAGTTTAAACTCCCCGAAGGCAGCATCCAAAGCGGATTCATATTCTATGGTAAGCAAAAACGCCGGACGCTTGTGCTATTTGATACTGAACTGCGAAGTCTAACTCTTAGCATTGCTGCCAGTGTGGCGAAGATGAAAGAAGATGGGGAAACACCCCAAGCGACTTATTCGCCTAAACTCTGCGATCCCTGCTCACTAAAGGAGCTTTGCCAGCCGAAGGCCATGCGCCTCAAACGCGGCACCGCCAGTTGGTTTAAAACCCAATTGGAGGCTCGAATCTAAAATTCGAAATCTTAAATACCAAAACATCATGCCAACATATGAACGATTTGAAGACCTGCCAGTTTGGCAGGAAGCCATTAAACTTGCCGAAGGTTGCGAGGATTTTATTATCGAAGCCAAAGCGCATATCACTTGGTCCAAGCGTGATCAACTGGATCGCTGTTCACTCTCGGTTTCCAATAACATTGCGGAAGGATTTGAGCGTGGCACAACCAATGAACTCCTTGCTTTTCTTTATATCGCTCGAGGATCCGCTGGAGAAGCCCGCTCCATGCTCGCTTACTTTGACCGCCGACCTGGGCTGTGCGATTTCAAATCTAAAATTTCAAATTTAAAATCAATTGCCGAGAATTGTTCGAGGCAATTACGCGCTTGGGCCGATTCTCTTCAAAACTCGGATATCAAAGGCCAGCGTCACCTTAATGAAAAATCCAAGCGAGAGTGGGAGGGTAAAGTCGAGCGGCAGGTCAAAGCCAAGGCATGGCAAGAGACAGAACTGAGTATCGTCAAAAAAATGCCACCTGACCACCCGGTCCGACTTGAATTTGAACGCCGACATGGCCCTGTCGAGTAATATCAAATCTGAAATCTCAAATTTTAAATTCATAAAGCATGCGCCGTCATCTCAATACACTCTTTGTTACCTTGGAAAATGCCTATCTGCGGAAAGACGGTGCCGCTGTCGAAGTGCGCCATGAGGGACAAACCAAGTTGCGTGTCCCTTTGCATAATCTCGATGGAATTGCCACCTTTGGTTGGGATACCACCGCATCCGCCGCGCTGATGGCTGCTTGCGGTGAGGTGGGTGTCGCGCTTTCATTTCACTCTCCGCATGGAAAATTTCTCGCCTCCACCCAAAGTTTTACTTCCGGCAATATTCTTTTGCGGCGTTCTCAGTATCGGGCTGCCGACAGCGAACCCGCCTCGCTGGCTATCGCGATTAATTGTGTGGCCGCCAAGATAGCCAATTCACGGCAGGTCTTGCGCCGTGCGATTCGCGATCATGGCGAAAAGGATGCTGCAAGGTCGGCGCGTCTGGCTGTTGCTGCCGATAAATTGCAATCACGTATTTCGCTTGCCGCTCGTTGCACAAGTTTAGACTCACTTAGAGGAGTGGAGGGCGATGCTGCGGTTTTCTATTTTTCCGCTTTCCCGGACCTTCTGCATAACGCTGCTTCAGGCATCACCATGAATGGTCGCAGTCGCCGACCACCATTGGATCCCGTTAATGCTTTGATCTCCTTTCTTTATACACTGCTGATGCACGATTGTCGATCTGCACTGGAATCGTGCGGACTCGATCCACAGTGTGGATTTTTGCACCGTGACCGGCCCGGTCGACCCTCCCTTGCACTTGATTTGATGGAGGAATTTCGATCATTTCTCGCTGACCGTGCCGCCTTGACGCTTATTAATCGTCAGCAAATAAACATGCACGATTTCGAAAAAGCGGAAACGGGTGCTTACCTGTTAAAACCCGACTCGCGTAAAACGATTCTTCAACATTGGCAGGAGCGCAAACAGACCGAAATAAACCATCACTATTTAGACGAAAGAACAACCATTGGACTCTTGCCCCACTTACAGGCCCGTTTGCTGGCAAGGTATTTACGTGGCGATATGGATGCTTACCCCGCTTTTCTGAGCCGCTAAAACACATCACTGACCATGCACCTACTTGTAACCTATGATATCAATACCCAAACACGCGAGGGCCGACGCCGACTGCGTAGATCCGCTAAAGTATGCCTCGATTATGGTCAGCGTGTTCAATACTCCGTTTTTGAGTGCAAGATCGACGCCGCTCAATATGTTGAATTTAAAGCTAAACTGCTGAGTATCGTTTCTCTTGAAACAGATTCCGTACGCTTTTACAATTTGGGTGCGGATTGGAATCGACGAGTGGAACACCATGGTGTAAAAGAAAGTATGAATCCCGACAGTCCGCTGATTGTATAATACGTTGCGAACCCAAAGTGCACATAAAAATGCAGGCTTGTTCGCAAAGTTTATAAGTGTTTTACTGTGTGTTCTTTGACAGTTTGAAAATTTGGTGATTCAAGGTAATATGAATGTTTATTCTACCATTCGCAGAATTGTTCTTGCAAACCGTTCTTTACCAAGCGGTAACCAATACCGCAGTCGCCCCCCACGCGGGGGCGCGGATTGAAACTGCTGCCGGTGCCGAGCGAGCAAAAGGGTCCACGGTCGCCCCCCACGCGGGGGCGCGGATTGAAACGTTGCGCTCACGGTGGACAGCCTCTGCCCACCCGGTCGCCCCCCACGCGGGGGCGCGGAT
>SKFT01000011.1 GCA_007117865.1 Puniceicoccaceae bacterium | reverse complement strand
GGCTCCGAGCAAGACAGCGTAGGCATCGTAATTTTCTTTCGTGTGAAGCACGGTTTTTGCAATTTTCTCGTTCATACGGTCGCTTTGGTTTTGTCCAGTAAGACTTTTGATAAGTTGAATGTATTGGGTTAGGCTTTCCCGCACTTGCGCGACTGTGGGAATTTCTTTGCGACAGGCTTCGAGCCAGTCGAAGACATCGGTTTGGTAGCTGGCGCAGATTAAACGGGTGGCCAAAGTATCGGCATCCTCTGCTTTAGGATCAAATGAAAAGGCGGAGGGCGGATCGCCGCGAAGGGTCAGATAGACCACCACGGGGTTACTCTTGTCCGAGAGATACCGGAATACTTGTCCCTCCTGGTCATTCGCGTAGATTTTGTTTTCGATGATGAGCTTCTTGTCGGAATTATCACTGATCAGAATATCCACGCGGCCAAGTTCACCGAGGGATCGTTCCATTTGAACGGTTGCCCTTTTGGGATCGGGCAAATCTATTAGTGGAATACACATCGCCGACATGGCACTTGGAGTCTCCACCTTCTTTGCGCTAATTGCCTCAATGAACAACTCCAGAAAGCGACTGCCCTGGCCATGCCGCCCATTGGGATTTAACAGTTCAGCCAGCATTGGAGAATGGGTTCCTACCTCGTAGTGCCCAATCCGCACAATATCGAAGATGTTGAAGCGCTCACCCGTGATCTGCTGGATTTCCTTTTCATGCTGGCTAAGACTGAATACTGAGTTAAGTAAGTGTTGAAGCGCGGGAGAATCGTTTGTGGTTGTCATTATATTAACAAATCTGGATAAGCTTGCTCAATTTGATCGATTATGAATGTAGCGAAACTGCGTACGCCTTGCAGGTCATGCGGGTTGGAATCGGGCTGCAGATTTAGATTATTTTTTAGATTCTGCAGTGATGCTTTAGAGACGAAGTCCGGAGGAAGCCCGCCTTTTTTGTATCCGGGGAAAATGCGTGCTACTTCAGGCATGTAATCTGGGCAATGGAGCGGCGAGGCGAAATGATTACGGCCCAAAGGTCCACCGTAGCGCTGCCATTCTTCCAGGGTCTGACCGTCGAAATGAAGCGCATAAAAATCCTCGAAGTTGTGGAAGGAAAAGAGGAAATCCGGGATACCCGCCGTTTTTTGAGCATAGTATTCGGCGCAATGTTTGTCATTCCGGTGATAAAGATCGAAGTCTGACCAGATCTGGATGGAGCAGCGCTTGCCGTTGTCGTTCCGATACTTATTGTAGATCGTTTTCAGCTTTCCGAACGAACCGGTTCTGGCGATTGCCGACTTTGGACTGATAAAGTGCAGAGGCGCCTCAAAGGTATCTGGAGGAACCTCTTGGTCGTCGATAAACGCTTGCAATCGTTGCAGGTAGGCCCACTCGGACTCTCCTTCGCAAACGATGATATGGCGCACAGTGGGCATCGGATGAATTACAGAGCCGGGTGCGGCACACCGGAATAGAACCCGGCAAGGTATTGTTTGCGGAAATTAGTGACGTTACGGATATCCTCACCTTCTTTCTTCGCGTCCACCAAGCGGCGCACGAGCGTTCCGTTGGCCAGCGTTTTACGCACCAGAGCGATTTCTGAAAGGCGAAGAATGGAATCATCGAGAATATCTGTATTGTGGGTCGTGAAAATCAGTTGCGCTCCATGGGGGTTGTGGCGACGCTTCTTAAATAGAAGCACAAGCTCGCGCATCAGTAGCGGGTGTAGCGAGCACTCCAATTCATCCACGAGAAAGACACCACCTCTTTTGAGGGTATATAGGATCAACCCAATCAAGCCAGCAAGACGCTGAGTGCCAGCGGACTCGTGCTTCAGGAAATTAAGCAGCACTGGATTTTCGGAGACATCCTTATGCGTTGCGGTGATACTTACGGAGTGGCGAGTGCCAGTTTTCTCAATTGTTTTGATGAGTAGGTCTCCATGTTTAGGCGCATCATTGGGTCCGAGTTCTGTTTCGGATATGTTGATCGCGGAAATCTCTATATCTGCACGGCGAACCAAGTCTGTGATCTCTTCAAGAGCCGCTGTTTGATCTCCGTCCATCGCAGTCGCCAGGATATCAACCGCAGCCGGGAGAGGAATGGAACCATTGTTTTCGAAAAATTGGATACATTTTTGAAAGTAACCAAAGGCATTCCTTGTGTCCACGTGCAGCCCGGAATAGGCTCTGCCAATCCGGTTGAGAAATGGCCTTGTATGATGTCCGTCGCCATCGGTGCACTCAACACGCAAGATATCGGCAAGTTTCTCTTTTGTATAAGTCGAGGAGCGAATTGCAGCGGAAAATTGTGGGCTGAGTTGCTGGATCTTGAAAACGGGTGCTCCGTTTTTGAGCAAGGACTCTTCAGAGATCCCGAGATTGGAGTAGGTAATGCGATAGGTGAAGGTGTCGCTACCAATGACAAAAACAGCTTCAAATGTGGTTTCGTTGAACCTTGGGTTTAGCAGATTCGGTTCATATAAATTGTCCAAGTCACTATCTTCACTTAACAGTTTTTTTAGCGTGCCAATTGCCTTGAGTATGTTGGTTTTTCCGGCTGCATTGGAACCGAAAAACCCCATGCAGGGCACTAAGCGTTGCCTGTTTCCGGCCTCAAGAAAGGGTAAGACTTCAAAGTCCTTATAGCCGTTCGGTGCCTTGCCCTCACCAAAGGAAAAATCCAAGCGCAGCTTCAGGATTGAACGAAAGTTTTGAATGAAAAATGAGGATAGCATGAAATTTGATTAAATTAATAAGCTTTCGCCCGAATTTAACCCCTGTCAAGTTATTATAAACATCTTTTTTGTTTATCTCCGAATTAGCTACCAGTAGGAGCATTTACCCATGACTGCAGTACAAGATGAGCTGAGGGCTTATGCCATGGGTGATCAATTTCGTGACGCCACGAAAATGGTGCTCAACCTCGTAACCCGTTGATTTGCAGGACTCGATAGCCCTCTGGATGGCGGTCAGGAAGTTCTCCCAGCGGACGGAGCCCCGTCGTTTTTAGAGCAATGCCCCGCAGCTCTGGAAATATTGGGTTTGCCGTGTTAGCTTTAAAATACAATCGGTTGCCATCCCGTCGCTCCACAACAAGGTCCGCATCACGCAGGTTGGCGATCTCACGCTGTATTGTTCCTACCGCCAGCCCGCTCAGTCGAGCAAGGTCACGCAAGTGAAGCCACCTTTCAGGATCGATGAAAAGAAGGTTTAGCAGTTCTGCTCGGGCCTTCGGGAAAATATGTTCGATTATATTCAAGATGAATGCTTATAGCATACGAATGTATGCTATGTTCATACGAAAATATTCACTGTTAAGTAAAACATCCTACTTAAGTTAATACTGAATCTTCCTGTTATTTGACGGAGCTTTCAATCGTTGGAGGAAGTATAATGCCAGTGGTGTGAGTTGGACATCTCAGTCAACATTTCCTTACTGCCACACCGTTTTTACCTCAAAGCCAGCTTCAGTCAGGTTAATAAAGCATGGATCAATATTTGCAACGCATAGGTTGTTTACGTCAAGACAACGCCACTCCGTGGTTCTATAGCAGTCGCTACCAATTCTATGAAAATCGTTACGATCTTCATGGAGAACCGAAGAGACCATTTTCAAATCAGGGCAGATGGTCGGACGCTTACAATGAGGAAAACCCCGTTAAATTT
>SKFT01000005.1 GCA_007117865.1 Puniceicoccaceae bacterium | reverse complement strand
TTGTTTCACAAGGCCGATAAGATCGATCCGGATATTGCCGTGGTCAAACAGCAGATTGGCAATGCGCTGGCCGAGAGCGGGGAGGGGATAGCGGCCTTGTCCTATCTCTTTCGGGCGGTCGAACTTGAGCCGGAGGAAGCGGTTTACCATTATCAGCTAGGTGAGTTATTACACCATTTTCGCGACGACTACATTAAGGAGGGCTTGCTCAGTGAGGCTGATTTGGATGCCGCCATGCAACGCGCCTTCCGCGAGGCAGCGCATTTGCAAGCGGATGATTTCGACCTGCAACTTCGCTATGGCGAGAGTTTCTATGATGTGGCAGAGCCGGATTGGGAGCAGGCACTCAAGCATTGGCAGCACCTGGAATCGGTCGAAACTGAGATTTTCCGCGAACAGGTAATTCTCCTGCACTTGGCCCGTGTCTTGATTGAATTGGAGCGTCCACTGGAGGCCATGGAGGCATTGGAAGATGTGAGCCACAGCACCCTGCGTCCCTCTCGTGATCAGATCATCAAGCGCGTTCGCTCTCAGGCAGAGACAATTGAATGAGTGGCGAGCAATCAACCCTCTAGCAGACAATAGCCGCCCGTCCCTGGGGGATCGCAGCCCAGATGCAAGATACCGGCGTTTCAGTCGCAGGCACGTATCTCGACGCCCCCTGAGGCTGAGCTCTCCTCCTTCGCCGAGCAGGCTTCCGAGGACAAGGGATCTGATTCTATCCGGGCTTGTTCCAAACTCGCAAACTCTATAAAAGCAATGCTTGACCCCATAGTGTATGATTGTGTATGCACATATTATCCAAATTATTCTTTTATGCGAAAAATGCGATCCAGTCGGGTATTAAAAAAATTGCGGGCAGGGGAATTGGTCTCCTGTTTCAAATTGAATTTGAGCGACGCGCGCGTTGCGGAAATTGCAGCGATGGCAGGAATTGACTGCCTGTGGACGGACATGGAGCATGTCCCGAATAGCATAGGTGACATTGAGCGTATGATTTGGGCGGCCAAGGCCCACGATACGGATGTTTTGGTGCGGGTAGCGCGCGGCAGTTACAGTCACTACATACGTCCTCTCGAAATGGACGCAGCGGGCATAATGGTGCCGCATTGCATGAGCTTGGCGGATGCCAAAAGTGTGGTGCGCATGACCCGTTTTCAGCCGATTGGAATGCGTCCCGTGGATGGTGGCAATGCGGATGGCGCTTACTGTGCGATTGATTTTAATGACTATCAGGCAACTGCCAATGATGAGCGCTTTGTGATTTTGCAAATTGAAGATCCGGAGCCGTTGGAGGAATTGGATGCGATTGCTGCCCTGCCAGGTGTCGACATGCTATTCTTTGGGCCTGGTGATTTCAGTCATGCGATTGGTGCCGCCGGTGTTTGGGATGACCCGCGATTGTTGGATGCGCGCAAGCGAGTGGCGGAAGCAGCCATCAAGCACGGCAAATTTGCCGGCACGGTCGGATCGGCGGCCAACCTGCCGAAGCTCATTGAACTGGGCTACCGGTTCATCAGTGTGGGTGCCGACGTGGTGGGTCTTACCCAATACTGCAACTCGGTAGTCAATGCCTTTGCCGGTGTTGAGGCCCCGCGTGTCAAGGTTGAAGGGATTTACGGGAAGTAGCAAAAAAACTTCTCGTTCGCGTGCTTGACAGGCAGTGCGGGAGTCTCCATAAACACTTTCTTTTCGTAATTTACCACGTTGCGATGTCAGTGTTTGAATCCTCTCGCTTAGGATTTTCCTCGCATCCATTTTATTTAATTAAAACCATGGCCAACAACCAAGTTCTTCTTCTTCAGCCCATTGCCGGTCTCGGCGGTGAGGGCGACACTGTATCTGTCAAAGCTGGCTACGCCCGGAATTTTCTTTTGCCCCGCAAATTGGCGCTGCCGATTACGCAGGCAAATCGCAAGTATGTTGAGTCTTTGCGCAAAGCGCGCGAGTTGCGGGAGCAAACAGAGTTGGAAAAAGCCCGCGAATTGGGCAATCGCGTATCCGCTGCGCACATTGCTTTGGCAGTTAAGACTGGCGAGGGCGGCAAGCTGTTTGGTTCCGTTACGGCCCTGGATCTGATTGCCCGCTTGGCCGAAGATGGTATTGAGCTGACGCGTAAGCAGCTCAACCTGCCTGCTCCCATCAAGACGCTTGGCGAACATTCCACTACTGTGAAACTGCATCCTCAGGTGGAAGTGGAGCTGAACTTTGAGGTGGTTTCGGAGAATTTGATCGAATCGAATACTGCTCCTGAAGCTGTTGCAGAAGAGGCCTAATGGGTGCGGGCGGTTTTCTGTTGGTTGCAATGTTCGCCGATAGATCACTAAGTTATGGCCCAGGCGGATAAGCGTAAATCAAGCAACCGGTCCAAACGGCCATCGGATGCCGCTGCTTTTTCCGACAGTCTGCGTCAGCCTCCGCACAATATCGATGCTGAGCAAGCCTTGTTGGCAGCATGCATCCTCGATGGCGGCAAGGGTGTGTTGACGGAGTGTGTGGAAGCGCGCATTACCCCCGAGTATTTTTTCAAAGAGGAACATTCCGTGTTATACACGGCTATGGTCGATCTCTACAAGGGGAATACCCCCATTGATGATATTATTCTGGTCGAGCACCTGCGCAAAACCAATCAGGAGATGGCGGCAGGTGGACTGGAAACCATCAATACTATTCTCAGTAGGATTGAATCAGTTGCCCATGCCCGCTACTTCCTGCACATCGTTAAGGACAAGTATTTGTTGCGGCGTTTAATCCGCACCTCGCGCGAAGCGATTGAAGCCTGCTACGATCAGCAGGATGATATGGCTTCCTTTATTCAGAAGATCGAGGAAGAGATCTTCAGTATCAGTCAAGACCGCATACGTGAGGAGGCGCAGCCAGTGAGGGAGCCGGTGCACGCTGCATTGAAGTCGATCCGGGCGTTGATGGAGGGTGAGTCAAGCGACGGGTTGTTGTCCGGTTTTCGCGATTTGGATGGCATGACCTACGGCTTTCATCCTGGCGAAATGGTGGTTTTGGCGGCGCGGCCATCGGTGGGTAAAACCAGTTTGGGCATGAATTTTGCCGAGCACGCCGTTTTGCCCGATGGCGGTCGTGATCCGTCCGGAGTGCTGGTTTTTAGTTTGGAAATGACCGCCGAGCAATTGGCCATGCGTTTGATTTGTAGTCGTGCACGTGTCGATATGAAGCGCATTAGAGACCGGGCTTTGTCGCGTGAACAAATGGGGGATATCGCGCGCGCTGTTAAGGACTTGGAGAGTGCGCCACTGTGGATTGATGAAGATTCCGGCGCAACCATTCTCGATATGCGGGCCAAAGCCCGCCGGTTGATGACCAAGCACCCGTTCAAGTTGGTGATAGTGGACTATCTGCAGTTGATTCGTGGGGTCGATGCGCGGGTGCCGCGCGAACAGCAAATTGCTGAAATTTCGCGCGGGATCAAGGGCATGGCTAAAGAACTCAAGGTGCCAGTTATTGTTTTGAGTCAGCTGAACCGTGAGTCAGAAAAGGAAAAGCGCGATCCGCGTTTATCAGATTTACGCGAATCGGGTTCCATTGAGCAAGATGCTGACGTTGTCTTTTTACTTCATCGCCCGCGACAGGATGACGATGATGATGCACTTGGCGGAGGTTCGCGCTTGCCCGGAGAGGTCGAGCGCATCAAGTT
>SKFT01000108.1 GCA_007117865.1 Puniceicoccaceae bacterium | reverse complement strand
TTTCGGGTTGAAAGTTCCGATGGCAAAAATCGCTTCGGTATCAGGGGACGTTTAATGTTGGACACGGCATTTGCGGATTGGGATGACAATCTCAATACCGCTTCGAACCATGATAATCTAGCTCGCAGGGGAACCATCATTCGGCGGGCCCGCCTGGGGGCGCTGGGGGTTTATGACAACACCTGGGAATGGCAAATGGAAGTTGATTTTCGCGATAGTGAAGTCCGCTTCGCCAATGCCTACATCGCCTATCTTGCTGATTCCGGTCGATTCGCAATTGGGCATTTTTGGTGGCGATGGTATCGGACGTGATCGTGAGGCTGAAGAGGGTTACTCGGTTGCATTACGCGCTTCCTTTCAGCCCTACAGCACCGATAATGGATTCAGCCATCTGGGCGTCTCTGCCAATTATCGTAATAATTCAAGAGCCGACGACCGTGAGGCCGAGAGTGTCCGACTTCGCTCGCGTGAAGGCAGTCGGGCCATTGATGCGCGTTTGATCGGTCGTAATGACATCGAAGGGGTCGATGATTTTTACCGCATTGCGCTTGAAGGCGCTTGGGGAATGGGGCCCTTTTCGCTCCAAGGTGAATACCTTTATGTGAACTTGAACTTGGATCCAAATTTAGGTGACGTTCGCACGGACGAAAGCCGTATCTCTTTGAATGGCTATTACCTGCAGGCAAGTTACTTCCTCACTGGCGAGCAGCGCAACTACCGCGCTTTCAGCGGCGATTTCGGTCAGCAGGAGGTGTTTAATCCACTAGGTCATGGTGGTATCGGCGCGTGGGAGATTGCCGCTCGCTATGCCCACGCCGATTCCATGGAGCATTCCCGTCCGGGGCGTGGCAACAAGATGGATCACTACACCCTGGGACTTAACTGGTATCCCAATAGCCACACCGTCTTCAAGTTTAACTACATGTATTTTGACTATGAGGGCCGAGGCGGAGTATCCAATGGAAATCAGGTGATTGCCTTGCGGGCACAATACGAATTCTAAAGCGTTATCATTAGATTAACCGGGGGGAGGTGACTTGAAATGGGTCACCTCCCTCTTTTTTAGCGCACATTGAAAATGAGGTATATTATTACTATCATTGCCTTTGAATTGTTACGGACAGGTTAAATTATCAGCCACGTCATTCAAAGCAGTTGCTAGTTGTTAACTATTTTAACAATGGGTGATTTCTATGAAAAAAACATCGCTGATTCTGGCATCATTCATGGCTTTGGTTGTTTATGCAACCGCAGCAACCACTGTATTCTTTACCTTTTCGGATGGCCGTGAAGGCGGGATTGCCAAAGTGGTGGTCGATCCGGCAACGGGCAAGATTCAAGGGATGGAAACATTGGCTTCGGCACGTGGATTCCGTGTGCCGCACAAAATTGCCTTGAGCAGCGATGGGCGCGTCATTGCAGGTGTTTCCGAGGAGGAACGGCAAACCAATTTTATTGCCTTCGATCTCCATGATCACAAAACCATCGGCACCCTGAGGCTGCGCAATGAACCGGATGCAATTGCGGGTGCGGGTGATGGGTTTGTTGTCGGTGCTGACGATGGTGATGTTTACAGAATAACCGCTGCCGATGCGCGCTTGCGTTCGACATGGAACAGCCGCGACAGCCTGCGTCCGAGCGGGCACAAGGTTGAATACATTACCGTGATGGAAGAGCGCAATCAGGTGTGGATGAGTTTTCAGAAGGATAACCGTCGGGGAGAACATAAAGGCAGCCGTATCGTATTGTTTTCAATCGATCCATTCCGCTTGCAGCATGATATCCAACTGCCGCGTGACCGTCCAGACCTGCACATGGCTGAATTGCGTGAGCGCGGTCCGAATCCGGAATACGTGCAGCCATTGCCGCATAGCAATGCCTTGTTGTTGTCGTTCGACCTCTATGGCGCGGTCGCTATTGGTGATCTCGATGCCGCCGAGCGCGGAGAGTGGAAAAATGCGGTGCTGTTATCCTCATCACCGACAGGTTCCTGGGGCGATGCCTTTCCGGATCGTGCCACATTCTTCCGTCACAATGACCGCGACTTTTGTTTAATGGCAAACCAAGGGAAAATTGGCGGGACGGTGCTGATTGATGTAAAGTCCCGCGCAATTGCTCAGGTCTTTGAAACCGAGCACGGACTCGCTACGCCGATTTTCCTGCCAGCGGCCAATGTTTTCGCTTCCGTGAAACCCGGCAAGCTCAAGTTTCGCGCTGGCGATGGCTTGGTGCGCAATCGCTTTCCAATCCGCGAAATTGCATTGTTTGAGTTGCCTGCCGATGGTGCCACCACACCGATGACCTTTCGCACGGTTCCTTTTGACCGCCGTGCCCAATTGGCGGTGCCAGTTGCGCCGGAGACCAGTAGCTTGTTGTTCGTGCTGACCCAGACAACTACCAACGAGAATTTCTTTACCGTGGTGGATGCACTAACGGGTGAGGTTATCGACGAAAAACAAGCCCCTGCGCTGGTCGGTCGCTTGCTGCGAAAGCCGGATTGAGTGTCACATTCCGGTGTCAGCGTGACGAGACTTTAACAATTAAGAAGGATTAATGTTACTTCGCTTGTTGCTTTGTGGCCTCATCCTTTGCGGCAATCCCTTCAGTGCGCAGGCGGCTGAAGCGATTGACCGCCGGGCCTTGGCTGCTGAAAACTTGCCGGAGTTGGCGGATTTTCCGCGCCGTCCCATCCGCATCACTGTTTATACCAGTCCAGGTGGACTGATTGATTTCACTGCCCGCAAGTTTGCCGAGATCGCACGCTTGTATTTTCCGCAGCAGCCTTATGTCGTGGTGAACCGTCCGGGTGGCGGCGGGATTGTGGCCTTTGAGGATGTGCTGCGGACTCCGGCTGATGGCTATAATATGCTGGCGGTGACCCGCTCCAATATCTCCAAGCTGGTCGCTTCCAATCGTCAGGACTTGATCAATCGGCTCGATTGGCATAGCTACGTGATGGACAATGCCCACGTGCTCATCGTCAACACTCAGGAAGGACTGACCTCATGGGAGGATATTGTCCGCGATTCGATTAAGCGCGCAGGGCATCAGCTTTGGCTGGGAGTGGACATCGGTGGAGTCAAGCATGTCTCCGGGGTGAAGATGGCGCGTGCTGCGGGCTTGGAGATGCGTTGGATTCCTTACAGCAGCGGGGGGCAGGCGGTGGCTGCACTCATGGGCGGGTTGGGTTCCGTTTATCTCGGCAATCCACGCGATGCGCGTGGCCGTGATGACCTGAAGGTAGTGGCGGTGGCAGGACGCCAACGGTTGGCGGATTTTCCCGCTGCGCCAACCTTTGCCGAGCTGGGGATTGAGGGACTGGAGAACGAGCGCATTTGGCGAGGATTTGCTTTTGCCCAAGGCGTTCCCGAGCCGATTCGACAATGGCACGAAGCTATGGTTAAGCTGGTTACCAGCGATCCGCTGTGGCTTTCGACTTGGCAAAATGAAGGCGTTGATTTGCAGTTCCTCGATTCAAAGGCTTTCACCGAAATAGTGGAGGCTGATCGTATTGAATTTGTGCATTACCTAAGCGAAATGGGGCTTTTGCGGGAGCGGGGTGTGCATTCCGGACGTTTCTTTGGGATGGTTGAGGCTCCAGCCGTACAGTGGCTCAAGGCGGTTTTGATTGTGCTAAACCTGTTGCTTGGGTGGTTGCTGTTGCGCTCGGCTTTTCGCGCCAAATGGGGCGAGTTAATGGTGCTGTCACTG
>SKFT01000031.1 GCA_007117865.1 Puniceicoccaceae bacterium | reverse complement strand
TGATTTATTTTGATTTATTTTGCCGGTAATATTGGATGCGTGGGAATAGACTTCCCCGCTATCAGTCTTAGTTTTATGCAATCTCCTGGAAACAGTTTATATTTAATCGTTCTCTTGTTGATCAGTTCCACGATGACCATCGCTGGCGAGACCATTGCTGGAGTGGGTTCCGAAAAGCGCGATGACAAGGTCGCCGCCCGCCTGATTGCCGAGCGTGATGCCCTGCTTCCCGGTGAGTCGCTGTGGCTTGGTCTGCGCTTGCAACACGATCCGCATTGGCATACCTATTGGCAGAATCCCGGTGATTCCGGTTTGGCTACCACCATTGCCTGGGATCTTCCCGATGGAGTCACGATCGGTGAAATACAGTGGCCCGCACCGCAGTCCTTGGATTTCTTTGGCTTGGTCAATTATGGCTATGAGGATGTGGTTATTTTACCCATGCGGCTGGATTTAAGTGAGGATTTCAGCGGTGACGGGAACTTGAAACTGGCGGCACGGGTGGATTGGTTGATGTGCGAGGATGTTTGCATCCCCGGTGGTGTTGAGCTTGAACTACTTTTGCGGGTGGCAGAGGACGGGGTAGCAACGGAATTTGCTGAAGCTTTGGATGCATTCAGGCATCGTGTTCCCAAGGTGGTGCAAGGTTTAGTCGCCAAGGTTTGGCAGCATGGGCAACAATACATTGTGAGCTTGGATGTAGCGGATAGCGGATTACAGATTCCGGATGCTGACTTGGTGTATTTTAGTATTGATGAGCGGGTTGAACCTGCAGCGGAACAAAAAATTGTTCGCACAGGCAATGGTTTGCACATGCGCTTGACGCGATCAGAGTTTACAGGCGGCAACGATAGCCCTTTCCATGGTATTTTGGTGGCCCAAGAGGACTTATTTCAGCTGGCGGGTGAAGCATCATTTATCGCACTGCAATTCAGCGCGGATTGGCAGTCTGGCAGGCCAACCGAGATTATTGGCGGGCTCTCTGCAAGTGGTATGTCGACATGGGGTATCTGGGGCCTGTTGTTGGGTGGTTTTATCGGTGGCTTGATATTGAATCTCATGCCCTGCGTATTTCCGGTGCTGGGACTAAAAATTATGGGCTTTGTCAATCAGGCCGGTGAGGATAGGCGCCGCATTGTGCTGCACGGTCTGGTTTTTACCTTGGGTGTGTTGGTTTCTTTTTGGTTGCTGGCTGGCTTACTGATATTTCTCCGTGGCGCTGGTGCCGAGCTCGGTTGGGGCTTTCAGCTGCAATCTCCAGGCTTTGTCTATGTTCTTGCAGCCCTGCTGTTGGCTTTTGGACTGAACCTTAGCGGGGTATTTGAGATAGGCACATCGGCAGTTGGAGTGGGCAGTCGGCTGACCGCACGTAAGGGCTACAGTGGTTCATTTTACTCAGGGGTGCTGGCAACCGTGGTTGCCACCCCATGCGCCGCACCTTTTTTGGCTCCTGCTCTTGGCGGTGCTTTGGCTTTGCCCGCGTTGAGTTCGGTGCTGGTTTTTACCTTCATTGCACTGGGATTGGCATTTCCCTACCTGCTGTTATCAGCTTTTCCGCGGTTAGTAGCCTTGTTGCCAAGGCCAGGCGCATGGATGGAGACTTTTAAGCAATTCATGGCCTTTCTGCTCTATGCCACGGTCGCTTACCTGGTATGGGTGCTGGTGGGACAGCTGGATGTTCAAGCGCAGTTGACGGCCTTGCTCGGTCTGGTCGTGTTATCTTTGGCTTGTTGGGTTTACGGACGTTGGGGCGCTTTTGCACGTCCACGCAAAACACGTTTGATGGCCACATTGGCTACCTTTGGTCTGGTTGCCGTTAGTATATTCATGGGTTTCCAAGGTGACGAGTCGGATGTCGCGTGGGAACCATGGAGTCCCGAGAGAGTCGAAGCGCTGCGTGCGGAAGGTCGTCCCATTTACATCGACTTTACCGCCCGCTGGTGTGCCACCTGCCAAGTAAACAAGCGGGTGGTTTTCAGTAGCGATAGCGTTTTGCGCTATTTTAACGATAACAAAGTTGCAGCGCTGGTTGCCGACTGGACCAATCAAGACCCCGCCATCACCCGTGCATTGGCTGAGCACGGACGTTCCGCAGTTCCGTTTAACCTCATTTGGTTACCGGAGCGAGAGGACCCCATTATCCTGCCTGAATTACTGACTCCCGGAATTGTGCTGGATGCCTTGCAAGGTCAGCGCTGATTTTTTGTCATTGAAGCGATAGTGGATCATTCCCGAGTATAATCGGCTGTGCATTTGCTACAATGCCAGAAGTCTTTTCCCCGCAAGGTATGATGGTTTTCCATTGCCTAAGTGTCACGGCCTGCTAATGAATTTGGGTCATGTTGAATAACACGCTTAGTGCTGCCGGTAAAATTCGTTGTGGGGTTGTGGGAACGGGCTATCTCGGACGCCATCACGCGAGGATTTATCATGCTCTTGAGACGGTTGATTTGATAGGAATTGTCGAGTTGGACGATGCCCAAGCTGAGTTGGTATGCAATGAATACGGCTGTAAGCGCTATGCTAGTGCCGGGGCTTTGGCTGCGGATTGTGACGCGGTGAGTGTAGTGGTGCCAACCGACAGACACTGCGAGGTAGCAGTGCCCTTGCTTGAGCAGGGTGTGCATTTGTTGATTGAAAAACCGCTATGCCAGTCCTTGGCCCAAGCTGAGCGCATCCTTGCCGCCGCGCATCAGTCCGGTGCAATTGTACAGGTCGGGCACATTGAGCACTACAATCCGGTCATGGCTCACCTTGAACAAGCGGTGCGCGAACCTCGCTTCATTACCGCCGACCGCCTGGCCCCATTTAATCCGCGCGGCACTGAGGTTGGGGTGGTATTGGATTTGATGATACATGACCTCGGTGTGATTCTGCAGCTTGTCAAGAGTCCAGTGATTAGGGTCGAGGCAGTGGGTGTTAATGTTTTGTCACATAGTGAGGATATCGCCAACGCGCGTATCGTTTTTGCCAATGGCTGCGTGGCCAACCTCAACACCAGTCGGGTGAGCATGAAAAAACTGCGTGAAATCCGCGTTTTCCAACCCAACAACTACCTTTCGCTGGATTTTATGAATCAGAAAGGCCATTTACTGCGTAAATCTGCAGAAGGCTTGAGTAAAGAGGCTATTCCCATTGAGCAGGATGAGCCGCTTAAGCTGGAGCTGAATTCCTTTGTAGAAGTCGTTCGCAACTACGGCCAACCAAAGGTAGGTGCAGAACTGGGACGTTCGGCGCTGGAATTGGCGATTCGCATCACGGAATTAATTGCGAGCGGTGATTCGCAAGCAGTAGCCACAATCTCTCAAGGCGATGCAGCTGGCACCTGAATTGGCAACCGATTTGCCGCTACCCAATCCGGGCGGCAAGGTCGATCTGCTCATCATAGCTGGCGAGCACTCGGGTGATGAGCATGCGGCCAAAATGGTTGAAGGGCTGCTGCGCGAGCAGCCACAGCTTGGGATTGTTGCGCTTGGCGGTCAGCACCTCGCCGCTAGTGGCGCACAAGTCTTATTTGATTTGCCCAAGGTTTCGGTGGTCGGATTTTTTGAGGTGGTAAAGCACCTGCGTTTTTTTCGCCATTTATTTCGCGCGACCTTGGATTGGATTGCAACTCACCAACCCGCGCACATTTGTTTTGTCGATTATCCCGGATTCAATCTGCGCTTGGCAAATGCACTCAAGAAGCGTGGACTCAGTCGCAAGGGTGGCGGGACTATCGCCTTG
>SKFT01000134.1 GCA_007117865.1 Puniceicoccaceae bacterium | reverse complement strand
TAAGGGGGGTGCGATTCCCTATTGTTCACCCGCGTATGTTCTGGTTCCTTAGTGTTACCAGCGTGGCCGCCGGTAAGCATGAGCTTAGCATTCATATCAGCTTGCCACTCGGTGAGCGCAAGACCTTGCTGCGGCGACCCTTTGAGTCGCCGGGTCCCGTGCATCGCATTAATTTGATTAACGAGATAAAAAATTTGCGTTTCGATCAGCCGGGTGATTATGCGATTGAGGTTGAAATCAATGATCTCACGCTGATCGTAACAACGCTGAACGTGAGTCAGCATCATACTTAAAGTGCTTCTATGAATACCCATCCCAATCGTCTGGTTGTCGGAGTCGGTTCTCCAATTGTTGATTCTATCGCGCACGTGGATGCGTCTTTTTTGGCGAGCGTCGCAGGTGCCAAGGGTGGCATGACGCTGGTCTCGTCGGCAGAGTTGGCTGCGCTTGTCCAACGTGTGCCCGGAGAGTTGCGGCAAAGTCCCGGTGGCTCGGCAGGCAATACTTGCTTTGCGCTGGCGCGACTGGGGCACCCTACGACATTTGTCGGCAAACTAGGCAACGATGAAGCCGCCGATTTTTATGCTGAAACTTTTGCCGCCAATGGTGGTGAGACGCGCCGCTTTAAGCGCGGTGATATTCCCAACGGACGTTGTCTCTCGCTGGTTACACCCGATGGACAGCGGACCTTGCGGACGGATCTGGGTGCGGCTATGACGCTGTCTCCCGGAGAAATCAGCGCGGAAGACTTTGCCGGCTGTTCGCATGCCCATATTGAAGGCTATTTGCTTTTTAATGATCGTTTGTTGTTTCGGGTTCTGGATGCGGCCAAGACGGCCGGGTGCACCGTTAGTTTGGATTTGGCTTCATTCGAGGTGGTTGAGGCGGCAAAGGGCTTCCTGCCCTCGCTTTTGAAGGATTCGGTGGATGTGGTCTTTGCCAACGAGGAGGAAGCGGCGGCCTATGTTGGTGATCCGGCGGCGGAACCCCGGATGATTGCCCGCGAATTGGCTCAGCTTTGCCAAACTGCGGCAGTTAAGGTGGGTGCTCAGGGCGCATGGATTGCCTCTGGCGGGGAATGCGTTCACGCCCCGGCGCAATCCGTCAAACAGGTGGTGGATACGACTGGTGCCGGCGATTTTTGGGCGGCAGGGTTTTTATATGCCTGGATGCGCCAATGTCGACTGGAAGAATGCGGATTTTTTGGTGCGCTTCTCGGCGCGGCGGTCGTTCAGGTAGACGGCACAACCCTGGAAGACGATACCTGGGAGCGCCTGCAACAGCGCATAGTGATGTAGCACGCGGATTGTGCGGACCTTTGGATACCTGATATCGGTAGTAATAGGATGAACAGCAAACTGGAAACCCAGGTAAAAAATATTTGTCAGCAGGCACGCGCGGCAAGCCTTTCGTTGGCGACTTTGCCAACTGCCTCTAAGGATAATTTTTTGATCAACCTTGCCAAGCGCTTACAGGAGTCGGAAGCAACAATCATTGCGGAAAATGCCAAAGACCTTCAGGCTGCTACGGAAAGCGGCTTAAGCCAAGCCATGGTGGAGCGCTTAATGCTTAATTCTGCACGAATTCAGGCAATGGCAGAGGGCGTGCTGGCGGTGGCGGCACTAGCCGATCCCGTTGGCGAGCAGATAGAGCAATTGCAACCACCGCGTGGATTTGATTTGCGCAAGGTGCGGGTGCCCATTGGAGTGATAGGGATAATTTACGAATCGCGTCCGAATGTCACTATCGACTGCGCGATTTTGTGCTTAAAATCTGGCAATGCCTGCATTTTGCGGGGCGGACGGGAGGCGTTTCATAGTAATCGCTGTCTGGGTGCTATTATTAAGCAGACCCTTGTTGAGAGCGGCATCGATCCTTTTGCCGTGCAATTGATTCCAACAACCGAACGCGCGGCCTTGGGTGTCTTGCTCCAACAAGACGACACCGTGCGTTGCATTATCCCGCGCGGCGGTGAGGGTTTGATTCGCTTTGTGGTCGAGCATAGCCGAATTCCCGTTATTAAGCATTACACTGGAGTGTGCTCGGTTTATGTGGATGCGGCTGCCGATCCCCATAAAGCCGAGAGTATCGTGCTTAATGCCAAGTGTCAGCGTCCCAGTGTTTGCAACGCAGCGGAGAATTTATTGATCCACGCCGATGCGGCGGCATTGCTTCCACGATTGGCCAAGGCTCTGTATGATCGCGGAGTGGAGTTGCGTGTCGATGCCCATGCCGCGGCGATTCTGGGTGGTTCAGGAGTGCCCTACGGGGCTGCTACCGAAGCCGATTGGTCGACGGAATACAACGATTTGATTATCTCGATTGCTATTGTCGCCGACACGCCATCGGCGATTGCATTCATAAACCGCCATGGCTCGGGCCACAGCGATGCCATTGTTACAGAGGATCCCGCCGCCGCACAGGCTTTCCTTGCCGGTGTCGATGCCTCGACAGTTTATCACAACGCGTCCACCCGTTTCACGGATGGGTTTGAGTTTGGAATGGGTGCTGAAATTGGCATTTCAACCGACCGCCTGCATGCGCGGGGTCCCATGGGATTGCGTGAGCTCTGCACCTATAAGTTCGTGGTCCATGGCAGGGGTGAGATTCGCGAGTAATGCGATATTTTGATTGAGAACCTCGTTGCTTTGCGCTTTCTGGTATTATGAAGAATTGGAATATTCAGGAGGCGGAAGACTATTATGGCTTTAAGCGTTGGGGCGGAGGCCATTTTTCGGTCGATGATGATGGCTTCGTGCAGGTGCATCCTGCCGGTGACGCGCGCACCATCCGCATTCACGACATTGTCCGCGAGGCTATCGGCAAGGGGATTCAGCCGCCGTTGACCATTCGCATCCAGGATCTGCTGCGAACCCGCGTCATAGAGTTGAACGAGTGTTTTATTGAGAGCATCAAGAATGAAGAGTATAGCGGCAGATACCGCGGCGTTTTTCCAATTAAAGTCAACCAACTGCGCGAGGTCGTCGAGGAAATACGCGATGCGGGTGAGGATTACGATTTTGGCTTGGAGTGCGGTAGTAAGCCAGAGTTGATGATTGCACTTTCGATGCATAAAAATTCCCAGGCGCTGATTGTTTGCAACGGCTACAAGGACGATGAGTTTATAGAATTGGCCTTGTTTGGACGGCGGCTGGGAAAAGAAATTTATTTGGTAGTGGAGCAGTTGAGTGAAGTTCGTCAGATTATCGAAATCGAGAAAAAAACCAACACCGAGCCGCTGATAGGTGTTCGCATCAAACTATCAACCGCCGGTGAGGGTAAATGGGCCAGTAGCTCCGGTGAAGATGCCAAGTTTGGCCTTACCAGCCCGGAAATCGTAGAAGCTGCCCGTTTGCTGCGAGGGGCCGGATTGGAGCAAAGTCTGCGGTTGGTGCATTTTCATATTGGCTCGCAGGTGCCAAACATCCTGACCATTAAGAAGGCAACCATCGAGGCGACGCGGTTTTATTGCGAGTTGCAAAAGATGGGATTTCCAATGGGGCTCATTGATATTGGGGGCGGTCTGGGTGTGGATTACGATGGCTCCAAGAGCAATTTTGAAAGTTCAATGAATTACACCATGGCTGAATATGTTCGCGACGTTGTGGCCAATATCAAATACGTGTGCGAACAAGCGGAGGTGCCCACACCAGACATTGTTTCAGAAAGTGGTCGCGCCATAGTGGCACCACACAGCATTCTGGTAACCGAAGTATTTGACCGCATTTCCAAGTTGAGCGTGGGTCCCCAAAAAAAGACGGCGAGGAAGGGTAAGCGGCATCCTATTCTCAAAGAGTTGGATGGAATTCTGGAGAACATGCACGAGGGCAGTCGACTTGAACGCTACCACGATGCGCTGCAGAAGCGCGACGATGCCTGCAACTTGTTCAATCTCGGCTATCTTGACTTGGCAACTCGCGCTGAGGCGGACGCGCTGTTTTGGAAAATTTGCGATCAGGTAAAGCGCGAGGCTGCCGATGCTTCCTATACTTCCGAAGAGCTCGAAATTTTGCCGTCATTGCTGGCTGACCAGTATGTCTGCAATTTTTCCGTGTTCCAATCGCTGATCGATCACTGGGCTTGCAATCAATTGTTCCCGCTTGCTCCACTACAGCGCTTGGACGAGTGTCCGGACGTCGATGCCACACTGGTGGATATCACCTGTGACAGCGAGGGCAAAGTCGCCAAATTTGTGGATGTTGAGGACGAACGCACCAGCATACGTTTACACCAACTGAAAGAGAATGAACCTTATTATATTGGCGTCTTCATGGTCGGGGCCTATCAGGATATCATGGGCGATCTCCATAATTTGTTTGGTCGCGTCAACGAGGTACACGTTTTTCTTGAGGATGATGAGGAGGATGGCTACTATATTGAAGACCAGATTAAGGGCTTTACCGTGCGCGATGTGCTGCGGCTTACCCAGCACGAAGCCAGTGAGTTGACCCGCAACTTCAAGCGTCAAATCGACCGTGCCACCCGCGAGGACAGGGTGCGTCCACGCGAGGGGGTTAACATGCTGGAAACCTACACAGCCATTTTGAATAACCACACCTACTTAAAGGTGTGAAGAACAAAAAACAGTGAAACATAGCTCATTGTTTAATGTTGGAATACCGACTTTAACGCAGATATTTTTCTTTATAGGTCTCAAAGAGACGCCGTGCCACGGGGCCAGCAGTTGAACCCCCGGCAAGGGCTTGCCCCGGTCTTTCCCCTTCGATAAGCACACAAATAGCAATGTGCGGATCGTCTATCGGCGCAAAGCCGATAAACCACGCGAGATTGATGTTTTGACCATCAGCGCGGAATTGGGCGGTGCCGGTTTTACCGCCTATCCGCAAACCCGGCACTGCTGCCATGCGTCCGGTGCCCCCAGGCGCCACCGCAAGTTCCATTCCAGCGTAGATCGCCGCCATTTCGCTTGCGGGAAGGCTGATGCGCTCTCCGCCATGATCCCGGGTTGCGGCCTCTTCCGGGCTCAATGCCAGAATTGTCGGTTTGGTGCGTGTTTCTCCGCGTGCGAGTGAGGCAGCAAAGGTCGCCATCTGCATGGGGGTTAGCAACAGGAACCCCTGCCCAATTGAGGTGTTGGCCGTGTCGCCCGGAAACCAGGAGCCGCGCCCATCCGACCGCTTCCAGTCCGGATCCGGAATGATGGTTCTGCCCGTTTCAAAAGGCAGCTCAATACCAGTTCGCCGGTCAAGCCCAAAGCGCCGGGCTTCGGCAGCGATGGCATTGATACCCGCATTAAGCCCGGCGACGTAGTAATATACATTACAACTGAGTTGCACCGAACGCGCAAGATCCACCATGCCGCAACCAGCACGATTGTGACAGTAAAACAGGCGATTGCCGACGCGATGCAAGCCAGGGCAATGGACCTCATCCTGTTCGAAGAGGGTCTCGTTACGCAGCCCGGCCATCGCAGTAAGCAGTTTGAAGGTCGAGCCCGGTGGGTAACCCAGTTGAATGGCGCGATTTAGCCAGCCACCAGAAGCATCAATTTCCTCGGAAACGGAGCGTGGAATAAAGGGGGTCAGGCGATTTGCATCGTAGCCCGGACCGCTGGCCATTGCCAATACTTCGCCGCTGCGCACATCGATGGCGATGGCGGCACCCCGGCGATTGTCGAGTGCAGACTCAGCCGCTTTCTGTAGATCGAGGTCCAGGCTGGTGATGAGTGCCGGCGATTGGCGCGGGGGAATGAGGGATAAGCGCAAATCCTGAAAGCCAAGTGGATCCACCCGCCACACCTCGGCCCCGGTTTGCCCTTGCAGTCGCTCATCAAACGCGCGCTCCAGTCCGGTGCGGCCACGCTTGGCCTGAAAGGTAAACGTTTTTATATTCGGATCCATGAGCGGGTCGTCAACCGGATCCTCTAGTGTGACGAACCCAAGCACGTGGGCGGCAAGTGAGTGGTGTGGATAAAATCGCGTGCTGTCGGCATGGATTTGAATGGGTGATTGTGTGGGTAATTGTTCGATGAGTCTGGCATATTCGTTACTATTCAAGTCGGATACCAGATTTAGCGGTAGCAATAGGCGCTCATTAAAGTGCCTGATAAGAGTTCTTAGGGGAAACTCCGTTTGCCGTCCAGCAATGGCATCAACTTGATCCACATACGATTGTACGACCGCCAGCCGGGCTTGCCATTGTAATTCCGCGTAATCCGGCAATTCATTATCTGCAAGTTGCTGACGCACTTCCCGCAGCAGTCGACTGTATTCGCGGCGAAAATCAGGACGGATATCATCCAAATAGATGACGGCCGAAAAAAGGGGACGATTGCCTGCCAACAGGCGCCCCTCCCTATCAAGAATGTCTGCTCGCGGACCTGGAAGCAGAATTTGCCTCAAAGTTTGTCGCTGTTCCATTTCCAGATAAACCCGTCCGGCAATTAGCTGTTGCCAAGCCAACCCCATTAACAATACCACAGAGGCAACGGCAATCAACAACAACAAAAGGCGGATCCGCGGATTATCACCCCGATGGATGTCAAATGCATTCATCGTATCGGTAGCTCCTCGGGTTCCTGTTTCCAGCCCAGCAAGTAAATGCCTGCGCGTTGCAGGTTGAAAAACCACCCGCCTATCACGAGAAGCAATAGCTGGGACGCTGCAAAATCCAAACTAAACCGCAGGTGATAATGCCAATCCCACCATTGTCCCTTCCCCTTGAGAATCCAGAGTAAAAGGAGCCAGACCCCATTGGCCAGCAAGGCCAACATCAGGGGATGAAAGTTTTGCTGTGGATGGAAGCGTTTGCGATAATGACGAATGAATAAGCTCAAGGCGAAGAAGAAAATGGTGGATAATCCGAATGGAATGCCCGGTAAAGCCACATCCAGCCATATGCCCGCTAAAACAACGCAGATTTGGGCGGGGAGTCCACGCAGATATAGCGGTGGTAAGACGATCAACAATCCCGGAACAAACAAACTAAGTGACACGGGCGCCAGGCGATGGTTCAATTGCGCTTGCAAAAAAATCAGCAGCACATTGGCGAGAAAAAAAATCAGTAAACGTCGATCCATCAACTCCTTTTCAACGCAAAATCATACAATGAACAATCGTAAATACCAATTGTATGCAAAAATAGCTGTGCCATTGACCTTGTGAGGAATAAGGTTGAAGATTTCAAAATATGTCCGAAAAAGACACTTTCTTTGCTCTTGCATCCGCTCCCGGAGAGGCGGCGCTTGCGCTGCTGCGCATCAATGGTCCGCTTGTCCCCTCCATTATGCGTGACGCCCTTGGCTTTGAGCTCCCACTACCAGTGCGCCGAGCCAACCATAAACACTATTCCGACACCACGGGTAAGGTGGTGGATGATCTGGTGGCGATTTACTATCCCGTCGGTGCTTCTTTTACCGGTGACCACCTGCTCGAAATTACCCCCCATGGCAATCCGCTGATTGTGCAACAGTTAATGGAGGATTTGCAGAGGCGCGGGTTGCGACAGGCCGAACCCGGCGAATTCACCCGCACGGCCTTTCTCAACGGCCGTCTGGATCTTAGTCAGGCCGAGGCAATAGGCGATTTGATCCATGCCCGCAGCGAGCGCGCCATTGAAGCCACACGACGCCAAATGCAGGGAGCAATGGGTGAACATATGTCCACCCTTTCCGGTAAATTATTAGAAGTTATAGCTGCGATTGAGGCTTATATCGATTTTCCGGAAGAAGATCTGCCAGCCGAGGATACCGAGGGCCCATTGGCAGAATTGAAAGGGCTGA
Organism: Puniceicoccaceae bacterium; assembly: GCA_007117865.1. GTDB lineage: Bacteria > Verrucomicrobiota > Verrucomicrobiia > Opitutales > Coraliomargaritaceae > SKFT01. Next base: position 5,811 of record SKFT01000134.1, on the reverse strand, counting down.
TTGATGGCGTGAATCGCCTACTCGCTACCCGCCACTATTACTCCGTTCTTCATGATGGACTCAAAACGTTAATCGTCGGCGCGCCCAATGTCGGCAAAAGTAGCTTGATTAATGCCCTAACGGGCCATCGTCGCGCAATTGTCAGCGAGATTGCCGGTACAACACGCGATGCCGTATCCGATCGCATTATGGTAGGGGGGCATTGGGTCGATATTCTCGATACCGCAGGATTGCGAGAGTCCAATGACGCCATTGAGTGCATGGGGATGGCCATGACCATGGAGCTCGCCGCCGAGGCGGATCATTTTTTATTGGCATTGGACGCTACCCTTCCTCCCCCACCCTTGCCCGATTCCATTGCCGGTCGCTTGACCCCCTCCAATACCATCGTCGTTGTTAATAAATCCGATTTGTCCGCAGCAAGGCCCTGCGACGAATTTCTTCCTGAGATTCCCCATGTAATGATATCCGCATTGATGGGAGACGGAATCGATGCATTGCGCGAACAATGGCACGCTCAACTGGATAAACGCTTCGCAAAGGGTTTATACGATGGTATCAGCGTCAATGCCCGCCATGCGGCGGCATTGGAGCGTGCCCGTGACTCACTGGTATTGGCGGCCGATAAATTGATCGCTGGCGAGTCGGGCGAGTTGGCGGCCGCCGAGTTGCGCGCGGCCCTGGATGCTTTTGGAGAGGTGGTTGGTAAGTTCGACGTGGAGGATATGCTGGACACCTTGTTTCAAAATTTTTGTATCGGAAAATAATGTTGTATGGCTCTTCGCTTTGATCCAAATCATCCCTACGACGTTATCGTATGCGGCGCCGGTCATGCCGGTTGTGAGGCAGCTCTCGCTGCCGCCAGACGCGGCGCATCCGTGTTGCTTTTGTCCGGCAATATCGATACCATTGCCCAAATGAGTTGCAATCCGGCAATAGGTGGTCAGGCCAAGGGCCACATGGTTCGGGAAATCGATGCCCTTGGTGGAGCCATGGCTGTCAATGCGGATACCACAGGAATACAGTTTCGCCTGTTGAATTCCTCCAAGGGACCTGCGGTGCAGGCACCGCGCGTGCAATGCGATAAAAAGGCCTATCAATTTCGCATGAAGCATACCATTGAGCTGCAGCCCAACCTCGACCTTTTTCAGGCGATGGTTGAGGGATTGATAGTGAAAGAGGGACGCATCGTTGGCGTGGAAACACAATTGGGCGTTTCTTTTTATGGCCGAACAGTTGTGGTCACTACCGGCACTTTCCTGCGAGCACTGATGCACGTCGGTTCCAACAAAAACGAAGGGGGCCGCATGGGTGATTTTACCGCTCGCGGATTGTCTGCTTCTTTTCAGCACCATGGCATTGAGTTGGAGCGCCTCAAAACCGGCACACCGGCGCGAATTCTGGGTAGCAGTATTGACTTTTCCTCGCTTGAAGAGCAACCCGGCGATTCCAAGCCAACCTTATTCGCCTTTTACGATAGTCGGGGTGGGCTCAATTCTGATGAATTGTTCCACGTGGAACAATTGGGACAATACCAGTTGGGGTGGTCGCCGGGATCGGACCCGGTTGCTTGCTGGATTACTTACACCAATGCAAATACCGAGACGATCATTCGGCAGAATCTGCACCGATCCGCCATGTACTCGGGAGAGATCAAGGGCGTTGGGCCGCGCTATTGTCCAAGTATTGAGGACAAAATTGTACGCTTTAAGGACAAGTCGCGTCACATGCTGTTTTTGGAGCCCGAGGGCAGAAATACGGACGAATGGTATATCAATGGCCTTTCGACCTCACTGCCGTTTGATGTTCAGCTAGAGATGCTGCGTACGATCAAAGGACTGGAGCACGTGCACATGATGCGTCCAGCTTATGCCGTGGAATACGACTTTGCGCCACCAACGCAGCTATTTTCTTCGCTGGAATCAAAACAGATCGAGGGATTGTTCTTTGCGGGGCAGATTAATGGCACCAGCGGCTATGAAGAAGCCGGGGCGCAGGGACTGATAGCGGGTTGCAATGCGGTTGCCAAGTTGCGCGGCGAAGATTCGCTGGTGCTGGGACGACACGAGGCCTATATCGGTGTGTTAATAGACGACTTGGTTACCAAGGGGACACTCGAACCTTACCGTATGTTCACCAGCCGCGCGGAATACCGCTTATTGCTCAATCACGGCAGCGCTGAAATGCGCCTAGCCGCCTATGCCCGCAAGTATGAATTAGTTCAGGACCCGCGCTTGTCGCGCATGGAGTCACAGGTGCAATCCGTTCTCAATTGGGTTGAGCGTTTGGAACGGGAGCGCTTGGGAGAACGCACATTCGCGGAGTGGTTACGGCGCGATAATCGCGAGTTGGTTGAAATGCCAGTTGCACTCCAAGCAGAACCAGTAACGGTACGGGATGAGGTATATTATCGCATTCGCTATCGCGGTTACCTCGAGCGCGAACAAAAACAGGTCGAGCGATTGGCATCTATCGAAAACATTTCAATCCCCGCCGACTTCGTCTTTCAGGGCGTCCCCGGCTTGCGCAATGAGTGCGCAGCTAAGCTTTCGTCGCTGCGTCCTCGCACACTTGGCCAGGCTGCACGCGTTAGCGGGGTGAATCCTGCCGATATTTCCGTGTTAATGGTTGCGATTGAGGGTCGGCGGCGGCGAGCAAAGGCGGGTAGGGAGCTTGATAGTCGGAACCAAACAGTCGCAAGTGAATAACGCGGTTGCGGTGCAGTTCCCAGTCGTATTGACCGCATTTGCGATAGATTAGCGTGATTATAGAGGCTGTAATAACAATAAAAGTCGAATACAGTATCGCGAGCCAAAGCATCTCATCGCGGATGCTATCACGAAAACTAAGTAGAATAATTGCTATGGCAATGGGGCCATTTTGGATCCCCGTTTCCAGAGAAATGGTTCGTCGATAACGTGGCTCCAAGCGACTTAGCCAAGCCATGCCCCAGCCAAAAACAAAGCCGCTCAAACCGATTCCGATACTAGCCAGGTAAAGACTGGGCGTTGTTTCAATAAACATCCTACCATTGCGTAGCGCAGCCGTTAGGATCAAATACAAGATAACAACAATTCCAGCAAAACCCGCAGTGTCTTCCGCTGTCTTGGCCCATGGCCGCGAAAAGTGCCGAAGCAACATTCCCAGCCCAACAGGCACCAATACCAATATAAGCGAGGCGATTATATTGCCGTGGGGTATCACAAATACCGTGTTCTCATCCACTCCAACCGATGATAACCGCGCAAAAATACGCGGCGCATAAAATGCCAGCAACAAGGGCATCATTAATAGCGCTAAAATCGTAGAAGCTGCTGTCATAGAGACACTTAAGGCAACGGAGCCGCGCCCGAAGTAGGCGAACATATTGGAAGTGGTGCCGCCCGGGAGGCAACCTATTAACACCAAGGCTACCGCCAGCGGTGCTTCCAATCGTAGTAAAATAGCGAGCGCAAATGCCAGTAACGGCATTAGCCCAAACTGAGAAAGAAAGCCGATTAAAAGCGCCCGCGGACGTTTTAATGCCTCGCGGAAATCTTCACCGCGGAGACTAGCTCCCATTCCAAACATAATCACAAAAATCATGATCGCCAGTAGCAATTGATCGATGGGACGGATTAATATGGTGTCGGTGGTCATTATGAAGTCGTGTTAAATAATGCGGCAATCTCCGCGCGATACTTTTCTTCAATAACGTGTCGCCGCAGTTTAAAAAGGGGTGTTAATTCATCACCCACCGCAAATGCTTGACTCAGAACGGCAATGGCACGTATGCGCTCATAGGATTTAAAGCCGTTGGCTGCACTTATGAGTTGACGCACTTCTTGGTCCAACCGCTTCTTTAGCTCCGAATCATCCCTTGCTGCGGTTTTGGCGTCCTGACTGGGAACGATCAACGCACCTAAATTTTTTTGGTCCTGACCCACCACCATGCATTGCTCAATCAATGGACTTTGGCGCAGTCGCATTTCAAGAGGCCCCGGCTCAAGGTTCTCCCCGCTCAAAAGCACAATTGTTTCCTTGCAGCGACCAACGATACGAAGACAGTCATTCCACGTCACCATTCCCAGGTCGCCGGTGCGAAACCAGCCGTCGACAAAAGCCCGTTCAGTTGCCTCGGGATTGTTGTAATACTCGCGCATGACTTGTGGGCCCCGAACCTGTATTTCTCCCTTGCGCATACGCCCGTTGTCGCTGCGCCCCGAATCCGGGTAGAGTGGGGTCCCCATCTCAATGTCGACGATGCGCAGTTGCGTTTCCGGAATCATTGGCCCAACAGTGGTCTGAACCCGGCAATCCAGCCGCCGTACCGCTAAAACCGGAGATGTTTCTGTTAGCCCATAACCCTCAAGTACTGCAATCCCAATAGCATTGAAAAAGCGATCAATTGACCTTGGCAGCGCGCCACCTCCGGAAATCGTTCCTCGCAGGCAGCCTCCCACAGATAGGCGCACACGCTCTAATACAGCAGCGTTAAAAAAACCATGCAGCGGAAGAAACAGACTCCAACGAAAACACTCCAAGACGGTTCGCAAACAATCCAAGAGGAGAATCGGACGTTTTTCGCGCACCGAATGCCCGCCCAACCATGATACAGAGGCATGATAGTGATGACTAAAAAAACAGGCCATATGGAAAAGCCCCCGTCGAATAGGATGCGCGTTTGCCACTGTTTGTAAAATCCGCGCATGCAGGCGCTCCCACAGGCGTGGAGCAGAGGCCATGAAGGTCGGTTCAATCCTCAGCAAATCCTCAGCAAAATGCCGAACCGAAGAATAATAAGTGCACGCACCCCGCGCAATGGTGATCATCTCCAAAACCCGCTCATATACGTGCCAGATGGGCAAAATAGACAGCACTCGGTCGCACCAATGTATGGGGATGGGTATATGGCTTATCTGCGCCAGCATATTTCCATGGCTCAATAAGACACCCTTGGGGTCCCCTGTCGTGCCTGATGTGTAAATCAAAGTGAACCCATCGTCCGGCTTGAGTGATGCCAGATTATTGTCAATGTTATTACAAATTGCGGAATTGCTTTCCAGCAACTCAAGTCCCGTCTTAATGAGTTTTGCAATGGTATTCGCAGAACTAACTTGATGGCTATCGACCATTTGAATAAGCTGCACGTGAAGTTGCGCTTTTTCGCAGACATTGCTTACGCGCTTTAACATGCGGGCATTTTCAACAATACAAAAACGAGCCCCACAGTGTTTTAAAATAAATGTCAGCTCCCCGTCAGTCGTATCGGATCCGCGCGGGACATTGACCGCTCCACACAGTTGAACAGCACAGTCGGCAATGATCCATTCCACTCGATTGTCGGCAAATACCGCAATATTTTCCTGTCGCTTCAGCCCCAACTCGGCAAGGGCTAGCGCCAATGCTTGTCCCTTTCTATAAAGTTCATGAAAAGATAGTGGCAGCCATTCATCGGGGTTCTCCGTCCGCGTTGCAAAAGCGGGCATTCCGCCATAGTGAACCGATGCCAGTCGATACAAGTCGCCAATATTACGTGGTTGCAGGTTGGGTGGGGAATTCGCCATAGAAAGAGGCTATTAGTCAATGGTTGTAGGCCTATTAATCAATACTCGAAATCCAAATCGGCCCATTTCATAATAACCAGACGTCCTTGTTGGCTGGGACATAACGCTTCAGTTTTAATAAATCTTCTATTACGGCTACACTTGCCCCCGCAAGCGCCTGTTGAGTGTCCACTCACCGTGGCCGAGCTGATAACAGCTGCCGGGTTTCTTGCGTCCCAGCCACTTCGCAACCCACTGCGCCTGCGCCTCGACAAAGACATAGCCG
>SKFT01000059.1 GCA_007117865.1 Puniceicoccaceae bacterium | reverse complement strand
GTCGGATGAATTCACGGTCGAAGATATGAATGGCAATACTCCCGGCGAGGAATTTGAGTTTGCCATTGGGCTGCGTCAGCTCCGCCAACTCGGAAGGCAAGTCACTGTACTCAATCACCCGTAAGCTATCACCATATAGGCAGAAATGACCAACCTTTTCGCTCGCATAGGCTTTGGGTGTCATCTTACTCGACAACTCTGATCCTGCCTCGACATGAAAACCGATAAAGGCCGGATCGATGCAACGCACCAATGGATTGTCGACTTGGAAGTAAGCCAGGTGCTCGATTCCCTCGCGCTGCATGCGATCCACCGCGCCACTGCGAACCAAGGCGCGCAAGGCACCACCATGACCATCCGGACTCATGGCAATCGTGCCCTTGTCTGCGAGAATGATTTTGCCACCGGTATCCACCGCAGGCATCAACCCCTGGGAGAAAAAATGCACGCTAGCAGGGTCCAATCCGAAAAAGTTATTCGATTCAAAAAAGCCAACCGTTTCGGTATGATTAATGCCACTGGTCATAATAAACCAGGGGATGCGCGTCTGATAACGCTCAGCAGAGCGGGCTATCTTGGCGGCAAAAAGGGCAAAAAGGGATTTTTTTTGCACCGGACTGGCGGGAAAAGTGCCTTTTGGACCCTCGAAACCAAGCCGGGTCCCTTGTCCACCGGCAACCGTAAAGGCCGCAACCTTGCCTGACCGCAATGTGTTTTCACCAATTTGAATAGCCGACTCCCAGCGCTTGGCAGCTTCCGCATCATCCCGCGGTAAGCCTACATACGGAGCAGGTTCCAACTGATAATAATCAACTTTTTCCTCACCGGAACCGCGCAGGTGCAAATCGACCAAGCCATCCAATTCCTCCAAATCGATGGATGCCGCTTGCTCCACTAGTGCTCTTTGCTGCGCTACATCCAAAGCGTCAAAAAAGCGAAAAACATGCCCTTGCCCGGATCGCTGATACCGATCCACCAATATTTTGATACCGTTGGTTAAATCCATAACCCCCCTTTGTGTGGATTCATGACTGATTGGCAATCGTTAACTATGCGGAATTAACAACTGCAGACGGCAAGTCAGGAACATACCTGTAAAACGTCTTGCCTAATTGAAAATGCTGACAAGACTGCGGGCTATATGGATAAATTTGATAGCTTATTTGAATTACAATCGCAGTTGAATCAGCGAATTGGCGTTGATACTGCCGGAATGGACGATGCAACAAAGGCCGAGTGGGTTTTGAATTACACCCGCGCAATGCAACAGGAAATTGCCGAGGTGATTGATTCCGTACCCTGGAAATGGTGGGCGAAATACCAGCAATTTGACCAGCAAAACGCACGGGTCGAGGTGGTCGACCTGTTCCATTTCCTGATCTCAATCGCTCAGGTGCTGGGCATGTCGGCGGATGATGTCTACAATGCCTACATTAAGAAAAACGAGGTCAACCACAAGCGCCAGGATAGTGGCTATACCGATAAAGATCATGGCGATTCGGCACATATTTAATATCGACACACTGTTAACAAACTTCATCTTTAACGGATTATGAGTAACGTTCCTGCTGAACTAAAATACAACGAAGCCCATGACTGGGTGCGTATCGATGGCGACATTGCAACTGTCGGGATCACTGATCATGCACAAAGCTGCCTGGGGGACATTACCTATATTGAACTGCCACAAGCGGGCCAAACCCTACAAGCGGGTGATGATTGCGTGGTGGTCGAATCGCTCAAAGCGGCATCGGAAATCGTCATGCCACTTTCGGGTGAAATACTGGAGGTCAATGAAAGCATTGCGGATGCCCCCGAAACCGTTAATCAGGATCCTTATGGTGAAGGCTGGTTTTTCCGCATCCGCATCAGTAACCCCCAGGAAGCCGAAGCGCTAATGAGCGCCGAGGCTTATCAGGAGTTGTTGTAACCGGGGAGCTTTAATGCCTTGCATGGGGCTGCTGGGAGTTGCCTTCGAAGATCGCTGATCAAAGCCTATGAGAAAACGTTCCGGACTGGAACAGCTGCGCGCACTGAATCAACTGCTCTGCCAAATCGGTGGCAGCGATGCCACTGAGCGGGCCGCAGATGCCGAGGTCGCCTATCGCTATTTTGCAAATCAAAATCAATGCGCTGAGGGAGTTTCCTTGCAGCGGGCAGCGAGTGCGCTTGTTAGATTACACCTGGAGTTGGATCCTGCCCTTGCCGGACGCATTCTGTTTGAACATTGGCACGCGGGCGAGTCTGTGGAATGGGGCGGCCCACTATGGATAAGACCCATTTTATTGAGGCGTCTCAATCGCCTTGCTGGCGCATCCGCAGTGCTTTTTTTGATCACCGGGCTGCGGGAGGCGATTTGCCCGAAAGGTAGCCGCTGGACTCGCCAGCGCCGCACTGAATATGCCCGCGTGCGGCATTGGATTGAGTCGATAGCCGCCCGTCATCATCCCGAACATACCCGCATCCAAATGATTGTGCTCTAGCAGCCAGTCGGACTTAGCCAACCCGAAAGTTTATTAACCAACGAACGACTGAAGTGCAGCGTCTGCTTGGGATTTCGGTTTTTGCCTGTAGCTGGGAGTCTTCTTTTGCTGCTGTTCCCTAGCGGAGGTTTGGGGGCGGCAATCAGCCCCCAAGTGCCTTATTTAGAGCCTTGAAAAGGTGCTGGCTGATATGTCGATCACGGCGGTGCCAAGCTCAATGGCTTGCAATGGGTGCAATTAAAACTGCGGGGACAGGAATGTCCCCTCTCCTTTGATCAGGCATGTGCACACAACGGAGGCGGGACATTCCTGTCCCGCAAGCGGTAACTATCGACATGTCGAACGCCTACTCAGCCCGGCTAACCGGAGTCCTACCCGCTGCAGGCGGCAAAATCGTTTTAGCAACCCGTCGCGAAGCAAAAAGAAGGCTCGGCAGCGCATGACAGGCGAAAGAACACAGCCAATTTGCAATTGCCCAAATCCGACGGGCTGCTGCCAAAGCTATTTTTGCGCAACCAATCAGTCCTCCAGCAAGGATTTAATATCCTCAAGGCTTACCTTGCCATTCGCATTGGCACTTTCTTCAAAGAGATCCTTGAGGATCTGAGCCTTCCTGCGCTGAAGCTCCAGGACTTTTTCCTCGACGGTGTTGGCGGCAATCAAACGTATGCTTGTTACGACCCGGGTTTGACCAATGCGATGGGCACGATCGGTGGCTTGGGCTTCAGCTGCAGGATTCCACCATGGGTCGTAGTGCACAACCGTATCCGCACCCGTTAAATTAAGACCGGTGCCACCTGCCTTGAGGGAAATCAGGAAGACGGGAATGCCGGGATCATTGTTGAAAATGTCGACCTGCTCCTGGCGCTTGCGGGTTTGCCCATCTATATAACAGTAGCGGTGACCCGCCGACTCCAGTTCTTCACGAAGCAGTTTCAAGGCGGAAACAAAGGACGAAAAGACCAGGATCCTGCTGCCGCTGTCAATGCAGGCGGAGAGGATTTCCTCAAAGGCACGCCACTTGGCAGAATCCGACGAACCGAATGAGGCATCGAGGATGCGCGGATCCACGCAGGTTTGACGCAGGCGCAGTAGCTCAGTAAACGCAGCCATCCGCACCCGACCTTCGGAGGCGCCGGCCATTTCCATTTCGGAAATCTCACGACGTGTTTTTTCAAGCACCTTGCGATAAAACCGATCCTGCTTGTCGCCAAAGGAACAGAAAAAGGTTTCCTCAATTTTTGCAGGAAGTTCCGGTGCGACTTCACGTTTGGTGCGGCGTAGAATATAAGGTGCCGCACGCTG
>SKFT01000043.1 GCA_007117865.1 Puniceicoccaceae bacterium | reverse complement strand
CCGGAGTGCCACAAACCAATACCTAAAAAAGTATTAGCGACGACGACGGAACTTGCTGTTGAACTTCTCAACACGTCCAGCCGTGTCAACAAAGCGTTTCTCACCAGTGTAGGCAGGGTGGGAGTCTGCTGTGATATCACATATTACCAATTGATAGTCGACGCCGTCAATTGTCTCGGTCTTGCCTGAACGCATCGTGGAGCGGGTCAAATACTTACGCCCGCTGGATACGTCGACAAAAGCGACATGATTGAGTTTAGGATGAATTTCTGCTTTCACTGAAGACCTTTCCTTGGTTGAAGCTTAGCCTTGCCGAGCTTTGAAGCGCGGATTGGATTTGCAAATGACATAGACGCGACCACGCCGACGAACGACTTGACAATCAGGATGACGGGTTTTGAGCGATTTGAGTGATGAAACGACTTTCATGGCTATAGAAAAACCGTAAATCGAATGCTCTCCAACAGCACCTGTCAACGGAAATTTGAGTATTATTCTGAAATAATTTCATTAGTCGCTAATTGTCGCAAATGTTTCGTCGCCAGCGCTTCAAGATCTGCTAATTGAACGACTTTACCAAGGTCCCCCCGTAAACGGCGCGCTCCAGGCATTTCTTTAGTAAGGCTCAGTAGTTTTGGACGCATCCAACGCAAGTCATTGCCGTATTCCTCATTGTGCGGTCGTGCCATCACTTGCCGGGCATAATCCAGCAAAGTGTCCCACCGCTGTGCTATCGTCGGCGGCTCCGGTAGGATGCCGTGCTCTCGGTAATGCTTAATTTCAGCAAATAACCATGGGTAGCCTTGTGCCGCCCTTCCAATCATGGCTCCCGCACAGGCGGTTTTTTGTTCTAAATGCAAAACGTCCGCCGCGCTACAGATATTCCCGTTGGCAATCACCGGAATCGAACGCTCTCGCGCTACCGCATCAATCGTCTCCCAATCTGCTTCGCCAGAGTAGCCTTGTGCTTTTGTGCGACCATGGATTGCAACCGCCTGTGCCCCAGCTTCTTCAACTAATCGCGCAACTTCATTGGCAACGATTGATTCGTTGTTCCAGCCCAAACGCATTTTCACCGTAATCGGGGTATCCTCTACTCCTTTTACAACTGCTTCAACAATCGCCGCCAGCTTCGATGGATTGCGCAATAATGAGGAGCCCGCATCCATGCACGTCACACGATCCGCCGGGCAACCAAAGTTTAAATCAATGAAATCAGGCTGAATGCGCTCTTCCAGCAAGTGGGCGGCCGCTGTCATTGATTTCGCGCACGATCCGAAAATTTGCACCCCCATTGGACGCTGTTCTTCTGTAAATGCCACCGTTTCCCAAATCTTCGGATCATCCCTCAGCAATGCGTCCGACATCACAAATTCGGTTACGAGCACATCCGCTCCCTGTCGCTTACAGAATGAGCGAAAGGTGATGTCCGTAAACCGCGCCATCGGCGCAAGGTAAAGTGGGAATGCGTTGTTAGCGAACCAGGGAAGCATGGTGGTCATGGATGATTTTTAGGAAACTTGGCAGCACAGTGCGCAGTTTGGCTGGACCAATGCCTTTGATCGCCAATGCGGACTCAGTGTCAAGCGGTTGTTCGCGCGCCAGATCCTCCAGCACACGATTGGTAAATATCCGGTAGGCAGGCAGTCCTGCCGCCGCAGCTATCTCCCTGCGTTTGTCCGTTAAAGCTTTCAGCAAGACTGCTTCGGCTCCACCGTTACCTGAGCGGTCTTGAGCGGATGCGTGCGTGTCGTTGGCTGTGCTTGAGCAAGATCCCGTTCCAGTAATAGACAAGTCCGGCCAGACAAGCTCCGCTTCGACCAATCCACGCATGACTTTTGACCCGAGCGCGGTCAATCCCAGCAATCGATAATCCCCCTCCTGCATCACTTCTACCAATCCACCTTTTTCCATCGCAGCAAACAGTGCTTCCACATGCTTTTTCCCTTGTCGCTTGAGAATTCCATGTGTGGATAATGCATTTAGACCGGATTTACGAATGTCCTCTGCGTTGCTTCCCAGTAGCGTTAAAATTACTTTGCGACGGCCAAACCGCGCTTGCCACTGGTCGGGCCCCATTCTTCGGCAACAGCGTGCCACTCCGCTTAGTGCTTTAATCAGAAGCTCTCGCTCATCGGCATTGCCGGGACGACTCGGTTCACTGATTGAATCGACACAGTGATCACAGCGACCACAATCACGCGCAGATTTTTCGCCAAAATAGTGCAATATCCAGCTTTGGCGGCATTCACGTGCATATCCAAAGTGGATCACGGATTGCAAGCGATCTTCGTCCCGCCGACGTTTTTCCGCCAATCCTTTTGCATCAAAAGGCAATTGCCGCCCGTGGAATTCCGATTTCACTATCCGCGTCCCCCGCAATCGTCTGCCGGGAACGTCGAAACGCTCGATTAGTCCGGCACGGCTTAACACTGCCATCGCAGTGCTCACTGCCATCGGGTTGACTTTGCGACCTATCCGCTCAATCAAATCGTCCACAGGCAATAAGACCGTATTCTCCGCATTGCTCTCGCTGCACAATAAATTGAACACCGATTCGATGAGTTCTACGCCAGGATTCGCGCCCTCAATGAAAAAATCCTGAATTCGCTTGTCTGCAAAAGAAAATAACATTTCACAAACGCCGGGAGCGCCATCGCGACCTGCCCGCCCCCCTTCCTGATAATAAGCTTCGACCGATCCCGGCATTTCAAAGTGGCAGACAAAGCGAATGTCATCGCGGTCAATTCCCATACCGAATGCATTGGTGGCTACAACCACATCTGCGGTTTTAGACATAAACAAATCCTGTGCTTTAGTCCGTTCACTATCGCTCATACCTCCATGGTAGCGGATCACGGAACGATGTTTGAGCTCCAGGTTTTCACATACCGCATCTACGGATTTGCGCGTTGCGCAATAAATAATGCCCGTGCGATGCAGTCGGATCAAATTATCAATCCGTTGGTATTTTTCCTGCTCACCGCTGACCGGTATCACCCTAAAGGATAGATTGGAGCGGGCAAAGCCAGCGACAAATTCAACCGGATTATTAAGCCCCAAATGATTGCGGATATCAGTACGGACATCTGGCGTGGCCGTTGCCGTTAGTGCAATGCAGGGCGGATTGCCAAGCGCTTCCCTTGCCGCTTTCAGGCGCATGTAGTCTGGCCGGAAATCATGCCCCCATTGCGACAGGCAATGGGCCTCATCGACAGCAAACAAAGCGATTTTCCCACTCGGAAGTGAGCGCAAGAAAGAGCGTGCCCGGAATCGTTCGGGCGAGATATAAACCAGTTTAAGTTGTCCCCTGCGCATCGCTTCCAATGTTTCAGATTGTTCGCTTGCCGACTGTTGACTATTAATCAATCCCGCCGACAAGCCCCTTGCCAGCAGGGCATCTACCTGATCCTTCATCAGGGCGATCAGTGGGGAAACCACCAGTGTAACTCCCGGAAGCATCAGCCCTGGCAACTGATAGCACAAACTTTTCCCCCCACCAGTAGGCATCACCACCATTGTGTCACGCCCCGCCAGCACAGTTTCAATAATCGACTCCTGTGGCGAACGAAATGTCGCCATTCCAAAGTGTGAACGCAATACCTGTAAAGGACTCATCCTACCAATCTGCCCACACATCACATCGCACACAAGTAAAAGCATAATTTGTAAAATAAACAAAATTTCACTTGACACCACTACTATAAACCTGGTATGTTAGTATTTCTATGAAGCGAATATTTATACAGGGGGAGGCGTATTATCATTGTTATAGCATGACGGTGCATGAGCGGTTGTTG
>SKFT01000072.1 GCA_007117865.1 Puniceicoccaceae bacterium | reverse complement strand
TGTTATCAGCTCGGCCACGGTGAGTGGACACTCAACAGGCGCTTGCGGGAATAAGAGTATCAGGAATCGGGATGCAGTAAAATTTTGCCCAAGCGAGGACTCTTGTCGTGAGCTAATGCATCGGAAAACTGTGAGAAAGGATAGTTGCCGGAAATTGGGATCTTTAACGACCCCTCACTCATGTAACGATAGACTTGGTTGAGGACCGATCGAACGGCATCCAAGCCATTCTCACGCGACCAGTTATCCCACCAAAAACCGACTAAGCGCACGTCATTGAAAATGAGAAAGCGGGTAGGGAAGCGGACTTTGTCGCCTACCATTCCGCCAAAAGTCACCTGAGTCCCACCCTTGCCAAGCACCTTAATCTGATCAATCGCACTTTCACCCCCTATCGAATTGAGAGCCAACCGAATCGGCGCACCATTGGTCATCGCCTCGGTTGCGCGCGTCCAATCACTTCCCTCCAAAACAACGTGATCGGCCCCCAGGTCACGAAGCGGATCGATCAATTCCTCCCTGCGCACAAGATTAATGGTATGAATCCCCATCGACTTGGCCAGTTGAATGACCGCAACACCCACAGCGGAATTACTGGCGTTCTGCACAATCCAATCGCCTCCCTTTAGTGAGACAATCTTTGTCAACAAACAAAAAGCGGTAGGTGGATTCACAAAAGAAAGCGCAGCCTGCTCAAGAGGCACTCCCTTCGGCACTGCCACTAAATGGTTGGCAGATGCGCAGGCGTACTCACACCAAGCTCCATCATCGCCAGGGAAACGGACCCACTGGCCTACCTCCCAACCGCTAACATGAGCACCCAAGGCGTCGATCACGCCAACTCCCTCGCGACCAGCGATTGCCGGTAATTCTCGAAGGCGTCCATAGGATCCGGCAATCATTCCATAATCGGAGGGATTCAGCGCTGCAGCCAAAAGCCGCACCCGCACAGCGCCAACCTCTGGCAGAGGCGCATCCACATCCTCGACGCGGAGCACGTCTGTTGGTTTTCCAAATTCATGATGACGTATTGCAAGCATAACGGAAGCAATATACCCTATCGAAAAGCGGGTGCAAAGTCCAAACCGCAAGCGTGATTACATTTTATTATTAAATGGCCGCGCCGGAGAAAAAAAGCGCCTCAGATAATGCGCGGTCAAGAGGCAAACAAGCAACCTGCAGAGTGGCATGGTCTTTGCCCGCACCAAAATCATAAGCCAGACAAGCCGTTCCGTTGTTTTCACCCATTGCCATAACAAGGAAGTGCTTATTATCATAAAGCCAATCTATGCGCAAAGCGACTTCCGAGCAATTGTCGGGAATTTCGAGAAGAGTAAACTGACAAGAATTGGAAGACTCCGAAGAGTCCATCCCCAAACACTGCCGCTGCCAGTCAAGCAGTGCCATAGCCTCGCCATTAAAGGCAGGGCAATGGGAAACCCTAATGTTCACCAAACCCTGACTCAAATCACTGATGGGGAAGCGGCTTAAAAACTGTCCAAGCGCCTGTCGAATAGGTAAAGTGCGGGCATTCGCGAGATCGACACAACGACAATGTTCCGGCCACGGCACCATCAGTAAATCGGAGTCTTCCAAGCTGCGATTAATAACCACTTTTTGCACTAAGCGAAGAAAATCCAAATAGTGTTCCTTAATACGCTTAGCCGGGACCTGGCAAAACCAGTGGTAGGTTGGCAAGTCGCCTTCCAACCAAACGGAGACTTGGTTGACCAAATAAGCAAAATCGGCTGCTTCGTAATTTAAAATTAATGCCTCACAACAACAGGCCTCGCGCAATGATGGACCAAGATAACACTGGCTAAACAATTTACTGCGCACCATTCCATCAGCTCCTGTCAACTTATGGGTAGGACATAGCACGATAATACGAGACGGGTATCGCTGGGCAAAAGCAATAGCTGCATCAAAATGACGCTGGGCCTCGCTGTCGCTCACATTCAGCCCAAAATGCAAAATCAGGTTTAACTGTGATGCGCGAAACTCACTGCCCTCGCTCTCAGCAATTTCGCTCCACATGTGCGCCAACTCGGAAGCAACATCCTTAACCGTAAGCTCCACACCCGGCAGATTAGTGAAAATAGTGTTTGTCATTGGATTCGGCATGAAATTCTCCTTAAAAGCTCATTTTGGAAAGCAATTGCAATAAAAGATCAAATCGCTTCAAAAACGCTTGAACAAATCGAATTCAATGGCAATAAAATGAGAATAACCTCAGTCATTACACGACGGTGCTGTTTTTCGTTCATTTAATATTTTTGCTAGCTTTACCAAGAACCTGATGCTTCCATGACAACTAATCCTATCGTCCAAGAACCGGTTTTGTCCAGTGGAAATCCCTCATTACCACTCTGGCAGATTGGGATGATCGATATCTTTGTGCGAGCCGCCAACCTGATTGGTTTACCTCGTTCGATTGGTGAGATATATGGATTACTCTACGCCTCTGTGCGACCACTGAATTTTGATGAAATTGCGGATGGATTGGAGATTAGCCGCGGTTCTGTCAGTCAAGGATTGCGACTTTTGAGACAACTGGGAGCGGTAAAAACATTCTATATTGCCGGCAGCCGCAAGGATCACTACATCCCGGAGCTATCAATTGAGAAGCTGGTGCGTGGATTCATCAATGATCAAGTGAGTCCACATCTTGAATCGGGCACATCCCGGCTTCAGCAAATCGAGGAATTGTTAGCAACCGAAGCTGACACAGCCTATCGCCAACATGCCCTGCAGCGTCTTCACACACTGCAAAGTTGGCATCGTCGTGCAACCAAGCTGTTGCCCCTTGTGCTGACCGTTTTGGCAGGCTCTAAAGCTTTGAGCGAATCTTCCGATGCGCCCGGAGCAACAATCATTTGACTCTTGCCATTCCTTTTCCTAATGGTGTCTAGATTATTTACTTATACAACATACAAACAGAGATCCGTATTTGAAAAAATACTAACAATGCCTTTGTTAAAATTAAATTAACTTATTATGAGTGCCCTATCAGCAATATTCACAACCACAATCGGCCGTAAGGTCATTATGGCATTAACCGGAATCGTATTGGTTCTTTTCGTATTGGGCCATATGGCTGGCAATTTGCTTATATTTGTTGGTCCCGATGCGATTAACGCCTATGCCTATCAACTACACAGCATGCCCGCTGCCCTACTTTGGGCAATTCGTCTATTTCTATTGGTCTGCGCGGGGCTTCACATTTGGATGGCCGTTTTACTAACGATTGCCAGTCGGCGTGCACGTCCGCAATCGTATCAGCAAGAAGCCACCGTGCAGGCTAGCTATGCCTCGCGCACGATGCGCATGAGCGGGATCATTCTGCTTGCATTCATCGTTTTCCACATCGCACATTACACAGCCCGCATCGTTCCCGGAATGGAATACGATCAATCCCTTGTCGAAGTGCCTCTTGTTCAAGGAGGAGAAGTTGTTTTAAAATCCAGCGGAGTTCCGGTAATGACCTTTGACGTGCACACCATGATGGTGCAGGGCTTTCAGGTTTGGTGGGTATCGCTCTTCTATCTGATTGCAGTGGGATTACTTTGCATGCATTTGAGTCATGGCTTCAGTAGCATGTTTCAGACCCTCGGACTCCGCAACCGCATCTGGGAGGTTCGCCTAAATCGTGCCGGACTCGCCTATGGATGGCTAATTTTCCTTGGTTTTGCCTCAATACCTCTAGCGGTAATGGCTGGAATGATTCAAGCGGATCCGTCCAGTTCCATTGCCCTTGTCGAGCTCCTGAAATAATCAAACCACCACATTACTCCTTTCAAAAATTTTCGCTTATGAAACTGGATTCTAAAATACCCGCCGGACCACTCTCCGAGAAATGGTCCAACCACAAATTCAAAATGAAGTTGGTTAACCCGTCAAACCGGCGCAAGTATCACGTGATTGTCGTAGGTTCTGGTCTTGCCGGAGGTGCAGCTGCTGCCAGCTTGGGTGAAATGGGTTACAAGGTCAGCTGCTTCTGTTATCAGGACAGCCCGCGCCGTGCTCACAGTATTGCCGCACAGGGCGGAATCAATGCAGCCAAGAACTATCAAAATGATGGCGACAGCGTCCATCGTCTCTTTTATGACACCGTAAAGGGCGGCGACTATCGCGCCCGCGAAGCCAATGTTTACCGACTTGCCGAGGTGAGTTCGGCTATTATCGACCAATGCGTGGCGCAAGGCGTGCCATTCGCTCGTGAATACGGTGGACTGCTTGCCAACCGTTCCTTTGGTGGTGCACAAGTTGCGCGTACTTTCTACGCACGGGGGCAAACCGGGCAGCAGTTATTGCTGGGAGCTTATTCTGCTCTCAGCCGTCAAATCGGTCTGGGCCAGGTAAAAATGTATAACCGCCATGAGATGCTCGATGTCGTCAAAGTGGATGGGCACGCCAAAGGGATCATTGCCCGCAATCTGGTAACGGGACAGATTGAGCGCCATGCAGGTGACTGTGTGGTGATTGCCACTGGTGGTTACGGCAATGTTTTCTTTCTCTCGACCAATGCACAAGGTTGTAATGTTACTGCCGCATACCGCTCCTACAAACGTGGAGCAGCATTCGCTAATCCCTGTTTTACGCAAATCCACCCAACCTGCATCCCTGTTCACGGCGACCAGCAATCGAAGCTGACGCTTATGTCAGAATCACTGCGTAACGATGGACGCATCTGGGTGCCTAATGATACGGAAACAGCAAAAAAGCTGCGCACCGGTTCAATGAATCCAAACGATGTGCCGGAAGATGCACGCGACTATTTTCTTGAACGAAAATACCCCAGTTTCGGCAATCTTGCCCCGCGCGACATTTCCTCGCGCGCAGCCAAAGAAGCCTGTGACGCTGGTCTGGGAGTGGCGAGTACTGGCTTGGGTGTCTATCTCGACTTCCGTGATGCCATCAAGCGTGATGGCGAGCAAACAATTAAGGAACGCTACGGTAATTTGTTTGACATGTATCAGTGCATCACCGGCGACAATCCTTACCAAGTGCCGATGATGATTTACCCAGCTGTTCACTACACCATGGGGGGCGTCTGGGTCGATTACAATCTTGAAACTACCATCCCTGGACTCTTTGCCGCTGGCGAGGCGAATTTCTCGGACCATGGTGCCAATCGGCTGGGAGCTTCGGCACTGATGCAAGGCTTGGCTGACGGCTACTTCGTCCTGCCCTACACCATCGGCAACTATCTTGGCGAACAAGGCATTGCAGCTGCTGGAAAAGTCACGACTGATGCACCAGAGTTTGACGCCGTTGAAAAAGATGTGCGCGACCGGACTGAGCGCCTACTTGCTATTAAGGGCAAAACCAGTGCCCGCACCTTCCATAAACGACTGGGTGATTTGATTTGGGAATACTGTGGTATGGCCCGCAGCAAGGAAGGGTTGGAAAAAGCCATTGCCGAAATTCAGGCATTGCGAGAAGAGTTCTGGCGTGATGTGCGGGTTCCTGGTGAAGCCGACGAGTTGAATCCTGAACTGGAACGCGCTGGCCGAGTTGCAGACTTTCTGGAGTTTGGCGAGCTAATGTGCCGGGATGCGCTCATGCGTGACGAGTCCTGCGGTGGACACTTCCGCGTCGAACATCAAACCGAGGACGGCGAAGCCAAGCGTGATGATATCAACTTTTCCTTTGTCGGCGTATGGGAATTCAAGGGTGAAAATGTTGAGCCAGCTCTGCACCGCGAAGCCCTTGATTTCGAAGTCGCCAAGCCCTCCGTCCGCAGTTACAAGTAATTACCACTAAACCGATATATTTAGCATGAAACTGACACTCAAAGTCTGGAGACAAAAAAACAATCAAACACTCGGCCGCCTGGAAACCTACGTGCTGGAAGAGGTATCTGAGGACTCCTCCTTCCTCGAAATGCTCGATATCCTCAATGAGCAATTGATAGCTGACGGACAAACACCTGTTGCCTTCGATCACGATTGCCGCGAAGGCATTTGTGGCATGTGCTCACTGACAATTAACGGTATTCCTCACGGACCAGATGGTGGCACCACTGTATGTCAATTACACATGCGACGTTTCAATGATGGTGATACAATCACGATTGAACCCTGGCGTGCCAGACCCTTTCCGATTATCAAGGACTTGGTCACTGACCGCTCTTCATTTGATCACATCATGCAGGCGGGTGGCTTTATCAGCGTGCGCACGGGCAGTGCGATTGATGCCAATGAGATTCCGGTGCCCAAGCCCGTGGCGGATTATGCAATGGATGCTGCCGCTTGCATTGGTTGTGGTGCTTGTGTGGCAGCTTGTAAAAATGCCTCTGCGATGTTGTTTACCTCCGCAAAAGTGGCACAATTAAACAGTCTGCCACAAGGCAAACCCGAAAAAGACCGGCGCGTGCTGGCAATGGTCAATGCCATGGATGAGGCCGGCTTCGGCAGTTGCACCAACTACGGCGAATGTTCAGCCGTTTGCCCGAAGGAAATCCCGCTGGACATGATTGCAAAGTTAAACCGCGACTACATCGTAGCCCAAACCAAATCCATTTTCACCAAAGTTGGGTAGTTATCTGGCTTGCACCAAACTCGTGAAGTTTGATGAATTCGGTATTAGAAATGGGTTGACTACTCGGCCCGTGCGCGGATGGACTCAAATAAATACCGGGTATTTTGCGACCTTCTATCTGGGCTGCATCCCGCCATCCCGCCAAATCTCGCAAAAATTATTAGGTTGGGTATAAGCGGATCAGGCGTCTTCTGATGGCTGACTTTTGGTAATAGACGTTGCCAAATCAGCCGACCGCTGCGTATTTTCCGGCTCGGGCTTGGCAACCGCAGGTGCCGGCGCCTTTGGTGCTTGCACTTTCTTACCAGTCGCCTGCTTCGACTTGATCTCTTTAGCGTTTTCCTTGATCTTACCTACGATTGCTGGTGGGTGCACATACAGACGGCCGTCACCATATTCACTCACATAACCCTCGCTCACCAACCACTTTAAGTCGCGCGACAATTCTAGCAGACGCTGAGCATCTTGCGATTTCAGGGTTGGCTCGCTGGTTTTGGCAACTGCATGCTCGTCCTCGTCAATATCCTTGGCTACCGGGACTGGCATCTTGATAGGCTCCAGCCCGAGAAAGCGTTCGGGTAAATCGTGCGCATGCACCATTGGATGCTCTTCAATAAAGCCAATCAATTGAATAATGGAATCGGAAAAAACCGTCTTGGGATCGCGAAACTTACGCTTCACTGCACAAACCATTGAAGCGCCCTTGGACCCGCGCTTGTAGATAGTGAAATTTTCGCGACGCAAGCGCCCGCGCACGTTGTTGGCGGTCTCCAATGGGAAGCGTTTCTGATTTTCGTAAACCGTCTCAATACTGCGCTTTAGGGGACCAGCCGGCAGGGACTCGAGAGCCTTGCCATCCATGCGAACCCATTCAGCGGATCCCACGATTTCCACCTTACGGTGGGTGAGCAGGTAACGCTTAACGGCATCGCGATCTTCAAAGACGGCAGTTTTAGCTATCTCCGTGACGGGTTCCGCGACATCGCCATCTGCGGTCACGGGGGTGGACTCACCTGCCGCTTCATGCGCAGGGAGCATTTCGGTATAGCGAAATCCTTGCTTCATTTTTTCGATCCACGCAGTAACCGTTTCAGGATCTTTAACCGTTTCAATCTTTGATTGAAACCGCTCGAAGGACATTCCGTGGATCCTTTTGGAGAAGTGCTCTTGAACAAAGCCAGCGTAACGATGATAATTGGGTGGCCCGAGCAACTCGCCAGTTACACCACATCGCTGGATCACGACAAAATTGCCCTTCGGTGGCTCTACTTCAACGGTTTCCACTTTAAAAAAACGATCCAGAAAATGAGCCATTACATGCTCGACGGCAGTATCTTCATCAAGAAATGGCAGATTATCAGGCACAGAGTAATGCATTTGAGGACGATTTTTACCGTCTTTACCATCGGGCAAAGCCGCAACGGCGACGACCATCCTCTCCGGCTTCGCGAGAATCAAGCGCACCAATTCAAACAACTCATAGGTTCGGTAGTTGGCACGTAGGCGGGTGACCAATGCGTCGAAAGCTTCATCCTGGGGATAAAAGTTGACCTCAACAATCGGTTTGAAATCAGCTTGAAGTGGTTTTTCCGGGATGCGACGTTCGCTACGATGCCGTCCATCATCACGACTGCGGACATCCGCAGGACGCTCGCTGGAACGCTTGAAGGGGGAACGGCTCTTACCCTCCCTGCGATCGGGACGAGCTCCCTTACCCTTGCCCGGGGAAGTTCGTTGTCCGCGCTCGCCTGAAAAGGCCTTGCCTTTATCAGAGAGGGGAGTCGACTTGCGTCCGGTTGCCCAATTGGGTCCAAAATCCAATTGACTCAGCGCGTTGAGATCAATGCCGCCCTCTTGGGCGGCGGGGGAATCTTTGTCAGATTCAGCCATAATAGTGGTTAAGTTTGCTGCAAAATGCGAATGAAGATCGACTCTATAGAAAGGTCATTAAACTAGCAGTCGATTCCCCTTAGGCAATCGAAAATTGAGGGGTTCTTGGAAATTAAACCACTGTCAACTGATCGCATCGCGCAAATGCGGTAAAGCGAAATACTTAAAGGCACTTCTGGAAAGTTCTCATCGGACGCGGTCATGGGAGTTATGCAAAAGTATCCTTAACTGGGGAAATAAGCCATGCTTTCGCGGAGGCCACCGGCACGGTTGCGGCGCAGCCAGATGGTCTCGAAGTGATGCATCAGCTTGGATCGTGACTGCGCCCATGCCGAATTCTCCCCCTGACTTCCATTTCGGTGGATGGCCCAGCGGGTCATTTCGATCCCGAGGTGGATTTCATCGCGCAACCATTCGCCATCTTTGGCTTTGGTATGCGCTGTTTCGAGACGGCTATGGAGCGTATCCAGTTGATTCAATAACCGTGCGCTGGTTTCGGCGGCAAGCGGCGTCTCGACTTCACCCATGAGTGCCTCGTAAAACCAGCTGCCGACTCGGATTGGTGGCACCTGTGAATCCAGTCGTCCGAGTTCCAGCAAGACTTCCGCAAGAACAGGGGAAGCTTCATGGAAAAACAAATGATTAATTATGGCAGCGAGTCCCAACTCCACCTCAGCTGCAACATTCCAAGATAATTGGCCCCCGATAACCAATGCCGGTAAAGACGTTGGCCAGGTTTGATGATGCCCCAGGTCGCCCCAATGCGTAAGCAAATAACCGCTGGCACCGTGTTGTAGACCTTCGAGGGCAGCCATTTGCTGATTTTTCAAGGTCGTTTCCAAGCGTCCACCAAAGCACTTCCAAGTCGCATCACCCGGTGCAACATAAAACGGCATGCCGTTCTCCTCCAGCAGCGCACACTGTTCCGCAAAGGGATGATCCACATCATATCCCCAAATCACCGGAATCGCCCCAGCGGGTGCCTCGGCAATTAGGTCGGGACTCTCCAGCAAGATATCCGCCCAGTAATGCATTACCCTACCACGGCTAGCGACCAAGCTTTCGATCTTGCGCAAGAAATCGAGATAAACCCGCTGCTTGCCGCGCTCTGCCACTGCCACGCGGCTTCGGCCCTGACCCAGTTCCCAGGGTTCATCGCAACCGACATTAAAACGCTTGCTGGTAAAATTGGGTAACAAGTCATCATAAAGCCCTGCTAAAAACGTCAAGCTCTCCTCTCCGGGATACAATACCGAGCCAAAATCGCGCCGTCCTGCAATAGGATGTATAAAGCCATCGGGACATTCGGCAAGCGAACGATACGCCGGATGGCGCAACCAGCGCTCCATGTGCCCAAAGGAGTTTTGATTTGGCACCAACTCGATGTGGCGCGCTTGGCAATACGCATCCAGCTCGCGCAACTCATCGGCAGTCATCGGCGAGGCTTCAGCCCAAACCGTTTCGTGCTGAGGATAGGCAAAGACATGCTCCATATAGAGCTGAAGTTGATTGTAGCGCAACGCCACAAGGGTATCGACTAAACGCTGAAGGTGAACCATTGTCGGCACTTTGCAGCGCGAAATATCGAGCATGTAGGCGCGCACAGGAAAGTCAGGATAATCTTCAAACAATCCCAGCGGAAATGATCCGTCCGCATCGCTTTGACAAACGGATCGGATCATCGCGCGCGCATAATCCACTGCTGCCAGCGTATTACCTTCGATGCTTATTCCCTCTGACTTCGCCCTTATGCGAAAACCATCATGTGGAAGTCCCGTGGGCTGAACAGCGGAAACAATAGCGTCGAAGTCCACCGAAAGCTTACCTCCGTCGCAACAAGCCTTACGGGTAGGAAAAAATGGCAGTGAGTGATTCGATTTCATAAATAGCGAACCTAAGCAGTCGGGTCCTAGGCGACAATAGATTGAATGATGATTGACGGTTTCAGCTGTTTATCGTTGAGGTCAAATTGCTGACTATTGCAAATGCCGTGTGCCTGCGTGCGGCTCAATTTAATTTCAGCGTTTCAGCGCTTGAGTCAACTATCACTTGCCGAGGCTTGGGCAGGATCCCAAGCAAAAAAGTTAAACTCACGCCAACCAACATTGGCCATTGCCAGGCGAGTGGAATGACACCATTTTCGGCAAGCAACAGCAAAATCAGCGTGCACCCACAGCCGGAAAACATCGCCACCAAGTTCCAACAATCGTTCCCGCGCTTAGTCAGCAATCCCACTAAAAAGACGCCTAGGAGTCCGCTATAAGTCACCCCTGCGACCTTGAAGGCCAGCCAGATAAATTGTCCACCGTGTTGCAGCAGCAATGCGACCCCAACCAGAAAAACGGTGACCACCAACATAAAGCCGCGGGCGATCCAAACCTGTCGCGACGGATCGATCCCCTTTTTTGAAAGCGGTTTAAAAAGATCGACCACCACCGACGAACTAAGCGCTGCCATCGCACTATCGAGACTGGACATTGCCGCTGCAAGCACACCGCATAGCATCAGCCCAACGAGTCCGTTAGGTAAAGCGGTAGCAATAAAGTGCGGAAACACCTTGTCGGAATCAACGACGCTCTCATCGCCAATCATTTTCATAGGCAGGCCCGCTTCACCTATTTGCTGATAATAGACAAACAATCCTATGCCGATAAGAAGGAAAAGCGTTGCCACAGGAATTGCAATAAATCCGCTCAAAACCACCCCGCGTCGTGCCTCACGCACGTTTTTACAAGTGAGAACCCGTTGCGTGAAGTCGTGATCCGTGCCCATCATTGCCAGAGTGTTGACGAAGCCAAACAGCGCCATAAGGAAAAACCAGTTGGCATCCATCAACACCCCCTCGCCTGGACGCCATTGAAAAATCTCCAGCCTCCCCGTTTCAGCACCAGTAAGCAAGATGTCGCCCCAGCCGACATGCGCCTGCAAAACCCCGACCATCACCACAGCGGCGGTCAAAAAGACGATTCCCTGCACGCAGTCTGTCCAGATCACTGCCTTAATACCACCCCATCCGGCATAGATCAGACACAAAATAGCAAAACCGGCAACAGTCCAAAAAAACGGAAAGCCGAGAATCACATGCAGTCCCGTGGCGGCAATCATCAACCGAACCGCCGATGCCATTAAACGCGAGAGCAGGAAGAATACAGCCGCAGTTCGCTGACTTCCGCCACCAAAGCGATCTGCCAGATACTGGTAGATCGACAGGTAGCGCAACTGGTAAAATGCGCCGAGGAAAAAGATCGCAATAAAAATCCGCGCCAGAATCGAACCGACTCCCATTTGCAGAAACCCCATGTTCTCGCTATAGCCAACACCAGGCGTAGCTAAAAAGGTCGCCGCGCTAATCTCTGTTGCTACCAGCGAACCCAACACCGCCACCCAAGGCACCCGGCGTCCGCCGGAAATGTAGTTATGCAAATTCTTCTCCTCGCTATTGCGCCCAAAGCGTAGGCCCACTGCAATGACCACGGCAAAATAGCTGAGGACAATCAATAAATCAAACCAACCAAGTGAGTCCGTCATGCCTTCATTCGGTTATGTGCCGTAAATGTTTGGATCGCTGTCACTAACACCCCCACTACCCGCGCAATTTATCAAGCGTTTTAATTACAATTGGCTCATTTGCCCTGAGCGTTGTCATAGCCTCAAACAGTGCGTAGGCCGTTTCGGCATAGGTTGGAATGGCTCTGCCATTGCGCCCGGCAAGGATGCACACGTAACGGATCGCACGATCGATCAACTTGCGGTTGCTGGCCTTAACATAGGTCATAAGGTTGCCCTCGTAGCGACCCAGACGTCCCATAATCAGCGTCGAATGGGCATTGAGCATACATTTCAAAAGCAGATTCAAAAATAAAATGCGCTCGGATGATTCCGTCGTATTGGGGAAAGGATTACTAAAATCGATCGCCTCGTCGCCGCAACCAATACGCACTCCATCGCCCACCCGCTCGATTGACACAACCAGTCTATGCGCATCAGGGGTATCTGCAATGCCGTAGCCATCCATCCAATTGCGTCCGGTAAAGGTGCGGCAGGCATCCCATTCCAAACAACGCGGTTGTCGTCCCAACAGGATCTGCCATGCCTCGGCGGCATTGTCGGCACCCGGCACCTTCAGGTAGCACAGGCTGAGGGGATCTGAAGGCGCAAGACGATTTTCAAACGGAGCCAGGCTGAAGGTGGGTGCCCGCTCGGTTGTATCGGTCAGCACCGTCAGCCCAAAGGAGCGGGTTTGATACCACACTCGTCGGCCTGCACTATACTCAGATGACTCGCGCTCGGTCAAGCCACCCAGACGAGCAACCTCAAGCGCTGCAAAACCGCGCTGAAAACGCTCAAAACTATTCCGTATGGCCACACCAACCAGCTCGGCATCAACTGCCCCACCCTTGCCGCCTTCGAGCAAGGCGAGTCCGAGCCCCAACATCAAAACCGTGCTTGCCTGCATGCGGGTACTGCCAGCCAAAGCCATCGGCCCAACCGTCAGATTCCATTTGCGGATGTCCGGGTTGTCCAACACCCGTTGCGAACGTTCGACCGTCCCACGCAATAATTTATCAGGATTGCAATAACAGAACCAAGGCGGGAGTAAAGGTTGACGCGCAGCAGCGGCCTCAACCACCCCGATAACCCAAGGCGTCTCACCACCCTCAGTCGAGGCAATTAAAAGATCGCGTCCGCTAAAATCCAGTTCATCCAATTGACGCCTACCATATTCCGGCAGATCCTCAAAGCCCTCGATGGAGCGGATAAGTGCCGCATCACCACCAGCCATAAACCCCAGCACCGACTCGCGCGCAGCCGACGGCAGCATCCCCTGCCGTGCAAGCGTTTCCAGCACCAGCGAAAGACGTCCAGTTGCACCACAACCCGCCAGAAAGATACGACCGTCATTGGCCAGACATTGTGTTACCGAAACCGCCAGCTCAGCCGCAGACTCCAGCGCAACTGATAGCTGCTCCAGCGCAGATAAATCCACCGACCATAACCGAAGCAATCCAACCACTACATCCGTACTCGCCAACTCGGACAAATCCGAGGTCGCTGGATGCGGCTGCTCCGTCAAGAGTTCACCCAATTGAAAGTCCTTGGCCTCTGACAAAAAAAGTTCCGCTTGAATACGAGCATCCAACATTCCCCTATTACAAAAGCTTCACCCGCCAAAGCAAGACTAAGCCGCAGCAAAGAAACAAAGGAAACAGGAGCTCTGAAAATTACCGTTTTGGCAGCGATTCGCGGAAACAAGGGGTGTTGCGGCTGCAGTGCGACCGCCCGGGCAAATGCAT
>SKFT01000014.1 GCA_007117865.1 Puniceicoccaceae bacterium | reverse complement strand
CGCATTCGTAATGCGTGGGTCGTGGGTTCGAATCCCATTCTCGGCTCCATCGTTTCATGCCGTTGGGGCGGTAGAGTGCCATGGCGGAAGATTTGCGGATATGGATGCTGGATTCGCATTCGCGAATGCTACCAGTGATGAGGATTGCGGCGAGATAGCTGAGATGTGGATTGTGGCCGACTATGATCAGCGGCTCCCGAATGGTATTCAATGTTTCAGCGGTGGCCATGGGGTCGTCCTCAGGGGCGAGTCCGCTCCATTCCTCAAGCAGACGGTTCCATTGCCACTCTGCGAGCAGGATTTCAGCGGTTTCACGGGATCGGCGTAATTCGCTGCAAACAGCGCGTGTGTCCGCTGAAAAGGTATCCGCTGCAATCGTGCGACCCAGTCGATGGGCAGAGGCAATACCTTTGGTGGACAGAGCACGATCGCGGTCGGGTAGGGTCCGCTCAGCGTGTGCGTGACGGATCAAATATAGCCATTGGCCGTTTTGGCTCATACCCAACTTAAATGCTCAATGGACTTTGCCAGCTCAACGTCTAATTCGGTAACTCGATTGCCTGCATCGTGCGTGCAAAGGGAGATTTCGACCTTGTTGTAGGTGTTGCTGATTCCCGGGTGATGGTTTATGGCTTCGGCCTCAAATCCAACTCTGACGATAAAGCTGATGGCTTCTCTGAAGGAACCGAAGTTAAACTGTTTTATCAGTCGATCGTTTTCAACTGACCAGCCAGCTAGGTCGCGAAGTGCATTTTGCAGAATATTGGAATTAATAGGTTTCATACTAATATCCATAACCCTGTAGTCCAAGTAAGTCAAAGGTCTTATACCGAAAGATGCCCGGGAGTTGCTTTACGCAATTAAAGAATTGGTTTGAGCTCTGCTTGATGACTGAAGTAAACCGCATCGATTTTATCATGTAGCTGGGCTATCTTGGTGCCAACATCCTCCATCATCGCGGCAATTTGTGCCGGTGCTTCCGGTGAGGTGCCGGTGGGCACCTGCCCAGCGTCCAATTGTTCTGCCGCTGGTGGTAACCATTGCTCAAGCGGCAGAGTGTCAACCGTCTGCACCAATCCCTTTAGCATGGATTTCAACGAGTGTCCATTACCATAGGAATAAGCAGTAGTGGACCCCAGAGTGCTGGTTTGATAAACAATTTTGCGCAGGCAATAGCTAACGGAACTTGGATTATTCGCTTTTTGTAGTAGCAAGTTACTTACGCGGTCCACATACGGATGCGAGCGATAAGTACGGCGATAGGCGTCCAACGACGCAAATAGGCGCAGCAAGGCTGTTAAATCCGTGGATGCCTCCTCGGGATTGCTGTCTTGACGCAAGATGTGGGGCAGCGCGGCCTTCAGAAGCTCAACCGTAACTGCAGCCCGCTCCAAGTGGGCGCCAATCCAAAAAAACTGAAATCCGTCATCATGTACCATTGTGCGTTCCGCAAGGCCATTAAAACGGGCAATCTCAGCCACAACAGTATTGGCAAATTGCACAAGATGTGCGCGTTGTATGCGCTTGCGCCGCGTCGCACTGAGTGTTGTTTGCCAAAGGTTTTCAAAGGCGTGCTGACACTCCGGGCTAACGCTGTCGCGGATGTTGCCGAGATTGATGCGGGCTCCTGCCAGAGAGCTGTGCACCGAGGCACCCTGTCGGGCGTTAAGCATCAGGTCGGCTGAAAAGGTCAGCGTATCGCGAGGTGGCGCACGGAACTTTGCAAAAGCGTGCGGGTTGGTGGCCGCGGCAATGGCTTTTAGCAGAGGCCAATATATCTTTTGCTCTTCGCGCACGAGCTGATCCCAGCGCAGGTTCTCCAAAATACTGAATTGTCTGGCGGTATTTTCCGCACGTTCCAGGTAACGTCCCAACCAATAGAGGGATTCCGCCACCCGACTGGCGATGGCATGTCTTTTGCCTTCCTGCCGCTTTGGGCTAAATGTTGTGCTGGCGATTGTCCGCTCTTTGGCAGAGGGCACCACGAGTGTTTCCTTAAAGCTGCGGGAGGGCAATGCCAAGCGTCCTTTTGCCCGTGGTTGCAACTCGAGTCCCTGGGTTAAACCGCCAGGAAAAAGCAGCCCTTTTTGTTTACCAAACAGAAAAAACAAGCGCAGGAAGTAGTTGCCAGTTGAAAATTTCCGTCCTTGCTGGATAGGCAATGGCCGGATGTTGAGTGGTTCGCGGGCGACAAAGAAGGCGGGATTGGTCGCTGCTACTTTTTGTAAGGAAGCGATTGTTTTGGGACGCTCTTCCCTTTGGCACATGCGCCACAGGGTATCATGATCCTGGATGGGGATCAGCGAGTAGTTATTCGGCTTCTCAGCATACAGGCGTCGCTGGTCAAAGTCCTGCAAGTTCAATGTCGGGATTGACTCGAGGTGCGGGTTTTCGCCAAGGTAGTAGCGGATAATGCGTGGAAGGTAGCGGTGCAGTGCTCGGTTGTCGGCGATGCCGGAACCGAGGGAGTTAACCACTGCCACATTACCGCTGCGTACTACATGGGTCAGCCCGGGTATTCCGCGCAAGCGACTTCCCGGTAAAGCGACGGGATCCACGGAGCGCGAATCGACATGCCTCAGCAAAACATGTACCGGCTCGAGCCCATGCACTGTACGAAGAAATAGCCGATTTTCACGTACCTGGAGGTCATCGGGTTGGGCAATGGAAATACCCATGTGGCGCGCGAGGAAGCCAGCTTCATAATAACCCTGACTGCGTTGTGCATGGGTTAATAGTACCACATGCGCTGCGTTTTCGCTGGCATAGCTACGCAGCAAATCGGCCAATTGTGCAGTATAGCCAGCTACTGGCTCAGGATTAATCCCATCCATGATTTCGGGTAGGATGTGAGCATAGGTGCGGCGATTTTGTAAGACATAGGAAAGTCCAAAAGGGGTGCCAAAGTGATGATCCAGTACGCACCATTGACCAGTGGCAGTGGGAATCACGTCCACCGCACCAAACAAACAGGAAGACCCTATTCTTGGTTGCAGAGAGGCAAATTGACGGTGGAAAGCAGGATCGTTAAAAACGATATCCAATGGCAGTATTTTCTCTTTGAGAATGCGTTGCTCACCATATATGTCGGCGATGTAGGCATTGAGGGCGCGGGCCCGCTGTAGTACCCCCTTGCTGAGCTGCTCCCAGTCGTTGGCTTCAATTACGTGCGGCATCAGATCCATTTGCCAGGGAGATTGTGCCTTGGTGGGTGAACTTGGTTCGGCAAAATCTATTTGTGAGCCAAGCTCACGCACGGCGGTTTCAATTTGCATTTGCCGGCGGCGTGCTTCTGTGGCTGTTAGTTCGGCCAGTATGCCGTTACTTTTGGTGGCCAGAGACGCGTCCATACAGTCGCTCTCGCAAAGCGGTCTGAGCTCTTTCGGATTCATTGGCGTGGGCCTGTAATGGACTCCCGGTTCACCAGCAATGCCTCTATGAGCTGCGGCGAGGAGGTGCCACCGGAAAGGGGATTGGGTTCGATTAAGTTAAGCAATTGCTCAACAGTTGTCTCAATTAGCGTATCCACTTGCTGGTCGATAGTGGTCAGGGCAGGTTGCGTACAAAGTCCTGCTTCGAGGTTGTCAAAGCCAGCAATCGAATAATCGCGTGGAGCATACTTGCCAGCGCTGCGAAAACGCTGCATCACCCCCATTGCAATGCGGTCATTGGCGGCGATGATTGCCTGCGGCAATGGATCTTGTGCCAACATACGCTCCGCAATCTCGAAGCCAGCCGTTACCGAATAGCCCAGAGCGGGCGATTTTTCATAGAGGGTCAGCGCTTTGCGCGGATCCAGCTTGGCGTTGGCCAGCGCTTCATGAATACCCGCCATGCGTTCCTGCCCATATTCGGAGCGTGGACTGATGCCAGCGAGGGTGATATGTG
>SKFT01000082.1 GCA_007117865.1 Puniceicoccaceae bacterium | reverse complement strand
GGCATGGCCGAGGAAGGGCGGGTGCGCCTGCGCCAAATTCGCCGCGACGCGATTGATTCCCTGAAAGCAGCCGCCAAGGAGGGTCTGTCCGAGGATGAACAAAAGCGCGGCGAAAAAGAGGTGCAGAAGGAAACCGACCGTTTTGTCGAAGAAATCAATCAACACCTTGCTCATAAGGAAGCGGACTTGAAACAGGTCTGACTCCTTTTTTTGCGTGAAAGACGATTTAGCAGCGGTTAAGCGCGTTGTAATCAAGTTGGGTACCGGCGTGCTCACGTCCGGTATCGGCAGCTTGGATCGCGACCGCGTGCAGCGGATTGCCAATGAGGTAGCAAGTCTGCGCACGCGGGGAGTGGAGGTGCTGTTGGTTAGCTCCGGTGCCGTTGGCCTGGGCATGGGGCTGCTCGGCCTCAGCAGGCGCCCAAAGGATCTGCCCACCCTGCAAGCCTGCGCGGCAATGGGACAATCGCTCTTGATCAACACCTGGCAGGAAGCCCTGCGTCCGCACGGCATTCCGGTTGCGCAAATTCTGCTAACCCGCGAGGACCTGCGCGCACGCCAACGCCACAACGCCGTTTTGCGCACGCTGGAACGACTGATCGCCTGTAAAGCACTGCCGATCATCAATGAAAACGACACCGTCAGCGCAGCGGAAATCCGCTTTGGCGACAACGATACCCTGTCAGCACTCGTTGCCAGCGTGACACGCGCGCAGGTACTCTTCATCCTCTCAACCATTGAGGGCTTGCTGGACTTGAACAAAGGTGGCGAACGCATACCCATAATAAAAGCCATCACTCCCGAGATCGAAGCGCTTGCCTTTGATACGCAATCCGCAACCGCTGTTGGTGGCATGGTGAGCAAGCTGGCTGCCGCGCGCATTGCGATGCGGGCCGGTTGCGCAGTCGTCATCGCCAGTGGCAGCGACCCGGCCATCATTTCGCGCATCCTCAATGGCTCAGGCGAGGGCACTTTTTTTACCCCTAAAAGTGATCCGATCCGCTCCAAAAAACGCTGGCTTGCGATACAGGATCGCACCGGCGGCACGCTGCATGTCGATGAAGGCGCAGCTTCCGCCCTGCGCGAGGGTGGCAAGAGCCTGCTGGCGCATGGCATCATTCGCATTGAGGGAACTTTTGCCAGCGGAGAGCTAATTCGTATTGCGGCCCCGGACGGCAAGGTTTTTGCGCTAGGGATTACTGACCGCAGCGCGGCGGAAATTCCCGCGTGCTGCGAAAAAACCGTGGGGGCTTCCCGCTCCCGGCAGTCCTGTGTCGTCCATCGTGACAACCTGGTTCTAATGGATTAACAACGGCTTGATATGAGGATTATGATGTCAAGTGCGCCCGCAAGTACGCCGTCCCCGCTCTCACGAGCGAGGTTACATTGCGCCGTAGCCTCAAACGTAAGTTTGGGGAGCGCAGGGCCCAACGCACCCGCAAGCACGCCGACGAAACGACTTCACCCTTAGACTATTTGATTAATGAATGCGGCAGGAACCCAATTTGGAAGATTAACACCGGACATGCTGCCGCCTATCGACTTCAAGGCGGAACTCAATGATGAACAATATGCCGCGGTCACTTCCGCGGACGGCCCTTGCCTAATCCTCGCCGGTGCCGGTTCGGGCAAGACCCGCACCCTCACCTACCGGGTGGCATATCTGATCCACCGGGGCGTGCCGCCGGATGCCATCCTGCTGCTCACTTTTACCAACAAGGCGGCGCGCGAAATGCTTAGCCGGGTGGAAGACCTGACCGGCGTTCCCAGGCGTCAATTTTGGGGCGGCACCTTTCACAGTGTTGGTCAGCGTATTTTGCGCCAAAGCGGTGAAAGCGTTGGGATTCACCGCAATTACAACATACTGGATGAAGGCGAAGCAGAGAGCCTGCTCAAGAATGCCATCCAATCGGTGGATCCCCAGTTTTTAAAAAATAAAAACAACCCCAAACCCAAACGCATTGCCAACCTTATTAGCTA
Source organism: Puniceicoccaceae bacterium (assembly GCA_007117865.1). Lineage (GTDB taxonomy): Bacteria > Verrucomicrobiota > Verrucomicrobiia > Opitutales > Coraliomargaritaceae > SKFT01. The sequence continues at coordinate 1,925 of SKFT01000082.1, read as the reverse complement.
CGCCCGCAACACCTGCCGATCTATCCAAGATGAGGCCGACGACTTATTTTCCTTTTATCCAGACGTGGCGCGCAAGATAAATGAATTTGCCGAGGCTTACCGCAAGCTTAAGCTGGAGCAGCAGGTAACCGACTACGACGACCTTCTGGAATACCTCCTCAAACTATTGCGCGAGGACGCAGCCATACGCAACTATTACCAATATCGCTTTCAACATGTGTTGGTGGATGAATACCAGGACACCAACAAGTTGCAGTCGGAAATCATTAACCTATTGGTTGGCGAGAGTAAGCAGGTCATGGCCGTCGGCGATGATGCCCAATGCATCTATACTTGGCGCGGCGCGGACTTCACCAACATCATGGGCTTCACCCGCCGCTACCAGGGTGCGGAAGTGCATAAAATTGAAACGAATTACCGCAGCTCACCGGAGATCCTCGACTTTGCCAATGCCGTGCTCGCAGCTCAACCGGCTGGCACTGGCTACCACAAAGAACTGCGCCCTGTGCGCCCAACCGGTGAGCGGCCTTTCCTTATCCCTGTAATGGACGCCAACCAACAGGCGGAGGTGATTATCACCCGGGTGCAATCACTACTCGACGAAGGTCACAACCTGAGCGATATCGCGGTGCTCTATCGCGCTCACTATCAGGCGATGGAATTGCAAATGGAGTTGAGTCGCGCGGGGATTGATTTTCAAATTACCAGCGGTGTGCGCTTTTTTGAGCAAGCCCACATTCGCGATCTGGCAGCACAGCTGCGCTTCATTGCCAACCCGACCGATACCTCTGCCTTCAACCGCTTCGCTGGCTTGCTGCCCAAGATCGGACCCAAAACCGCAGAGCGGCTGCTCAAACTGGCAAGTCAACTGGCTGCCAAGAAAGCATGCAGCGTATGCAAGGCATTGTGTTTACCGGAAATCAGCAAAAAAGTCCCTGTCGATGCGGCTGAGGAATGGCGCGAACTGAGTGAGACGCTCGACCAAATCGATATCGCTGCCAACGATAACGAACCCGCGGCAAAACTGGTGCAAATTGCCATCAGCGGCTGGTATGGCACTTATTTACGCAACACTTACGACAACTACGAGGACAGGGAGGACGACTTGCTCAGTCTCGTTGGCTTTGCCCGCGAATACGACACCCTGTCGGAGTTCCTCTCACAACTCGTCTTGCTAGCATCGGAAACCGCTCAACGCTCAGATGAAAACAAGGATGCGATGCGTCTCACCACCATCCACCAAGCCAAGGGGCTGGAGTTCCCTATCGTATTTGTGATAGGCTTGGCCGATGGCTTATTTCCGCTCAAGCGAGTGGTGGATGATGGCAGTCTGGAGGAAGAACGTCGCTTGTTTTACGTTTCCGTAACCCGCGCGGAAAACGAGCTATACCTGCTTTACCCCATCATCGCCCGCCAGGGCGGTGGCGTCCTGCGGCTGCCAATGAGTCGTTTCCTCGGCGAAGTCTCACCGGCACGCTATCAAAAACTACACTTGAGTCGCCCGTCATGGTAATGTTTAGTGTGGAGCTAATATAACTAATCAGGAGTCAGAATGAAAAATCCAGCGAAGACATTTGAAGTATCCATTGCCGCTAATGCCGCGGTAGGAATTTTGAAATTATGAATTATGAATTAAGAATTAAGAATTTGGGGAGGAGACCGCGTAAACGCGGAACTCCAGCACGCTCCCGCGGCCAGCGAAATGCGATAGGTTGGAGTTCCGGCTTTAGCCGGTCTCAGCGCGAATCGAAAAAAGGCTATCGCGTTGTGGAAAATATGCGGTTTGTGGAGATCCCAATTTGGCCCACTACCCACTCACCACTCAACCACTTAACTTTTAACTTTCCCACCTTCCCACTTTTCACGTTTAGCCTTTTGGTGTCGGCTTCGCCGAGTTGGGATTAAGATTAGTGACAACTCAACTG
>SKFT01000032.1 GCA_007117865.1 Puniceicoccaceae bacterium | reverse complement strand
CGTTTGCCGAGGCTGCCGCCATTGAAGAACAGTTCGCCGAGACCGAAATACAAGGTGAATAAGGCGATGAGGAGGCTTTGTGCGTAACCCAATGCTTCGAGAAGATAGGGGTCGGGGGCGGTATTACTCCCCTCGGCTTCGAGCCACCGCATCAGTGCCTCCTGTGCTTCCGGAAATTCGTTTGGCCAGATGAAGCGCAGGATAATGAACATTCCCAGCAGACCAATAAGAGAGGCATCCATTATACAGGCAAGAGCCCGTACGCCTAAGCTTGCTGGTGGCAGTGGACCGCCCCGGCATATCAGGCTGTCGATGGGGGGCAGTGGGTTGGAGGAGTGGTTATACTCCATGAGCCATACGCGCCTTAACCGTATTTTTCATCAGCATAGCAACCGTCATGGGGCCAACGCCACCGGGAACCGGTGTGATGGCAGACGTTTTGTTTGCAATGGCTTCAAAATCGACGTCTCCTACCAGTCGGTAGCCGCTTTTGCGGCTGTCATCAGTTATGCGGTTGATACCTACATCGATAACGGTGGCACCCTCCTTGACCATATCTGCGGTAACGAAGTGTGCTCGACCAATGGCGGCGATGAGAATATCAGCCTGACGGGTAATGGCTGGCAGATCGCGTGTGCGGGAGTGGCAAACGGTCACCGTCGCATCGGCCAGTGGCCCCTTGCGCAGCATGAGCAAAGCGGCGGGTTTACCGACGATGAGCGAACGCCCGAGCACCACGACGTGGCGGCCATTGGTTTCCACTCCGGTTCGTGCGAGTAATTCGACAATCCCTGCCGGGGTGCAGGCGACAAATCCCTCTGGATCGTCTTGGCAAAGCTTGCCGATGTTGACGGTGTTGAAGCCGTCGACGTCCTTATCCGGCCGCACCCAGTTGAAGACTTCGGTTTCGATTAAGTGCTTGGGTAACGGTGCTTGGATCAGAATGCCGTCCACGCTATCGTCGTCGTTTAGGCTTTGGATAAAGGATTTGAGTTCCTCGCGACTGACGGAGTCGTCGAATAGCTGCAAGCGGCTCTCGATGCCGATTGCCTCTGCGGTGCGTTGTTTCTTGCGCACGTAGGAAACCGAGGCAGGATCCTCGCCAACGCGGACGAAGGTAACGCAGGGCTTGCGTCCGGGCAAATTGGCAACCTGTTCTGTTAGTTCGGTTATAATTTCGGTGGCGATGGTATTTCCGTCGATTAATTTCATGAGAAAAGGATGAAGTTGGTAATCGGACGTAAGAAAAACGGCTAACTGCGTTGCAGTGCAAGGCTTTTTCGTTAATAGTCGGTTGGATGGGGCGCAATTAAAACTGGTTGCGGCAGTTTCAACCGCTGAACATTCCCTGCTCTTTTAATTGCACCTTTGCGGCCCCCTGGCTGGCCAGAATCAGCTGCCGGGTTCGATTTGAGCCACGGTGACTCCGCAATGGATTCGCAATTTCTCCAGGGTCTTATGATCCGCTTCACTATCTGTTATAATATGTGAAAAAGTGTTGATGCTGGCAAAAAAGTACTCTGAGCGCATATTGAGCTTTGAGGAGTCCACCAGCAGGACGACTTGTTCGGCCATGTTAACAAGCACTTGTTTAAAACCAGCTTGCTCCTCGAATCCCTCGCTGGCACCGCGTTGCGGATCGAGGCCGATGCAAGACACAAAGGCGGTGTTGATGTTGTGGTTACGCACGGTGCTGAGGCTTTCAGCGCCAATAAACGTTTGGGTTTTAGGATGGTAGCGTCCCCCGGAATTAATCAGTTCCACTTGCTCAAGGCGCACCAAGTGATCCATGACCGCGTAGGCATTGGTGACGATGCGGTAGGGCAGGTCTGGTAGGATGCATACCAATTCAAATGCGGTAGTGCTGCTATCAAAGGCGTAGGTCAGACCCGGGTGTATCCACTTCATAGCGACTTTGGCGATGGCTTTCTTTGCCTCCACCCGTACCGTTCGGCGCTCGGTGAAGGAGCGTAGCTTGGGGCGACCATTCAAACTACTGGCACCGCCATGAATGCGTGTCAGCAGGCGATTGCTGGCGAGTTGTTGCAAGTCCCGGCGTATCGTCTCATCGGTAACAGCAAAGCGTTCGGCAAGGTCGATGGTACGCAAGGTGCCTTGAGCATCCAAAAGGGATAGGATTTGCTGTTGTCGTTCCAGGGCCAACATTTGCAGGTAAAATTTGGGAAAAATTGGGAAAATGCAAGTTTTATGTTGACTTTGGGCTTTTGATTGACCTTTTATCAATCTTTTATTTTCAACAAGTAAAAGTTTCATGGCCCCTTCCGTTAGATTTCCTTCATTAAACCGTCTCCAAGTCGAGGCGTTGGTGCGCGAAAGTTTGCGGCGTCAACTGAAGTCCGGAGCAGTCCGGGGTGCGGCGCCGAATCCGCTGGTAGTCAATATCAGTGCCCGCCACTGTCACCTGACCCAGCAATCGGTGGAGATTTTGTTTGGCAAGGGGCATCAATTGACACCCAAGAAGTGGCTTTATCAGGAAGGACAATATGCGGCGGAAGAGTCGGTGACATTAATTGGTCCACGCAGTCGGGTGATTTCCAATTTGCGTATTTTGGGTCCTTGCCGCGACATCGATCAGGTCGAGTTAGCGTTGACTGATGCGGTATCGCTGGGCTTTAAGATCCCAACCCGCAACTCTGGTGACATCGCTGGCACGCCGGGTTGTATGCTGATGGGGCCTGCGGGCTTTTTGGAGATGCCTTATGGGGTCATCCGTGCCGCACCGCATGTTCACATGGCACCTGCTGATGCCGAGTATTACGGCGTCGAGAACAAATCCTTCATGAAACTTCGCGTCGGCGGCGATCTGGGTTTGACCTTTGATCGCATATACGTGCGTGTTGATTCCTCTTTCAAGCTTGAGGTCCATATCGACACCGACGAGGGTAATGCCTGTGGCTTCGGTGCGGACGTTCCCTGCGAGTTGATTCGTTAACATTTTTCCAACCACACAAAACCAAACTATTATGAGTGAATCCATCGGACTAGTTGAAACAAAAGGACTTACCGGCTCTATTGAAGCCAGTGATGCCATGGCCAAGGCGGCCTCGGTTAGCCTTGTTAAACAAATCTCCATTGGCGGCGGCTTTTTGACCGTGCTTGTCAAGGGAGACGTCGGCAGCGTCAAAGCTGCGGTCGAAGCGGGCGCGGAAGCGGCCAATCGCGTAGGCGAATTGGTTGCTTCGCACGTTATCGCACGTCCGCATGACGACCTGCTCAAATACTTCGGAGCCTAACCTCAAACAGAAAGTAATTTTATGGCTAAGCAAGCACTAGGAATGATTGAATGCAAGGGGCTGGTAAGCCTCATGGAAGCCAGTGACGCGGCATTAAAATCGGCGGACGTTACCATGACGGGCTGGGAGAAGATCGGCAGCGGTCTTGTCACCGGTTTCTTCACGGGTGATGTCGCTGCGGTGAAGGCCGCTGTGGAGGCAGGTGCCGACGCAGCCGGACAGATCGGCGAAGTGATCGCCGTGCAAGTCATCCCGCGTCCGCACGATGAGCTCAGTAAGCTCGGCTCCTGGATTGGTTAATTTTCACCGCGCCTGCACCATCGCGTAAGCGAGGGCGGCGCATTGTCGCAGCATGAAACTCCTCATCGCCAATCTCGGCTCGACGTCGTTTAAATACCGTCTCTTTGAGATGGACGTCAGTAGCACCCGGCAGCTTGCCGATGGTGGTTATGAGCGCGTCACGGCTTTTACACCATGCATCGAAGAGATGTTGGAGCGCTTGGTGAGTGAGGGCTTCCTGGAGTCCGCTGAAGCGCTCGATGCCGTCGGTTTTAAGACGGTGTTGGGTAAAGGCGTGAGTGGTTGCGTGGCAGCTGACGAACGGGTATTGGAGGCACTGGAAGGTTTTAAGGCGGTCGCGCCTGCGCACAATCCGGCTTACGCTGAGGGCATTCGTTGTTTTGGTGAAAAATTACCGCAGGTGCCGCGTGTCGCTTTGTTTGAGACGGCTTTCTACCAATGGTGTCCGGAAGCTGCGATGACCTATGCCATCCCAAGATCATGGCGTGAGCAGGGTGTGCGTCGCTACGGATTTCATGGTGCCAGTCACAAATTCATTGCCGAGCATTCTGCGGAGTTGCTGGGTAACGAAGCGGTAGCTGCGCGCGCGCGTCAGCTTTATGTTTGCGGACCCGGTGAGTATAACGGCAAACCGTTGCGGGTGATCTCCTGTCATTTGGGTGGCAGTAGCTCGGTAACGGGTATCCTCAACGGCGTAGCCATCGGCACCAGCATGGGCTTCAGTCCACAGAGTGGCCTGCCGCAGAACAACCGGGTCGGCGACCTTGACTCGATGGCCATCCCTTATGTTTCCAAGACATTGGGGCTGGATGTGGCCGAGGCAGAGCGGCAGTTGACCAAAGAGTCGGGTTTGCTTGGGCTTTCCGGCGTCAGCAATGACATGCGCGACATCCGCGCAGCCGCTGACGAAGGCAATGCTGACGCACGTTTATCGCTAGACGTATTGATCGACAACATCCGTCATTGGGCGGGGTCCTTCTTCTTCAGAATGGGCGGTGCTGACGCTATTTGTTTCACAGCTGGAATTGGTGAAAACGACCCTGAGTTGCGGGCTGCGGTTTGTGCTGGTCTGGAAGGTCTTGGCGTCAAAATCGACGCAGCAGCCAATGCTGCGGTGATACGCGGCAAGGAAGGCATTATCAGCACCAAAGATTCCAGTATCTGCGTAATGGTTATTCCCGCCAATGAGGAAGTGGTCATTGCCCGCGAGGTATATCGTTTTATCGAAGCGCGCTGATTCCCAGCCGCGCCATTTTTATCTAAATTCATTCAACCCACGTAATATTATGTCAAAACAAGCAATCGGAATACTCGAAACCAAGGGCCTGACCGCTCTCATTCAAGGCACGGACGCAATGCTCAAGGCGGCGAACGTTGAACTCACTGGCCCGATGAAGGGTGTCGGTAGTGCTCTCGTAAGCGCAATTGTTACCGGTGATGTCGCTGCCGTCAAAGCAGCGATTGAAGCGGGTTCGGAAACGGCTGGACGCTATGGCGAAGTCGTCAGTGCGCACGTGATCGCACGTCCGCATGAAGACACTGAGTCCATCGTTCCCGGAGCTAAAACCGCCGTTAAGCGCGCTGCCAAGTAACCCATGTTTTTGGGCAAAGTCATTGGTTCGGTTGTTTCGACCAAAAAGGATGAGACCATGCGTGGACGCAAGCTCCTGATGGTGCGTCCCATGCTGGTTGATCCGGACGATCCCTCACGCTTCAAAGCGGGTGGCAACACGATTGTTGCCATCGATACGCTGGGTGCCGGTGAGGGTGAAATGGTTTTGTTTGCCCAAGGTAGTTCCGCCCGTATGGCTGATGGTCTGAAGGCACTTCCGGTAGATGCCGCCATCGTTGGCCTGGTTGATACTGTTACGGTGTTGGGTAAAAAGACCTATGAAGCCCGCAACGGTTAATGTTCCCTTTCATCTCCCATTCCCTATATTCCCATGAGTCAACTGAGTGAATCCGCAATCCGTGACGTTGTCATGGAGGTTCTTGCCAAACTACAATCTGGCACTGCCGCACCGGTGGTAACCTCCAAGGCTGGTCGTCCTGGTGTTTTCGAAGATGCCGGCTCGGCAGCCAAAGCCGCTAGGACGGGTTTTGAGCAACTCAAGCGCAAAGGCTTTGCCGGTCGTGCCAAGGTCGTGGAAATCGTCAAAACCCTGTGTGCAAAAAATGCTGAGCAGTGGGGTAAAATTGAGTTTGATGAGACTAAAATTGGTCGTCTCGATCACAAGATTGCCAAGCTATATGGCATTAAAAATGTTCTTGGAACGGAGTTTTTGACTCCGCTCGGGATGAGTGGCGACGCTGGCATCACCATGGAAGAGAGTGCGCCCTGGGGTGTGGTTGGAAGCATCACGCCGGTGACACACTCGATTCCGACGATAGCTGGTAACATTGTCAACATGGTGGCCGCTGGCAATGCCGTTGTCTTTAATCCGCACCCTGGCGGTGCAGCATGTGCCGCTATTGCGGTTGCCGCTTTCAATGAGGCGATTAAGGCTGAGTTGGGAATTGAAAACTTAATTTGCACGGTGGAGAAGCCATCGATTGAATCCTTCAACGAGCTGTGTGCTTCGCCGGATGTGAATCTGCTCTGCATTACCGGTGGACCAGGTGTGGTGGATGCCGCGATGAAGACTGGCAAGCGTGCTATTTGCGCTGGTCCCGGCAATCCTCCGGTGGTAGTGGATGAGTGCAGTGCCCTTGACTTCGACAAGGTGGCCCGCGACATTATTCTGGGTGGAGGTTTCGATAACAACCTATTGTGTATCGGCGAGAAACAAGTCTTTGTGGTGGGCGATTCCTATGCGCCTTTCATGGAAGCTATGAAGCGTGCGGGATCGGTATTGCTCAACAGCAGTCAGCTGGAAGCGATTAAGAAGGAAGTGTTCACCTTCAAGGGGGATGGTGGCGGTTGCTCACATCCTGTTCTCAATCGTGCTTTTGTCGGTGCCTCGCCGGTTAAGTTGGCGAAAGTTGCCGGACTCAATGTGCCGGAAAAGACGGAAATGCTTATTGCCGAGACTGCTGCCGACGATCTATTTGTGGAGGAAGAGCAAATGATGCCATTGTTGCCAATTGTGCGTTGCAGGACCTTCGAAGAAGCCGTGCGTTTGGCCAAGGAGTCCGAGCACAACTACAAGCATTCCGCCATGATCCACACCATGAACATTGCGCGTATGACAGAGATGGGACGCTTGATGGACACCACTCTGTTCGTCAAAAATGGGCCCTGTGTGGCGGGATTGGGCATGGGTGGCGAAGGTTACATCAGTTTCTCAATTGCGACAACTACTGGCGAGGGCATCACGACCCCGCGCACCTTTACCCGTTTCCGCCGCTGTGCGCTGGTGGATCAACTGAATATTATTTAATTTGCCAGATCCACATTTGTATATCCAACCATGATACTCGCCCGCGTAGATGGCCATACCACGGCCAGCATTGCCCATAGCAGTCTGAAGGGACAAAAAATTGTCCTTTGCAGTCCGGTGGATGAACGCGGTGTGATTTGTGGCGCGCCTATTGCGGCCGTCGATCCGATCGGAGCGGGGCGGCATGCGCAGGTCTTTATCAGCACGGATGGATCCTGGACGCAGGAGTGCCTGGGAGATTCCAAGTCGCCCATTCGCAACCAGATCATCGGCATTATCGATCCCGCAAAATCATGAAACCCGGCAAAGTCATCGGTCACGTCACGCTCAGCCAAGGCGCTCCGCAGTTTCGCGGTGCCCGCTGGTTGGTGGTGAGCCCGCAGGGGGCAGCCGAGTTGACTGGTAGTAACGGCAGCGGTATCAGTCGCTATTCGACACCTGTGGTTTACGACAATCTTGGCGCTGGCGTCGGCGACGACATCCTTTACGTCGAAGGTGCCGAAGCAACGCAACCCTTTGATGAAGCAATCCCGCTCGATGCCATCAACGTCGCACTGCTCGATCGCATTACTTTTGAACCCGTATCTTAAAGTCCGAGACAACTTCTTATGAGTAAATTATACACGGCAAATGAACTCGAGCGCATGCTCGCCCAAGGTCAGAGTCTGACCGCTATTCCGGCCGATGCCAAGCTGACGCCAATGGCGCGCGATTTATTGCGTCAACACCAAAAAAGCGCCAACACCACCACTGGAGCCGCAACCGGCAGCTCTGGCGTACGCATTCATAGTCCGGTCTTGCCCGACGAGGAATACCACTGGAAGCCCGGTGGCGACCCCAAAACAGCCAAGGAACTGGAAGCTTTCTTCTACTCTGCGCCCATCCAAGCCATCAAGGAGCGTATTTGCAATATCGGTAAACGCATCTGGAGCAAAGGGTATGTAGATGGCAATGGTGGCAATATCACCGTTCGCGTTGGAGACAACTTGGTTTTGTGCACACCGACCCTCATTTCCAAAGGGTTTATGACCCCCGACGACATTTGCATGGTGGATCTGGATGGCAATCAAGTCGCTGGCACCCGTCCGCGCACCTCCGAGGTCAATACCCACCTGGGCATCATGAGAAATGAGCCCAAGGCGAAGTCCTGCGTGCACGCACACCCGATTTATGCGACTGCATTCGCCGTTGCCGGGGTAACGCCTCCCGCCTGTCTGATTCCAGAGCCCGAGGTGTTCCTCGGTGAAATAGGCTTTGCCAGCTACCAGACTCCGGGTACCCCGGAGAACGCACGCGAGGTGGGTCAACTTGCCAAGCGCCACCAGTCCATTCTAATGCAAAATCACGGCGTGATTTGCTGGGGCAAGGATGTCGAGGATGCCTATTGGAAAATGGAGAATACCGACGCCTTCTGCCACACGGTAACCATCACCATGCAGCTCGGTGGTCCCAAGCAATATGGTCCGGACAAGCTCAAAGAGCTAATCTTACTGCGCAAGAAACTCGGCATGCCCGACCACCGTCTGGACGAACTTAAGGAGTGTGAATTGTGTGACGCAGGTGAAACCACTGTTTGCACAACCCCCCATTCGCCGGTAAGTGCCAGTTCCGCATCTGCAGCGGCCAGCGATGTGGATGAAGCGCTGGTGAAAAAGATCACCGATTTGATAATGCAAAAACTCAGTTAAGGAAATTAATGATGAAAAAAGCACCTATTCGCGTCGCAGTCACAGGAGCCGCTGGTAACATCGGCTATGCCTTGCTATTTCGTATTGCCTCCGGCCACATGTTTGGACCCGACCAGCCGGTTGCACTCAATTTGATTGAGATTGAGCCTGGCATGGCTGCTCTTAAGGGGGTGGCGATGGAGCTGGACGACTGTGCTTTTCCTTTATTAACCGAAGTGGTGCAGACCTCGGATCTTTCGGTTGGTTTCAAAGATGTCGACTGGGCCTTGCTGGTGGGATCCGTTCCGCGTAAGCAGGGCATGGAGCGCGCTGATTTGCTCGGTATTAATGGCAAGGTATTTGTCGGCCAAGGGAAGGCAATCAATGATCACGCCAAGAAGAGTGTGCGTGTGCTGGTCGTAGGTAATCCCTGCAACACCAATTGCCTGATCGCAATGCGCAGCGCGTCCGACATCCCCAATGAGCAGTTCTTTGCCATGACCCGCTTGGATGAAAACCGTGCCAAGACACAGTTGGCACAAAAGGCCGGTGTTCCTGTTCAGGATGTTACCGAATTATGCGTTTGGGGCAACCACAGCCCAACCATGTTCCCGGATTTCTACAACGCCAAAATCCGTCGTCAAAAAGTAACCGAAGTGATTGCTGACGAAGCTTGGTTGAAGGATGTTTTTGTGCCCACAGTTGGGCAGCGGGGCAAGGCCATTATCGAAGCGCGTGGTGCTTCGTCCGCTGCTTCTGCCGCCAATGCCGTCGTTGATACCGTGCGCGATCTGGTCCAACCTACGCGTGGTGGTTTTTGCAGTGTTTGTGTCATCTCCAAAGGCGAGTATGGGACCCCCGAGGGACTGATTACTTCAATGCCCATTCGTGTTGATGCCGTTGGCAATTGGCGCGTCGTTGAAGGTATTAAACTGAATGAATACGCCAAAGCCAAAATCGCCGCCTCCAACGCCGAGTTACTCGAAGAGCGTGAGCTGGCCTTCAAGCAACTGGGGCTTTCCTGAGCCAATATCGAAAGCTCACATTTGGATAAAATTCAACGTTTGGAGGAAATGCAGCATAAGGCGGAGCGGTATTATTATAAGCCGCGGAAATAAGAATCAGGCCATGGCATTTGGGCTAATCCGAAACCTGCATTTCCAGAGAATTATCTGCTGTTGCAAACAAAACCCGCTTGCCATCCACGATATCACCGGTAATCAGGGCTCTGGCCAGTCGATTTTCCACTTGTTTTTGGAGGAACCGGCGTAGTGGTCGTGCGCCATAAACGGGATCGTATCCACGCTCGGCTATCCAGGCTTTGGCTTTATCATTTAGCTCAATGGTGATGTTGCGTTCATCCAAGCGAGCATTAAGATCCTGCAGGAGTAGATCGACGATGCGCGTGATCTCCTCGAGGGTGAGCGGTTTGAAGAGTATGATGTCGTCGATGCGGTTAAGGAACTCGGGACGAAATCCGGCCCTTAGCTCAGCCATCACCGATTCGCGAACGCTTTCGGGAATGCTGCTTCCGCTAACGCCCTCAATCAGGTAGCGGCTGCCAATGTTTGAGGTCATGATAATGACAGTATTCTTGAAATCGACCGTGTGCCCTTGCGAATCGGTGATACGTCCATCGTCCATGATTTGCAGTAGGACATTGAAGACATCCGGATGCGCTTTCTCGATTTCGTCGAATAGCACCACGCTATAAGGTTTGCGGCGAACGCTTTCGGTTAGTTGGCCACCTTCATCGTAACCAATGTATCCGGGTGGGGCACCGATCAACCGTGCAACCGAATGCTTCTCCATGTATTCCGACATGTCGATGCGGACGCTGTTGTCCTCGGTGTCGAACAATGTCTTGGCAAGGGTGCGGGCAAGTTCGGTTTTGCCGACGCCTGTCGGACCGAGAAACAGGAACGAGCCGATGGGACGACGGGGATCCTTGATGCCCGAGCGGGCACGCAAGATGGCTTCCGATACCAGCGTCACGGCCTCGTTCTGACCGACCACGCTTTCGTGCAAGACATCCTCCAGTCGCAGCAATTTTTCCTTTTCGCCCTCTAGCAGACGCGTGACCGGCACACCGGTCCACTTGGCAACGATCTCGGCGATTTCATCTTGTGAAACGGCCTCCTTGAGGAGTGTATCCGCCTGCTTTTCGGTCGACTCCATTTCGCTCAACTTGCGTTCCAGCTCAGGGAGCTTGCCATGGCGGAGTTTGGCGACTTCATTCAAGTCGTAATTGCGCTCTGCCCGTTCCATGGCAAGGCGGGTGGCATCGATCTCCTCGCGGATGGATTGGATTTCGCGATTGCGGTCCTTCTCGCGATCCCAGCGGGCCTTGAGTGCGTTGGTCGCCTCGCGGGCCTCAGCGAGTTCCTTGGACAGCGCTGCAAGACGTTCCTTGGAAGCCGTATCTTTTTCATTTTTCAATGCCGCTTCCTCGATCTCGAGCTGCAGGACACGGCGGCTGAGGGCATCCAATTCCTGCGGCATGCTCTCGCGCTCGGTGCGAATCAGCGCGCAGGCCTCATCCACAAGATCAATCGCTTTATCCGGCAGAAAGCGCTCGGTGATGTAGCGATGCGACAAGCGCGCTGCCTGGACCAAGGCGTTGTCTTGAATGCGCACACCATGGTGTAGCTCGAAGCGCTCGCGAAGGCCGCGTAAAATCGAAATGGTATCCTCAACTGTAGGCTGATCCACGATCACGGTTTGGAAGCGGCGTTCAAGCGCGGCATCCTTTTCAATATGCTTGCGGTATTCGTCGAGGGTGGTGGCACCAATACAATGCAATTCGCCGCGTGCCAGCATGGGCTTGAGCATGTTGCCCGCATCCATCGCCCCCTCGGCCTTGCCTGCACCGACAATGGTATGCAGCTCGTCAATAAACAGCAGGATGCGACCCTCGCTGGAACGTATTTCCTGAAGCACGGCCTTGAGTCGTTCCTCAAACTCACCGCGATACTTGGCACCTGCTACCAAAGCGCCCATATCGAGGGAAAAGACGGTTTTATCCTTGAGGCTTTCGGGAACGTCGCCGCGAACGATGCGCTGCGCAAGACCTTCAACGATAGCGGTTTTGCCGACGCCTGGTTCGCCGATCAGGACAGGATTATTCTTGGTTTTACGCGAGAGGATACGTATCACGCGCCGGATTTCGCCATCGCGACCGATGACCGGATCCATCTTGCCCTTGCGCGCCATTGCGACCAGATCGACGCCGTATTTTTCCAATGACTGAAAGGTGGCCTCCGGGTTTTGACTGGTCACGTGCTGATTCCCGCGAACGGCGTGCAGGGCTTTCAGGAAGGCATCCCGATTGATCTTAAAGGAACGGAAAAAGCCCTCCAGCTTGCCACCGCTTTGGGCACTTTCCAGTAGTCCAAGGAACAGGTGCTCGGTGGAAACGAATTGATCCTTGAGCGCACCCATGGCCTTTTCGGCAGCCACCAGTGCCTTTTGCAAGGCAGCGGAAAGATAAACGCGGGAGGCATCGACACTGCCACTCGCGCGCGGCAAGCGACCGATCTCGCGGTCACAGGCCATTTGAATGGCACTTGGTTGGAGGCCCAGTTTGCTTAGGACGGAGTTGACAATTCCATCCGCCTGGCGCGTCAGCGCACCCACAAGGTGCCACACGTCAATCTCTTGATTGCCATGTTCGCGCGCCAAGTCCTGAGCCGCCTGCACGGCTTTCGCGGACATCTCGGTGTATTTGTTAAAATCAATATTCATGCCTTTAACAGGCATAATTCATTCCAATAAAAAAGCTCCCGTCGGTCGCTTTTTTATATGGTTTAAATCATTGATTGGGATTGGTTTAAGGCTTGTGGTTGATATTTGATTAAAATGCATACAATGGGCGTATTTTCCCAGTCCCGACGGGCCTTGCGACTTTTTGGCGCACAGGCTTATTCTAGTATTTTTTCATTTGTTGCTTTTCCGGAACTGGTATCCCACGGGCTTCGTAGGCAGTTTTGAAATGCAGTTTGGCGAAATCGCTGAGACCATCCTTCCCGCGTTTGGCGACGATGGCTTTCGCCTGTTCGCGGACCTTGCTACTGGCACCTTTGAGGAGTGGTTCGCCCCATTCCTTGGAGAGTTCGAGCATGGCTTTCTCGTAGGTAGCGCGGGCGACGATGGAGGCGGCGGCAACGACGGGATCTGATTCCGCCTTAGTACGCTGGTCGAGACGAAAATCTTTGCGCTCCTTGACGTAGGCGTTGACAAGTGGTTGCTTGCTGAACTGGTCCAGCAGGCCCCAGCTAACGGGCTTGACGTCGAGGGCGGCGTTGAGGGCGCGACCGTGAAACCAAGCCAACAGACGGTTGAGGTTGCTGCCGAATTTTTTGTAAAGTTCGTTATACTTGGGCATTCGCGCGTAGACGACTTTAATGACCACACCGGGGGTTTCGCGAATAATTTTCTCCAGTTTAAAAATGCTTTTGCCCGCCGTTTTGGAGTCGCGCACGCCAGCCTTAATCCACTCATCGACCATTTTGCCATCGGCAATGACGCAAGCCACTACCAGAGGTCCAAACAAATCCCCCTTACCGCTTTCGTCCAATCCGGCGTGCGGCTCGAACCATTCCGGATGGTGGACGGCATCGTAGCCCATGCGTGCCTCGCGGGTGATCTCGGGTTCGAGAACATCGGTTACGAATTGTTCGGTCGCCTTACCCTGAATTACCAGTTTTCCGCTCTTGTAGAGGACAACATTGATTTGATCGCCCTTGTAGGCGAGCCGCGAGTGATCCACTGGATAATCAAACCATGCACCAGGGCCATTTTTAAACCATGCTTCCAAGCGATCCGCTTGATCGGTATCGAGCTTGATGGTGTAGAGCGTTTTGGCTTTGGGTTCGTCGTCGACAGTCTTTTGGACTTTTTTGCGCGCCATTGATCAGTTGCCCTTGGTTGGTCAGGATTTTTCCCTATTGGCATCATCCGGTTTAGCACTGGAGGGAGCAGGTGCAGCCTGAATTGAAGTCGGGGAAGTGCGTGTTGCCGCGGTGTTGGTTGGGGTGTCGTAAGACTTGGGTTTAACCGGACTGAGATTCTCCGCTTTTACTTCCGCGCTGCGAAAGCCGGTGACGATCAGATTGACTTGGCGCAGATTTCGAATACCCAAATTTTGCTGCAGTGAGCGCTTGAGATGGTCCTGCAGGGTTTTTGAGAAGGTTGCTAGCTGGCAATCACTGGCGAGCTTAATGCGGATAACGACATCGAGAGCGTCCTTATGCAGCTTAAGGCGTATACGCGGACTGCGGACGCCACGGATTTGCTCGCAGGCGGTACGCACCAGTTCGACGATGGCAGATCGGGCAATGCGGACACTGCCGGATTCCGTTTCGAAGGCTGGCACGCTTGAAGGTTGGCGGCGGCGCAACAACACGACCAGGACGATTAGCACGATGACTACAGCAGCCAGTTGCCAATAGTAGGGAGCAATGGTGGAACTTATTGAATCAAGAATTTCATCTGTTTGGGCAGTCATAATAGGTTCCTTTTGTGTCG
>SKFT01000054.1 GCA_007117865.1 Puniceicoccaceae bacterium | reverse complement strand
TTTTTGCGTGATGCGCTTGATATCGTCCGGCCAAAAATGCGGAGGCAGGTTATGGAGCAATATGCGTTGATGCTTGATACAAGCCCACAGCGGATGAAACCCATCCTCAGCGAAAATGGCGTTCTTTTCAGTTCCGGTTTATTGCGCTGGTCGCATACACGATCCGAGTGCTCGATTGAACTGGCGCGTGATTCCGTGGCCGAATCGCTGCTTTCGGAAAAAATGCGGTTGGATGATTTATTGAAAGGGATTGTGAACCCTGCGCCTACGCCAACACTTACGCGAAAAAACTTCAAGCATCTGGGAGCGATTGTCGACGACCTCGAGTTGCACCTTAAAGGGGTGCTGAAGGCGGGTGCTGCGGGTTGCAATATCCTGATCTATGGTCCGCCGGGCAGTGGCAAGTCGGAATTGTCGCGCGTTCTGGCGAGGCGACTGGGCAAGAGCTTAATGGAGATTCCTTTTAAGGATGAGGATAATGACCCGGTTTCGCCGTCGCGCCGGATTGAATACTTGCGCAGTGCGCAAAAGTTTTTGCAAGGTCGCCCTACCCTGCTTGTTTTTGATGAGTGCGAGGATGTGTTTCGTGGCGATGGTTTGTTTAATCATGGCTATGCACAGCAGCGCAAGGCGTGGATGAACCGTATGCTGGAGAGCAATCCTGTGCCGACGATCTGGATTACCAATGCGCATCGCTGTATCGATGAGGCCTTTTTACGGCGCTACGACATCGTGCTTGAAATCGCTCATCCAAATGTGAAGCAGCGTAAACAGATTTTGCGGAAGCTGTGCAGTAAGAGTCTGAAGCCTGAGACGCTGGAGCGCTGTGCTCAGACCAAGCCGTTATCGATTGCCACGATCACCAAAGCGAATGCTGTTGCAAGCCGCTTGCATCCGGTCGGGTCTGCAAGGGAAGCGTCTTTTGCGCGGATTGTGGATAGTTTTCTAAAAGCGCAGGACGAGACGTCGCAGAGGATCACACCCAAGACGAGTGTTTTTGAGGATGCGTTTGATCCAAAATACCTGAATGCCGATCCACCTCTGGACGAACTGGTGAAATCGCTTAGCGCGAAAATGCAACTGCGCTGTCTGCTGCATGGTGTGCCGGGAACGGGTAAAACAGCATTTGGTCGCTGGTTGTCGAAGCAATTGGAAATGCCGCTACAGATCAAACGGGCTTCCGATTTGCTAAGTCCCTTTCTCGGCATGACAGAACGCTATCTGGCAAAGGCCTTCAGCGAGGCCGAGGAGGAAGGTGCCATCCTGATGATTGATGAGGTCGATGGCTTCCTGCAAGATCGTCGCCATGCACAGCGCTCGTGGGAGGTTTCGCAAGTGAATGAATTCCTTACCTCCATGGAAACGTTCGACGGTGTTGTCCTGTGTTCGACTAATCAGATTGAAATGCTCGATCCGGGTTGTATGCGGCGCTTTGACTTAAAGATTGGACTGCATCCGCTGTTGGCCACGCAATCGTTGCAGCTATTGGATGAATGGTGCCGTCGGCTCAAGCTACCCCCTGCCCCATCGACGATGGCGGCAAGGCTGTGTCAGTTGCAAAACTGCACCCCGGGCGACTTTGCAAACGCAGTCCGCCAACACCGTCTGCATCCCTTTGCCGATGGCACCTCATTGCTCGAAGCAGTGGAACGCGAGTGCGAATTCAAGGAAGGCAACGGAGCAAGGCGGATGGGGTTTTGAGGTGCAGGTGAATTGGATGATAGTGTTTAACGATAGCAATCGGTGTTGACTTATTAGCTATAACCCTACAGAGTGTCCTAAGGACACTCTGTAGGGTTATAGCATAATATAAACTTTTCATTACATTTGGTTAAAAATTTGGGGAATATCCTCTTGACTTTAATACTCATATAAGAAGATATGTCCTTAGGACATATCTTCTTATATGAGTGAAGAACAAAAACAAGACTCAGGGCACGTGCCCATGCTGTATAAGCTTACACTATTAGGCGACGCTATGCGTGAAGTATTGGAAGCGGGAGGGGCGTCTATAGTAACGCAATACACCCTCTTCCAAGAGATGCGCAAACTCTACAAAAGTGGGCAAAAACTTTGGCTCAGAAGCCCTATTCCGGATAAAGATGACTTGGAACGCATGCGACTACAATTGAGAGATGCCAAGGTGTTGACGACCGATCGCGATTTTCAGGTCGGCGTTTACCGTATTGTTGCCAACGGAGATCGCCCAGCGGAAGATATTTGCGGGATTGTTGAGCCTTCCTGTTACATCTCACATCTATCGGCGATGGCACGCTATGGACTAACAGACCGCCGGTCGGCAAAACTCCATCTAACAATGCCTGACCTGAAGACCGTAAAAGGAATCTGGCAAGGTATTTTCGAAAAAGACTACACGGCTGATGAATTAAATGCATTGTCCAACACGCAAATTGTGCCACCCTCCCCTCGCACTGCATTTCCCAATATAGTGCGAGGGCAAAAAATAAAAGTAACTCGGACATCGCACCCTGGCACCAGCACTCCGATAAGGGGCAGCTACGCCCGGATCGCATCGATTGGACAAGTATTTTGCGACATGTTAGAAGATACGGAAGCGTGTGGGGGCATGAAGCACGTGATGGAAGTATGGGAGGAGCATGCCGCCGTGTATCTGGATGAAATTATCGAATCCATCGGAAACCGCCCCAATAAGATCACGAAGGTCCGAGCAGGATATTTACTCGATGAATTCATCGGCATAAAGGATGCCCGTATCCAACAATGGACGAAATTTGCGCAACGTGGTGGATCGAGCTTGCTGAACCCAACGGCTCGCTTTGAACCAATCTTCTCAGAAAAATGGATGCTCTCGCTTAATGTCAACTGAACCACAACCACACATCGTCGATATCAATGCCTGGGTGGAAAGAGCCAGGCATGATTCGCAGCTCTATTTCGAACGTCAGGCGACAGAAATCCTGCTCGCTTCAATCGGTGGGAGTTCTTCTTTCGGAGGGAAGATGTTTCTAAAAGGCGGGACTTTAATGGGCGTCGTGTATGCAAGTCCGCGGCAAACAGCTGACATCGATTTTACCGCGAGATTTGATCCATCTGATTCATTGCTTGAGGAACTGAAGAAAGACCTGAATGGGGAAATGAAGCGGAGCGCGGCTAGATTAGGCTACCCGGATATCGTCTGCCGAGTGCAAGGGCTTAAGAAAAAGCCGCGACCCCAAGGGTTTGAAGATCTGAGATTCCCGGCTATCGAAATGAAAATCAGCTATGCCAGGCGGAATACGAGACAGCATGATCGATTACTGGAAGGGGCTTCCGCGCACGTGCTCAAAGTGGAGGTAAGCTTTAAGGAACCCATTGAGGCCGTGGAACTCGTCCAGCTTGGAGGTGATTCAATAATCCATGCCTATGCTTTTGCCGAGTTAATCTCGGAGAAGATGCGAGCGCTTCTCCAACAGGAGAAGCGCGATCGAAATCGTTGTCAGGACGTCTACGATATTGCCTATCTCGTGCGAGGTGAGCACTTCCCTAAGGCGGAAAAAGATTACATTCTGGAGCGGTTGATAAAAAAATCTCATGTCAGAGATATCGATCCTGATAAAGAGTCGATGAGTGACCCGAAAATCCGAAAGCGCACGAGGAAAGACTGGAAAGACCTAAAACTGGAAGTGCCCGACCTGCCAGACTTCGATCAAACGTTTGATGTCTTGGAGGCATTTTACCGATCATTGCCATGGGAGAGTATTCCAGAGTAAAGTGAAATTCGTCAGAAGGACGGGGGGCAGAGCTTTCTCCCGGGGGATTTCTTTATTATAAAAGTGGGTGCCAGTGGGATTTGAACCCACATCTCCCCGTCAAAACGGGGACGCTACTCTCTGGCTTCTCAGCCTCGCCGGTATTCATTCCCGGTTACGCCATGACACCCACCATAAAATTCTCCTTCCTAAACCATTCTACAATCACAAAAAGGTAGAATTAGGAGATCGTTTGAAAAACAATCAGTCAACCAACTATCAAACTCCGAGTCGTTCGGC
>SKFT01000046.1 GCA_007117865.1 Puniceicoccaceae bacterium | reverse complement strand
GCCAGCAGTTCCACTTTATTGCCCTCGAAGGACCAGGCTCCCGGTTCGGTAGCGTTGGGGAAACCGATGGATTGGGACGCCTTGCCATCGTCTCTAGCGTCACTGTTGTCATACTCTGCGGAGACCTGTTCGGCGACGCTTTGGACTTCCCGCTTGAGGCGTGCCAAGCGGCGGCTTTTACGTCCACCGAAAAGAAAATAGAGTGGCACACCGACAAAAGGGAAAAACACGATCAAAAAAGACCACGCGAAAAAGTTGCTTGGATTGCGCTTTTCATTTATCAATCTACCTAAGATCAATAACGCTAAAATGAATCCCAGAACGGCAAACAGATTGGAATACAGGAAAGCAACGATGAGCGTCAACACATCCCACATCGTTACCAACAAGTTATTCATCAACCAATCCCACATAGCTCAGCATTACTTTAAAGCATTTCTCGAATTACAATGAAAGCCAATTCTAACAGCGAGACAAGCCGCATTGCAGAGCCGGTAGCCGATTTATCCGCCACGCTGCCGCCCTTACGCCTGTTGACCTTTAATATCGCCCATGGACGCGGTTTAGCACTCTACCAGGGCTTTCAGCGCAAAACCCGTCTGCGAAAAAACCTCGATCGCATAGCGCGCCTATTGGTTGCCAGTGGTGCGGATCTCGTGGCTTTGCAGGAAGTCGATGAATCGTCGTATTGGAATCGTCGCCTGCATTTGTTGGAATATTTACAAACCGCCGCCGACTATCCCAGTTCGGCGATGAGTGTTCACAATCGTCGCGACGGTCGACGTCCGCTGGCATACGGCAACGGTTTCCTGACCCGTTTCCCTGTTGAGCATAGCCTAACGCATGCCTTTGGCCAAGCCACCATGGGAGAAAAAGGATTTCAATACGTGGAAACCGCCACGCCCTACGGCACCTTGCCGCTGATCAATCTACACCTCGATTATCGCTCCCGCAAACGCCGTATCCAGCAAGTCGAGCAGCTTGCCAGTTTTTTGCAGCAGCGCAGTGAGCGCTCGCCAGAGGGGCGCAACCACCTTTTTCCACCGATAGTTTGCGGCGATTTCAACAGCTCCAGCAAGCCGGCTCAGGATGCCGTTGCGCACCTGTTTCGTTTTTTGGGGGAGCATGAGCATTACAGCATTTGGCCCAAGGCGGCTCGTACTTTCCCTGCGCATCTTCCCAGTCGGGGTCTCGATTTTATTCTCTTACCCGCCTGTTTCGAATTGCGCATGTGCCAGGTGATACGCAGCTTTGCCAGCGACCATTTACCCGTGTTGGTCGAGTTTGCCCCTGCAGCCAGGACCCAGTCTTAATTGCATCCATCTGTAGTTACGTGTTGGCAGAAAAAATAATCGCTATCGGGATCGGGATCGAAATCGGGAGCGCTATCGAATCACTATGGCTTTAGGACACGAAAAGCTCGATATATCACGCTTGGCAATCGTAAATTGACTCTAATCGGCGACTGGCATTCACCACCGAACCTTCTTGTTGCTTCGCGACAAACTGCCAAAAAAAACGCCCCCCGGGGGAACGGGGGGCGTCAAAACAAACCTAACAAACTCAACAAATATTCATATAAGTTAAGACGGGAAGGGTGTCGAAACGTTCAAAAAATGTTTCAACCAATCGCAGAATTTTTTGATGGCTTCAGCGCGGTGGCTGATGGAGGCCTTGATTTCCGGTGCCAGGGCGGCAAATGAGGCTTGGTAGCCTGTGGGGATAAAGAGCGGATCGTAACCAAATCCTCCCATGCCTGTTGGTTTCGAGGCGATCGTTCCCTCGCAAGCGCCTGAAAAAAACAGGGCTTTACTGCTGTTTGGACCCAATAAGGCGAGGACACAGCGAAAGCGAGCGCTGCGTTCGGCGCTTGCAGTGGCTTGCATTTGCTGAAGGAGTAGGGCGCAGTTGTCGGCGTCGCTGGCATTATCTCCGGCAAAACGGGCGGATAGCACGCCAGGACCTCCCCCGAGCGCGTCGGTTTCGAGTCCAGAGTCGTCAGCCATTACCCAAGTGCCGCGGGGAGCTTGGCGGTAGAGTGCCTGTGCTTTTAGCAAAGCGTTGCCCTCAAAGGTTTTAGCCGTTTCATCCACGACAGGCATACCACCGAGAGCATTGGCTGACTCAAGCGAGATTGGCAGACCCGCGAGGAGTTGGGCAAACTCGTCGACCTTGTGCGGATTGCCAGTCGCCAGGTAGAGGATCGGGTGGATAGGTTTCATCTTTAAAACAGTAGTCAGCAGCGAGCAGCGTCACCGTCAAGGCCGGAATAGACAAGAGGGCGCTGAGGGTAGCTATGAGAATCCTACAGCAGTTGTCGACAAGTTTGGGCAAAATCCTCGGGTTCCGGGGCGCTGAAGCAGCGGCTGCTGCCATCCGGAAATTGGAAACGCAATTGGCTGCAATGCAGTGCCTGGCGTTGCATGTCCAGTTGTTGCGCATGTTCGGCGGTCCAGCCCGCTTCAATAAAGCGCAGGTAGAGCAGCGGATCCGGCCCGTAGAGCTTGTCGCCGATAATGGGGTGGCCTATAAAGTGGGCGTGGGCTCGGATTTGGTGCTTACGTCCGGTTGTTGGGTAAACCTCGCAGAGCGTGTGGGAAGCTCCGCTGGCCTTGGGCACAAAGCGAGTATTAGCCGGTGGTAGGCTTTCGCCGCCGCAGGCGACTACTTTTTGTTTGATGTGAACTGGACTTTTCTTGTCGTCGGTTAGGGGTTTATCGATCTCGATGGGATGTGGCATGACGCCTTTGACGAGGGCGAGGTAGGTTTTTTCGACCTGACGCTGTTGCAGAGCCATTTGATAGAGGCGGGAGGTAGATTTGTTTTTTGCGAAGAGGATGAGTCCGCTGGTTTCGCGGTCGAGTCGGCTGACCAAGTGTAGCTTGTCGGAGCCGAGATAGGTACGAACCGCGCCGACAAGACTGGAGGCCGGCCCATTTTTTGAGGGATGGCAAACCAGCCACCCCGGCTTATTGATCACCAGCAGGTCATCGTCCTCTTGGAGGATCCACTGGCTGAGTTCGTCGGCTTCAACAATAGGGGGTATTGCGCCCCATAAGTCGCGGGTGAGTGGTTGGGTTGTTGACGTGCTGCTATTGGACATGAGTGGAGCTAAGATGAAAAACGGCGTGGCGGGAAGGTGAAAATCATTGTCGAGTCCTGATTAAAAGTTGACAGCTTTATTTTTGGTTTTCGTTTGTGAGGGACTTGCTTGCAAATGGAGAGTAACAATAGCAATGATGACGAATATGGTTGATTTGTCTTTCTATCTTTTGCTTTGCACGCCTCTTTTAACGGCTTTGATCGGTTGGTTGACCAATAAAGTTGCCATCGACATGCTGTTTCATCCTCGTAAGCCAATAAGGATTATGGGTTTCCATTTGCATGGTTTGATTCCCAAGCGACAAATGGAATTGGCAGCGGAGGCGGCGGAGCTGATTGAACGCGAGTTGGTGCAGCAACACTTGTTGTTACAGCAAATCCGTGGCATCGATCTCGATCCTTATCTGAACGCAACTGCCAAGACGCTGGTTTGGGAGCGGATTGCGCCGCGCTTGCGCGATATGCCGCTGATTGGCAATTTCGTCAGCGATAAGATCCTTACCAGCTTGGAGCAATTGGCCGCCGATGAAATGAAGCGTGAGGCCGGGCCACTGATGGAACGTATTGCGCTGCAATTCGAAAGCGATTTCCACGTCCGCGACATCATCACCCGCAATATTGAGAGTTTTGATCTGGACCGATTGGAGGCGGTGGTGCGGTCGATTGCCAAGCGCGAATTCAAGACAATCGAATACATGGGTGCTCTGTTGGGTGGCTTGGTCGGTTGCGTGCAGTTGGGATTGTTTTTGCTGCTGAGAATGTGAGCTTATGCGTAACGACTGCTAAAGGTTCAGGACATAGGTAACACTTGGCCAGGCATGCTGCGAGCTAATCGTTCATATCTGGCTCCGCCAGACCGCTTCATAACTCGCTTATATTCAATTCTGACTCCTGACTACTCCATTTATGTTTTAT
>SKFT01000125.1 GCA_007117865.1 Puniceicoccaceae bacterium | reverse complement strand
TAATTGGCCTACTGGAATAAGTCTCATTGGGTATTGGGTTATTGGTTTGCCGGTAGGGACTTATTTAGCGCTGAGGACACCATTGGCAGGAAATGGGATTTGGGTAGGGCTAGTGTTAGGTCTTTTTATGGCTGCTTTGCTACTGGGCTGGCGGGTATGGCGGCGACTTCGTTTATGATCGCTCTTGCCTTTCGATAATGAAATCTCTTATTGTGAAGGTTTTTCAACAAAGCACACTTCCTTGAGTTAACAAATTATGGCAGATAACAAGATTGAACGTTTCGAGTTTCAGGCAGAGGTAAAGCAGGTCCTCGATATTGTGGTACACTCGCTTTATACGGATAAAGAAATTTTCATCCGCGAATTGGTTTCGAATGCCAGCGATGCGAGTGAAAAGCTTCGTCATTTGCAGCTCAAGGGGGAATCGGTATACGATGAGAATCTTGAGCTGGAGATCAAAGTATCCACCGATGATACCGCTGGCACAATCACGATTCAGGATTTTGGCATTGGCATGACGCATGATGAGCTGGTCGAGAATCTTGGTACCATTGCACATTCTGGGTCCAAGGCTTTTCTCAAGGCCCTTAAAGAGTCTGGAGAGCGCAATGAAAACCTTATAGGCCAATTTGGAGTTGGCTTTTATTCTGTTTTCATGGTGGCGAAATCGGTAAAAGTCTTTACCCGCAGTTTCCGTCCTGATGCCGATTGCCTTTGCTGGGCGAGTGATGGTTCGGGGAGCTATGAAATCGAGAGCGCAAGTGGCGAACGCCGTGGAACGCGCATCGTTATTGAATTGAAAGAGGAATATAAGTCTTTCGCGCGCAAGTCTGAAGCTGAGCGCATTCTCAAGCGTTATTCAGGCTTTGTACAATTTCCGCTTTTACTCAATGGTGACAAGTTGAACACGGTGCAGGCTGTTTGGTTGAAGCCCAAGTCAGAGGTTAGCGAAGAGGAATACAAGGAATTTTACAAATTTCAGGCCAATGCCTTTGATGAGCCACGGTTTTGGCTACATTTTTCTGCTGATGCACCTCTGACGATTAATGCATTATTGTATGTGCCCACTGAGAACTTGGAGCGATTTGGATTTGGTCGCATGGATGCCGGGGTTGCTCTTTATTGTCGTAAGGTTCTTATTGACAGTGATCCTAAGGGATTGCTTCCAGAGTGGTTGCGATTTTTGCGTGGAGTGATAGATAGCGCGGATTTGCCGCTCAACATCTCACGTGAAACCATGCAGGATAGTTCACTGGTTCAGAAGCTCAATCGGGTTATAACAAAGCGATTTCTGAAGACGCTGGAAGAAAAGGCTGAAAGGCATGCGGAAGAATACCGTGCCTTTTGGGATAGCTTTGGATTGTTCCTCAAAGAGGGGGTTACGATGGATTTTACCCACCGGGAGCAGTTGCTTAAATTGCTCCGGTTTGAGTCGTCGATGACCGACGCTGACGAATTGACTGGGATCGGGGATTATTGTTCCCGTGCGGCTGAGGCGCAAAAGCAAATTTTCTATCTTGCGGGGAATAGTCGGGCAGCAATTGAGGGTGGACCGTATTTGGAGGCGTTCCGGGCGCGAAAAATAGAGGTGCTTTATTTGTATGAGCCAATAGATGAATTCGTGGTCAATCATGCCGGTGAGTATGGTGGCAAGCGTTTCGTCTCGGCAGATGCTGACGATTTAGATTTGGATACGATTGCCGATGCGATTGTAGATTCACCCAAGGAAAGTCTTGATGATGATGCTTTTAAGGCTTTGGCGGAATGGACAAAAGAGCAGCTGGGTGAGCGGGTTGGTGAGGTTGCGCGCGGCAAGCGCTTAGTCGATAGTCCGGCCATGATCGTAAACACCGACAAGATGATGTCAGCACAGATGCGCAAACTGATGAAGGCTATGCAGAAAGAGGGTCCGGAAACGACGCCTCCGCCTGCTAAGTTTGAGTTAAATCCTTCGCACCCAATTATTTGTAACCTTGATCGCTTGCGTAAATGTGACGCTGATCTGGCCAGACAGGTAGTGGATCAGCTTTATGATGGTGCTTTAATTGCGGCTGGGTTACTGGATGATCCGAGCGAGATGTTAAAACGGTCTTACGCTATGCTTGAGCGGGTGACCGGGTCTTAAGCGTCAAAGCCAACCCAGTTGGTCTATTAGAAGATTTAAGCTTGCTATCAATTGTTTTTGGAAATAGCTAATGTTGTAATTTGTTAATATGAGTAAAAGTCCGAAGCCGCGCATTATCATCATCGAAGACGAGAAAGCTCTCGCAGACGTGATTGCTGAGCATCTTGAGAATGCTGGGATGGCGACGCATATTTGTGACTGTGCCAGCAAGGCGGTTAGGTATTTGAAAGAGAATTTCGCCAACTTAATTCTGTTGGATTTGAATCTTCCTGACGCCAGTGGCTTTAGTCTCCTTGAGGAGCTACATGCGGCTGGGATTGTTATTCCTGTTATCTTTCTGACGGGCCTTGATTCTGAAGTGCACAAAGTCAAGGGGCTTGAGATGGGAGGTGATGACTACATCACTAAACCCTTCAGTTATCCTGAGCTTGTCGCGCGTATCAATGCTGTCTTGCGGCGTGCTGAAACGGCTCGGGACATGAACATTACTACCAATGCTTCGATCGCTACCGAGCCGTTTGATTTCTGTGGCGCTGAAGTCAATCCGCAGCGCTTGGAAATCATTTTTACGGATGGTGAAGTTGAGGCAATTGGTCGCAAAGAATTGGGAGTTTTGGTTTATTTGGCCTCCAATCCCGGGGCTGTCTTGACTCGTAAAGCCCTCATACACGCTGTTTGGGGAATCCATGCGGATGTTCGCAGCCGTTCGTTGGATCAATATATCGTCAAAATTCGAGAGCTTTTCAAGCGTCATGGCATGACGTTGGATGCATTTCGGACCGTCCATGGTGTAGGTTATATTTATGACGTTTGAGTCCCCTTGTGGTTTTGATTTTGGGGAGTTTGGTTGATTGATGTGCATTCGGTTGAATGGCTTACGCTACGTGTGGTTTGTCCTGTTAGTGGCAACAATTTTTATTTTTTCGGGGGCGGATGAGATTCGCGCCCCGGACCCTGGCTTTCAATACGACAAACTGGCTCACTTTCTGGTTTTTGGTTTGATTGCAACGGCGTTGTTTCGATCATTTGAGTTTCCTGACAACATGCGGTCTTGCTGGGGCCGTATTCTTTGGGTGACAATTATCGTTTCCGGTGTTGGTGGTTTAGATGAGATGCGACAATATTTTGCCGATGGTCGCACCGCTGAGATTGCGGATTGGTTGGCAGATACGCTGGGGGCTTTAGTCGCCAGCGTTGTTTATGTTTACTTGCCATTTTATCGCAGGATATTGGAATTGCCTGTAAAATTTTCCCGTGGACGGTGTATTCGGCTTTGACCTACAGGGGCAAGGCTTGTAAGTAATTGATTGAATCATGAAAAAGCCGCATGACCGTTCAAGGGTAATCCAGCGTAATCTAGCAATTGGTATCGGTGAGGGTGTCATGGCAACGCCTTGGGTCTTTTTATCCATGCCTGGCGGATTTATTGTGGCGGCATTGTTAACTCAGTATTTTAGCGTGGGAACAGCGGTTTTTGGCTTGATTGTTGCATTGCCCGCGCTGGCAAATGCACTGCAGATTTTGTATTTGCCCTGGGTGCGACCGTTTTTGAGTCCGCGCGACATGGCGCTAGGACCTGCTTGGTTGAACTTGGGTTTGTGGGTTATGTTGGCGGTATCGTTGCCGTTATTGCCAACAGAAAGCAGTGAGGATGCCGCAAGAATATTTATTATATTTTTCTTAGTCGCAAGTTTCTGCAGTTCATTAATTGCAGTTGGTTGGACGACTTGGGTACAAAGTTGGGTTCCTGCCTCTGTGCGCGGTAAATATTTTGGTCGACGCAATTTGTTTATTCAAACTGCGACAGTTTGTTTCCTTCTTTTGGCGATGGTTTTGTTGGATGCCGGCGACGGTCAGGTTTGGCCATTTCAAGCCCTGATTTTAGTTGCTGTTGTCATGCGGTTTATCTCGATTTTGTGGCAGCACCGGATTGTTTTGCCGCGTGGGGAAGCAAAGCCCCCCATCAACATCTC
>SKFT01000144.1 GCA_007117865.1 Puniceicoccaceae bacterium | reverse complement strand
GTCTTTGTCGAGGCGCAGGCGCAGTGGGTTGCGAAGTGGCTGGGACGCAAGAAGCCCGGCAGCTGTTATCAGCTCGGCCACGGTGAGTGGACACTCAACAGGCGCTTGCGGGGGAAGGAATAACCAACAAACAATTTTAGAAGCTTTAATTGAAAAAAATTTACCCAGCCTTTGGCTTGCAAGCCGAGACTGCAGGTTCATTATAAGCTGTTTTGGCTTTCTCCGCTAACGGAGTCATCTTGAAACATTCAGCCGCAAATTATTACGACATATGTTTGGCAGTATTTTAAAAAAGTTAACTGGACGTCATTACCGCAAATACGTTAAGCGGTGTCAGCCGATTGTCAGCCGTATCAACGAGCTGGAGGCATCCTATCAATCCTTATCCGATGAAGCGCTGCGAGCAAAGACCCAAGAGTTTATGCAACGCAATAAAGACGGCGAAACCCTCGACGCGCTGTTGCCAGAAGCATTCGCAGTCGTTAAAAATGCCTCCAGAAGGCTATGTGGTTCAACTGTGACCGTCTGCGATCAAGCTACCCCTTGGGAAATGGTCCATTACGATGTGCAATTAATTGGCGGGATAGCGCTGCATGAAAACAAGATTGCAGAAATGGCAACGGGTGAGGGTAAAACGTTGGTATCCACCTGCCCATTGTATTTGAATGCCCTGAGTGGTCGCAATTGTCAGTTGGTAACGGTCAACGACTATCTGGCGCGCCGCGACTCGGAGTGGATGGGGCATTTGTTTAAATTTCTGGGGCTAACAGTAGGATGTATCCAAAATAGCATGGACCCGGCAACCCGTAGGGAAATGTATGGTTGTAACATCACCTATGGCACGGCAGCGGAATTTGGTTTTGACTACCTGCGTGACAACGGCATGGCTACGCGCAAGCAGGATCAGGTGCAACGCGACTACTTTTACTGTATTATTGACGAAGTGGACTCGGTTTTGGTGGACGAAGCGCGCACTCCATTGATTATATCGGGTCCAATGCAGCAGGATCGTCCTCTACCTTTTGGTGAGATTAAAGGATCGATCCAACGACTGGTTAGCAAGCAGCACGACCTGTGCAACCGGTTGGTCGCTGAAGCAAAACTTGATCTGGAAAAGCCGGACATTGAGCATACCAAAGCTTTGGAAAAACTGTTTCAAGTTCGTCAAGGGATGCCAAAGAATAAGCAATTAGGGCGCTTGCTGGAGAATGCGCCAATCCGTAAAACCTTTGAGAAATTTGATTTAGAGATGTCTGGTGACTTCAATAAAGTCATTCGTTACAAGCTTAAGGAAGAGCTGTATTTTGTGATCGATGAAAAGCAGCATCAGGCGGATTTGACCGAAAAAGGGCGTAAGTTTTTGAATCCGGACGACCCCGATGCCTTCATGCTATTGGATTTGCCGAGCGTTTTTGTGGAAATTGAAAAAGACAACACGCGCTCATTGGAGGAAAAGCAAAAAGCCAAGCAGGAAGCCGAGCAAAACTTCCAAAAAACCAGTGAAATGATCCACTGCATGAGTCAGTTGCTCCGCGCCTACAGTATATACGAACGCGATCAGCAATATGTCGTGCAAAACGGCAAGGTGCAAATTGTGGATGAAAACACTGGACGCGTTATGCCGGGGCGGCGCTGGTCGGATGGATTGCATCAAGCGATTGAAGCAAAGGAGGGGGTGACGATTGAAAAAGAAACGAAGACCTACGCCACGGTAACGATTCAGAACTATTTTCGCCTCTACGACAAACTCGCTGGCATGACCGGTACGGCTGAGACCGAAGCGGCTGAATTCAATGAGATTTACGGCTTATCGGTAATGGTCATTCCGACTCATCGTCCGTGCGTTCGCAAGGATTTGAATGATGTGGTCTACAAAACCCGGCGCGAAAAATACAATGCCGTTATACGTGACTTAAAGGAAGCGCATGGGCGAGGTCAACCCGTGCTGGTGGGTACGGCATCGGTTGAAGCATCCGAATTATTAAGCCGCATGCTAAAGCGTGAAAACATCGTCCACAGCGTTCTCAACGCCAAATTTCACGAGCAGGAAGCATCAATTGTCGCCGGTGCGGGACGTCGTGGCTCGGTAACAATCGCCACTAACATGGCGGGACGTGGAACGGACATTAAGTTAGGTGAAGGCATTGCCGACCTAGGAGGACTATTCGTAATAGGCACGGAGCGTCACGAATCGCGGCGTATTGACCGTCAGCTGCGAGGACGTTGTGCCCGCCAAGGAGATCCCGGTGGTTCGAAGTTTTTTGTTTCACTCGAAGATGATCTAATGCGACTATTTGCGAATGCCGGACCGATTTCACGGGTATTGGAAAAGTCGATGGGCGAAGGTGACGAGTTGCAACATCCGGCCTTAAACTGGTCAATTGAGAATGCGCAAAAAAAAGTCGAGCAGCAGAATTTCTCGATGCGCAAACGACTACTACAATACGATGACGTCTTAAATACCCAGCGCGAAGTCATCTACGGCATTCGCAATGAGGCCATCCAATCCGAAACCCCTCGCGACATTATTTTTGAAATGGTTGAGGAGGAGATGGATGAGCGCCTAGCGGAGCTTGAATTGGCTGCTACCGCCGGCAAGGAAGAAGCGCTGGAAGGCTTCCTTGGCTGGTTGAATATGCACTTTCCGCTTTCGATTAAGACAGAGACATTGCGTGACTTAAATCAAAAGGAGCGCTATGAAAAAGTCATTGAGCGCATCCAAGAAGCTTACAAAACCCGTGAGCAGCTGGAAGACCCGGAGGCATTGGTGCAGTTGGAGCGCTATGTTGTCATTCGCGCCATTGACAGACGCTGGCAGGATCACTTAACCGAGATGGAGGAATTACGCAAGAGCGTTGGACTCCGCAGCTATGGACAGAAGGATCCGCTCAATGAATACAAGAAGGAAGCATTTACCTACTTTGAACAGTTAATGGAAGCCGTTAGAGGTGAGATTTGCAGTTCCATCTTCCGCACTGCCACCAACATCGAAGCATTCCAAAACATGCTTTCGCGTCTCAGTCAAAAAGCACAAATAACTGGCCCGGGAACGGGCTCACCTCAACCTGGCGCACTTAGTTCCGCTCAAGCATTGGATTCCAGTGGACCGCGACTGGCATCAATGCAGGGTCAAGGCGGAGCGCAATCGGTAAAGTTGCCCAAGCTGGAACCGATCAAGCGTGAGATGCCAAAGATAGGCCGCAACGACATGGTTAAAATTCGCAAGGATGGCAAGTCCGTGGAAGTGAAATTTAAAAAAGCCGAGCCGATGATTGAGAATGAAGGCTGGGAATTGATCGAACCGAGGCAATAGGAAACCGGATTGGAATCGCGATGCTGAAGGCCGAGCACAGTTGCTTGCACAAATGGCTTTTGCACCGTTACATTGCTTGGCGCAGTCGACGCTGTTTTCACTCGGTGCGACTAACCGGTTCGCTGGCAGTTGCACAAGAGACTAAGTCCTATCCCATCATTTTTTACGGTAATCATCACACCTGGTGGGATGGTTTTCTAGATCTAATGATTGCGCAAAAATTCGCAATGGATTACTTCGTAATGATGGAGGCAGCGCAACTTCAGCGCTTCAGGTTCTTCAGGAAATGCGGGGTTTTCGGAGTTGATCTTCGCACAGCGGGTGGACGCAGCGCCGCGCTATTATATGCTATACGCCTGTTAAAGGATAGTCGTGCCAAAAGAAGAACGCTCTTTATGTATCCGCATGGGCGGTTACAACCTACTGAATCAGGACCGATCCCACCGTTTCAGCCCGGACTGGCTGCGATACTAAAAAAATCACCGCAAGCGCAAGCTATTCCGGTCTATCACTGGTTCCGCTTTGGCAAGCATCCACTAGCCGAGGTTTTCATACACATTGGCGAGCCGCTCTCAGCCGAATCAGCGGTTGAAGAGCAAACGCTGGTCGACGCGCTCGAACGCACCCGCGACGCACTGCGCGAAAGCTACAGCGATCCGGCAAAAACAGTTGACACCCACGACGGAGGCGTCTGGCTTTTGCCACCGCCAAAAAACTACCACGGCAAAACGTGATTTGGGTCGCTCTTGATCCTCATAACCATAAAATTGTCCAGAGCGCAAGGCTTCCCAGCAATCATAACTGTGAAACATCGAAGACTCCATTTTCGCACTGCAGCATGTCGGCAAACGTGGCAATTTTTGCACCTCCGCCTGTGGCTCCCTCGATCATCCCTTTAAGGCTATTCATGCTATCTCACAGGACCCTTACTCGTCCCTGCCCTCAAAGTGCTATATTTTTTGACTTGGCGCTAGAACGGTATCAATGCTGGTGAGATGCAAAAAGCTCCACTTTTAGACACCCAGCACTGGGTCATTTTCGGTTGCGGCTACGTGGGTTCGGCACTTGCCGCGGCCTTGCTGGAGCGTGGTCACCGCGTGAGTGCGTTGACGCGTAACCCCGGCAAGGCCAGCGCGCTGCTGGAGATGGGAGTTCACAAGGTTGTTTGCCATCGTCTCGACAGTGATGATTGGCATGAACAGCTAACGGATTCGGTCGATGTGTGGGTCAATTGTGTCAGCTCGGCAGGCAATGGCCTCGAGGGCTACCGCGCCTCATATGTTGAAGGCATGCGTTCGATTCTGCGCTGGAGCGACCGTTTTCAAGCCAAGATCCAACGCGCACTCTATACCAGCAGCACATCGGTTTATCCGCAGGATGATGGCGGCTGGGTGGATGAGTCTGCCGATTGTTCCGCTGCGCCGCCAACGGGCAAGGTATTGCTCGAAGCTGAACAATGCCTTTTGCGACATCCGGCACCCTACCCCCGCTTTGTCTTACGCTTGGCGGGCATTTACGGGCCCCAGCGCAGCTACCTGATTCGGCAATTACAGGAGGGCAACGGCATCATCCCCGGCCGTGGCGATTATACGATGAACTGCATCCACCGCGATGACTGCGTTGGTGCAATCCTTGCGCTTTTGCATGATGCAGCCAATGAAGCCGGCGGCATCTTCAATGCAGCCGACGATCAACCCATGCACAAAGCCGAAGTGATGGCGCGTTTAGCCAATCAAATGGGCTTACCCGCACCGCAATTTGATCCGCAAATGCAGAGCTTACGGCTCCAGCGGCGTGGTGGTCACATGCCAGACCGGCGCATCAGCAATGCAAAACTCAAGCATACCTGCAACTGGCAACTGCGATATTCATGCTGCTTGGATGGATACAAAGAGTTGCTCAACCAAGTCCCTTGAATCCCGTCAATGAGAACATGGTTTTTCGGCTCACTGTCTTTTTTTGTGGCGCTTTTGCAAGCTTAAGGTCTATAAAACAGGTATGACAATACGATATAGCGGCTTTTTTGGATGCCTATTTCTGCTACTGAGTCCCAATTACGTAGCAGCAGACAATCCGCGGTCAACGCTGGAGCAGTGGCTGGAAACGCGGCGGGTGGAATCGCGCGAGCGGGCGGATTGGGCCGTGGAGCGCGAATTATTGAATGACTCGAAGCAATTTTTGGACGCCGAACGTGAGCGTCTTAAGGAATTACTGGTGGAGCTGGCCGAGCGCCAGGACGCGGTGCAATCAGAGCGCATGGAATTGGGAGCGGAGCTCGAGGCAATCCATGCCACAGCGATCATCATCGAATCGGCCTTGCCGGAACTGGAGCAACAACTGCTGCGCCTTGCCAAGGGATTCCCCAACCCACTGCGCGAGCAGGTGGGCCCTCTGTTGCGACGCGTGCCCGTCAACAGTCAGTCCACCCACCTCGGCATCGCGGAACGCCTGCAAAACATTGTCGGGATACTCGGTGAGACTGACAAATTTAACGGCACCCTAACTTTGACTCGGGAAATTCGCGACGAAGCCGACAGCGACATTCCATCCGGCGAGGTGCGCACTCTGTACATTGGGCTATCGATGGCGTACTTTATTGATGGTAGCGGCCGCCATGCCGGCATGGGCTTTCCGGGTCCGGACGGCTGGCAATGGCAGTCGGCGGATGCCCATTCGACAGCGATCCGCGAGTTAATGGATGACTATGAGGGCAGCGGCAATATTCGTCTGGTGCGACTGCCAGCTGAACTGCGCAACCTTTTGGACTAACCCTTTTGCAGAAGTTGATTTGATGCGAAGTACTTTTACCTTTTTCTCTATTGGCGCACCACAGCGACTAGCTGTCTTGTGGCTACTAGCACTGTTGATGCTGCTGAAGGGCTTTACCTTGAAGGCCAACGACTGGCAACAGGCCAGCGAGCAGATACGCAGCGACCTTGAATCGGCGATGCAATCGCTGGAAGCTACCCGCAACACGATTGCAGCGGAAAAAATCCCTCTGCTGCAAGCGGTTCGTACTGGTGAACGCGAGGTGGCCGAGTTGCGTCGTGATCTCGATCGGCAGCAACGGCTGCGCGATACGGGCGATCTGGATCTGTCACAACTGCGCCGATCGGTCGAATCCCGACGCGAACAAATCGATTACGTCAAGGGTTTGATGGAGGCCTATGCCGGCAACTTTGAGGCACGCATTTCGATGGCCGAGTTACAACGCTACGGCGAGGCCGCTAGCCGCGCTCGCCGAGGTGACGAGGGTGATAACGATGATGCCAGCGCGCTGCGCGAGCAACTGGCGCTGCTAACCACCGCAATGGAACGACTGAAATCCCTGCAAGGCGGCAAGGCTTTTGCCGGTCGCGCGCTCAGCCGCGATGGTGCTCTTGAGCAAGGGCGTTTCGCGGTTGTGGGTCCATGGACCTTTTTTGCCAGCGACACCTCGCCGCTCACAGGCATAGCCTTTACCCGCGTTAACGCCGCTGAGGCGACAGTCGCCGACACCGGTGCGGAATTTTCCGCCGGATTACGCGAACTCCTTGACACTGGCAGCGGAACCATCCCCGGTGATGGCTCGCTGGGACGTGCTTTGCAAATTGAAATGACCCGTGACGGATTCCGCGCACACATCGCCAAGGGCGGCTACGTTGGCTGGGTGATTATTGGACTCGGGTTGCTGGCAGTCTCGCTGGCACTCTTCAAGCTGCTGGATCTCGCACGGGTGCACGCGCCCGACGGCGAACGGGTGGAGCGCATTCTCGCTGCTTTGGAAACAGGCAATATCGCTCAGGCCCGTGCAGAAGCTGAGGCGGAACGTCCGGGTGGACGCGATTTACTGCTCGCCGTGGTCGATGGCCATGACGAACCACGCACGCTGCGAGAGGAAATCCTCTACGAGCGCTTGCTGACCATCCGCCCTACCCTTGAGCGCTTCCTCCCCTTTATCGCTATCACTGCCGCCGCCGCACCGTTGCTGGGACTACTGGGCACTGTAACGGGGATGATCAAGACCTTTAACCTGATCACTCTATTCGGCACAGGCGATGCCAAGTCACTTTCCAGTGGCATCTCGGAAGCGCTCATCACCACTGAATTGGGCCTCTGCGTCGCCATCCCCGCTCTCATTATTCACGGACTGCTGGTGCGCAACGTGAAGCACAAACTAGGTCAACTCGAACAAACTGCGGTCGGCATTCTCAATGCCACCAACGGCAAGGACAAAGCATGAATTGGCAGGCCATAGTCGAGGTTTGGATTAGCGGTGGCTGGGTGATGCTACCGCTGGCCTTGCTCGCGCTGGCCATCTACATTCCCGGGGTTCATCTATTCCTGCAATTACGTCTCGGTGGGCTCCGCCTGCGCAGTCAACACCATTGGACGGCATGGGTTGAGGATCCGCACAAAGGGCAAGGTGCAGCGGGTGAAATCCTGCAACATGCGCTGGCTGGGGCAAGTGACGAATCGGCTTTGCGCGGACGTTTTCAAGCGATACGGCAGGTGCAACTACAACCTATTGACCAGCGCCTTGTACTGCTGCAAACACTGGTCACCGCCGCCCCGCTACTGGGTCTGCTCGGCACTGTAATTGGCATGTTTGACACCTTTCGCGCCATCGGTACTGAAAGCGGTGAAACCTTGCGGCAGGTATCTGCTGGTGTCTCCACCGCACTCATCACCACCCAGACCGGACTCTTTATCGCGCTGCCCGGCCTTTTTCTGATCCTTCTGATTCGCCGCCGCCGTCATGCGATGGATGCCTCCCTCGCACGATTGGAGGGACTCTGCCTCATCCGCCTGCGTCGTCAAACCACCGCCTAACAACTGATAGTTCATTCATTTACCATGTTTAGCCGCCGCAACTTCAGTCAAGAAAGCGACAAAGTTGAAATCAACCTATCGCCCATGATCGACATGGTATTTATTCTGTTGATCTTCTTCATCGTCACTACCGTGTTCGTAGAAGAGACGGGCATTGAGGTCAACCGTCCTGAAGCTGCCGCAGCAATTCAACTCGACCGTAACAGCATCCTGATTGCCATCAGCAGCGACGACCGGGTGTTCTATGGTGGCCGCGATATCGGCGTGTCCGGCGTCGCTCCCATCGTTCAAAGGCTGACCCTGAGTCAATCCATTCCGGTCATCATCCAAGCCGATTCCGGCGCCAGTCACGGCCTGTTTGCCCGCGTTTACGGCGAAGCCAAACGCGCCGGTGCTGAAAACATCCACTTTTCCACTGAACGATGAAACGCCTCCCACGCACGCTTCTGCTTTTTAGCCTCCTGTTGTTTGCACCGCTTGCCGGGCAATCCCGCGACGCGCTAAGCGAAGGCTTGCCCGGCGGCAATCTCGACACCACCTGGCGCGATGCGGACTTCATCCGCTCATTCATTGGCAGCTACGGTTTTCTCTCCGGACTGGAGCCGACCATCTCGGCAAATGAACGCGAGTTCCTGCAATCGGTGCTCGATACCATCCAGCGCGATCCGGCACAAGCCATCCGCCAGTTACAACAAAACCGCAGCGCCGATGGCAGCGCAGCCTTTGATTTCATCCTCGGCAACCTTCTGTTTCAAAGTGAGCGCTGGGACGAGGCCGCCGCCAGTTATAGCACCGCTATTCGCAAATTCCCCGACTTCCGCCGCGCGCATAAAAACCTTGGCCTATTGCTGCTGCGGCAAGGATCCTATGCCGAATCCGTTAGCAGCCTCACCCGGGCCATGGAACTGGGTGATGTCGATGGCCGCAGCTTTGGGCTGCTGGGTTATGCCTACTTGCAACTCGAACAACCCTTTCCGGCGGCCATTGCGTATCGTCAGGCCACCCTGCTGCAACCCAGTGTCACTGATTGGCAGACTGGACTGGTGCAATCACTCATGCAAACCCAACGTGCCAGCGAAGCCATCGCCTTGATGGATCACCTGCTGCGGCAGCAACCGGCGCGCACCGATCTGTGGCTATTACAGGCCAACGCCTGGTTGGGCGTTAACCAAGCCACCCAGGCAGCCCTCTCGATCGAAATGGCACACCGCCTCGGCGATGCCCGTGAACGCAGCCACCTGCTACTGGGCGACATCTACTTTCGTGAAGGGTTGCCGGAACTGGCTCTGGAAAATTATCTGGCAGCATTGGAGCTGAGCGACGGACTGCCTGCAGACGCCCTCCTGCGTGCCGTTGATCTGTTTCAACGCCGCCGCGACGAGTCTCAGTCGCACGCTTTAATGGACGCCCTGTTGCGCCGCAGCGATGATCTCACGCGCGAGCAACGTCACAATCTGCTTCACCTCCAGGCCAAGCGTGCCAGCAACGAGAATGACTGGCAACAAGCGCGTATAATACTGGAAAAGCTGACTGCAGAAAGCGTCCTCAACGGCTCCGCGCTAATTGAACTCGGGCGCATTCATCAACAATTGGGTGAAACCGAAAAAGCCATCAACCGCTTTGAGCAAGCGCGCCTGATAGCCGACAGCGAGCGCGACGCCTTAATCGCGCTGGCGCGTTTGTGGGTCGAGGAAAACCAACTTGACCGTGCTACACCGCTACTCCGCAGCGCCCTGCAAATTCACCATGAAACCGCACTGGAAGACTACCTTGAACGCCTCCGACGCGCCCGCTCAGCAGGCAACCGTTAGCCCGGTCATTCAACCGTTGACTCTTGATCAACCTAAGCCAAAAAATCCATGGATTCAAAGGGCTGACCCAAGATTGGCTCAACCGGGGCCTGCCACCAGCGATCCAATACCGTGGCATACACGGAACGAAAATCGGTCGTAAAATCCACTTCCCGTGCTGAGGCGTCCAACTCTGGCGGTGGACCAAAAATGCCGCCCTTTACCGCACTACCCATCACAAACAGGGGTGCGGCGGCACCGTGGTCAGTGCCGGCACCGGCATTTTCATCAGCGCGGCGTCCAAACTCGGAAAAGGTCAGGGTCGTGACTTGATCGGCGCGCCGTTTCATTT
The DNA here is from genome assembly GCA_007117865.1 of Puniceicoccaceae bacterium. Taxonomy (GTDB): domain Bacteria; phylum Verrucomicrobiota; class Verrucomicrobiia; order Opitutales; family Coraliomargaritaceae; genus SKFT01. The sequence goes on along the minus strand of SKFT01000144.1, from coordinate 4,245 downwards.
CAAGATCTTGCTGGAAAGCGGCCAATGCCTCCGACAGCTCCGTCAATAAGCGCGAGTGCGTCGCCGCCTGATTGGCATGGGTATCGTAGCCACCCTGGGAAACAAAATATACCCGCGTCTCCAGGCCCGCCGCAATGAGCGCGGCAATTTGTCGCAGTGAGCGCGCCAATCCGCTGGTAGGATAATCCACCCCACCCGCGTGCTTGCTTATGGCATCACTCACGCGTTGCTCGGTAACCATCACATCCAACATCGTGTGTTGTAAAAAGCGTTCCTGCGGGTTAGCCGCTGGGCTGGACAAAAGCTGTTTGTATGCGGCATCAACGCGCGGATCACCCCGGCCACCAACAACTCCACCCGTGCGCGACAAGCCAAACAGTGTATGGTGCTGTCGGGCATGGAAAGACTGCGGCACCACATCTCCTACATGGATACCTTGAGGTGGCTGCCCCTGTCCCTCGCCAACCAAGGGTGCTCCAGCACAAGTATTGTCAAAAAAGCGACCAATCCAGCCACTGGAAGCGATTCGGTCGCTATCGGTCGCCGTTTCCCAAATTTCTGATGATCGAAAGTGGCTGCGGTTGGGATTGGGATAGCCGACGTTTTGAATGACGGCCAAACGACCATCGCCATACAAGCGCTGCAAGGCACCACAAGAGGGGTGTAAGGCCAGATTCTCTGTTATAGTGTGCAGACCCTCGGTAATCGCCAAAGTTGGCCGCAGCTTATGATAATGGTCGTTAGCAAAAGGGATCACCGTATTCAAACCATCATTGCCACCCGCCAACTGAACCAACACCAGAATCGTTCTGTCCTTTTCCGCCAAAGGCACTTGCGCCGCCGAGGCTCGCGCGAGGAAAGCGGGCACGTAACTACTGAATGAGAGCAAGCCCAGCCCGCAAACACCCGAATGATGCAAAAACTCGCGACGGGTAAGCGGTGTGCTGAATGGTTTGGGACGAGGCATGGGGATTAAGCGAGTTGGTATTGTGGCGATTGTAAGAGTGCGATCACCGCACTGCGAAGGCGTTGGTAAGGATTGCCCAGTGCATCATCCTGCAACAGTCCAGCGAGGGTTTCAATGTATTCAGCAGTGGGTTGGATGTTGAGAAAATAGCGTGCCAGGTGCTCAGCCAGAGGCATACTTTCGACCTCGGCGATTTGCAGAAGACGTTCCCGCGTCACCGCAAACGGGCCCCATCCGCGCTCTTCCGCCTGCTGCAAGGCCTTACTGTCATCCGCGTTCAGGCGTTCACTGTCAACTGCACGAAACAGGGCATCCACCAGTGCCCGTCGGGCCGACACCGTCGAGGCGCTGATCCATGCCTGATTCTCCTGCCAGCCACGCACATTTGGCGGATTTTGAAAGTCCTGCCCCATGCCGCGCAACTGACCAAGGAGTTGACGGGCAACGGGAGTGCTATGCAAGCGCAGCTCCTGACACAAACCGAGATAGTAGTGAGTTGGGCTTTTAATGATCGTCCCACGATACACCGGTTCATAAAAAATCCGACTCTGCAAAACCGTTCGCACCAATTCAGGAATGGAAAACCCCAGGTAGCGCCAACGGTCACCCAATGCCGCGATATAGGGTTCAGGCGGAAGCTCCGCGCTCATGTAACTGAGCAAGAATTGACGTACAAAATAACGCTCGCTGGCGGGCTGTTGGAAAATCCAGTCAATCACTTCGTCACCACGAAAACGAGCGATACGCCCAAACAGCGTCTTCATGCCACCATCGTATTCGCGTTCCACAAAACGAAAATTGCCGTCCGGAGCAATCCGGTAACCAGTAAAGGCGCGTGCTGCCTCGCGGACATCCATCTCGGTATAGTTGCCCTCACCCAAAGTAAAAAGCTCCATCAGCTCGCGGGCAAAATTCTCATTGGGTGCACCGGCACGGCTGCGATCTAAATCAAGGTATCGAATCATGGCAGGCGAACGGCTAATTGCCTTACACAAATCCGGCAATTGGCTGGCGATACCGCGGCGCAAAACAGCCTGATGCTCCATCAAATATTGAGTGTCATAGACCTTATCGCGCCCAACCACGAAAACATTCTGCAACAACAACAGCAATTTCTCCTGTGCACTATTCTCCGGCAGTCCCGCAAAGGCCATCCATTCAACGGCGAAAGATTCAAACGCCTGTTGGTTGTATTGCCGACGCTCCCTCTGCAAGCGCTCACGTTCCTCGCGATCCTCGGTCGCGTTGATCAGTTCCTGGATGCGGTCGCGCTGCTGCACATAATCACTAATAATTTCCTGTAAACGCTCCGGTTCATTAATCGGTCGAAACAAGTCCCTAACCGTGCGCGATAATCCCCGCTGCATCGTCACCTCAATCATTTCCGGAGTCGCCGAAAAACCCATTCGGCTCAACAAATGCCGAGCCGCACCAACATTCCACTCAAAAGTTGTAATGGGCTTCCAAGCTTCATGGGGGGAGTATGGAGGCACAAACATAATTGGAAACGGAAAATTCCATTATCCAAAGAAAAACCGCATTGTCAATCACTAAACCTCATTCACCGCATTTGGCGGGCGTTCGCCGCGCAGGGCAACGGCCACGTTTTCAGCGCAAATGAGGCGGGCCTGTTTGCGGCTCTCAAGCGTTCCGCCGCCAACATGTGGAGAAAAGACGACCCGTGGATGTGATAGTAAACCAGGATGCAGCTTGGGCTCGTTCTCGGCGACATCCATGCCAGCGCCGAGGAGGTGTCCGCTGGATAGAGCCACGGCCAGAGCGTCCTCATCCACAACGGGACCCCGGGCAAGGTTGAGGAGGATGGCGCCCGCTTTCATTTTGCCCAGACTGTCACGGTTGATCAAGTGATGAGTTGCGGGCAATAAAGGAGCATGCAGACTGACAACATCGGATTGTTGTAGCAATGTATCCAGATCACAGCCCCGCTGGTCATCCTTGACCAGCGGATCGTAAAACCGGACTTGCATTCCGAAGCCCTCGACTCGACGGGCCACAGCCCGACCAATTTGGCCGAAGCCAACTATGCCCATAGTTTTGCCAGAGAGTAAAACTCCGTCCCAACGTCCGGGCTGAAAGCCGTCCTTCTCCCAGCTACCACTGCGCACATACGTATCCATATTACAAATACGTCGAGCCACAGCCAAAAGCAGTCCGAGGGTGTGATCAGCAGCGGATTCGGAAAACACACCGGGACAATTGGTGCCCCAGACCTTGAATTCATTCAGAGCATTGAGGTCGAAATTATTATAGCCGATTGCCACATTGGCGATCACCTTGAGCTTAGGTGCGGCCGCGAGCAATTCCCGGTCCACGGTCAGCTCGTGCTGATTAATAATGCCATCCAGCTCCGGTGCCAAGGCCAGCACATCCTCCCGGGTAGAAAGCGCAAATGCTTCTTTTGGACCCTTGATGATCTCGGCAAGGCCGTGCAAGGGAGCCAGGTGGTCGTCGGGCACATCGTTGGTGATTAAAACTATTGGGAGCTTATTCATGGTATGTAATATTTTAGACGTAAAAATTTTCTTTTTCGTGTAAGCCACGAATGCCTGGGTGTTTTTCCAGCTCGGATTCAACCAAGTCGACCCCCAATCCGGGCCGATCCGACAAATGCAAATAGCCATCCCGAATGTCGAGAGGATGCGTTAAGCACTGATCACGCCATGGCACATCATTGAGCATGAACTCACAGCGAAAGAAATTAGGAATAGTTGCGCACACATGCGCACTGGCAAGGGTGCTGAGCGGACCATTCGGATTGTGCGGCGCAATCAACACGTTATAAGCCTCTGCCATGGTTGCTATGCGCTTCATTTCACTCGGACCGCCACAGCGTGTGATGTCGGGCATAATGACATCGCAGATATGCTTCTCCAGCACATCCCGAAACCCATGGCGGGTATAGTGGCGCTCGCCGACGCAGATGGGCACACTCGAGGGCAGTCGTTCGCGTAGAGCCCTCAGCGTGGATGAACTTTCCGGACCTGCCGGTTCCTCATACCAGGTCACACCGAGAGAACTCAGGCGTTCAGCCATCTTAACGGCAATCTCTCCATTGAGCATTGCATGCGTCTCGATCATCATATCAAAGTCCTTGCCCACCGCATCGCGGACGGCACGCGTCACCTCGTAAGCCCGATCCTGCTCCTCCGGTGTCAGCGTCAGCTCGGTGTGCAGATCCTCGCCATAGAGGTAGTTGGTATGTGCGAAGGGATCAAATTTAAGCCCGGTAAAGCCCAGTTGCTTAACCCTTGTCGCCT
>SKFT01000080.1 GCA_007117865.1 Puniceicoccaceae bacterium | reverse complement strand
CGGTTTTCTAAACCGTTGGTCGGGGGTTCGAGTCCCTCCGCCCCTGCCACTGGAAGCTTTTATTAATTAGTTGTGATTTTCCGTTTCATCAACTTTTCACTTACCACCCACCGCTTGCCGCGCCAAAGCCTTGGCGACGGCGGGACCACTTAACTCCTCAACCTTCAACCCAATGTTTGCATAATCGCCAAGTTGATTCTTAACTGCGGGTTTATGAGAAACAAAAAAATTGGATTCGTTGGGCTTGGCCGCATGGGCGGCAACATGGCTCGCTGTCTTAAGGACAAGGGTTACACTGTAAGTGCGCTGTTTGATATCAATCACAACCTGTCCGAACAGCTCGCCGATGAGATTGGCGCGCAATCGTGCGAGCGCTTGGCTGAGGTGACTGCTATGGTGGATATCATCATTACTGTGGTGACGGATGACAATGCCATGAGGGCGATATTCTTTGGCGACGACAACCTTTTGACCGCCGCCAGCGGTAAGTGTTTTATCAATTGCGCCACCCTGAGCCCTGCAATCCATAAGGAAGTGCAGTCAGCTGCCACCAGGGTGGGGGCCAGTTGCCTTGAGGCTTGTATGGCATCGTCGATTCCCCAGGCTCGCAACGGCGAGTTGTTTCTAATGGTTGGCGGGGATGAGATTCTCTTCAATCAAACCAAACCCCTGCTCAATGCTCTTAGCAAAGCCCTGCATTACGTTGGACCTATCGGCAAAGCCTCTGAGGTCAAGGCACTCGTCAATATGGTAATGAACATCAATACCGCTGCCTTGGCTGAGGGGCTGGGTATAGGTGAGGCACTTGGTTTGGATTTGAAACTGCTGTGCGATATCTTTAGCCAAACCGGAGCCAATTCGCGGGTTTTGGAAACCGATGCCGCCGATATGTTGGCGCGCGATCATGATTGCTTTTTTTCTGCTGAGCACGCCGCCAAGGATTCCGGCATCGCACTGAAACTGGCAAAATCCTGTGGCATCAAGGCACCGTTGGCTGCTGCTACCTTCAGCCAATTTCAACAACTCGTCGCATCCGGCAAGGGTCAGCTCGACAAATCGGCGGTTGCCGAACTCACCTTCAAAGGACGCTCCAACTGATATGAAAAAAGCCATCTATAACGCATCGGGCGAGCGCCTCGACTACACCTTTGCTGCTGGTGTATCTAACATTAACAAAAAAGACTGGATTGTCATTCTTGGCCATGGCGTGACAGGCAATAAAGACCGACCGGTGGTAGCGGATACCGCTGCTGCGCTCAATGCCACTGGCTTCGACACCCTGCGTTTTTCGTTTGCTGGCAATGGTAATTCGGAGGGTGATTTTCGAGCCGCCACCATTGGCAAGGAAGTTGCCGATCTGGGAGCGGTTATCGATACCGTTGCCAGTGAGTATGCCAATATCGCCTACGTCGGTCACAGCATGGGCGCTGCTGTTGGTGTAATCCGCGCGGCTACGGATCGTCGTATCAAGGCCTTGATTTCCCTGGCTGGGATGGTCGATACCAAAACTTTTGCCGAAACGGAGTTCGGTGCTGAGACACCGGACCAAGGTGTTATGTGGGAGGAACCCGATTGTCCGCTATCCTCTGACTTTATGCAGGACCTTTGTCAGTTAATAGGGAATGTCGAGCCGCAGGTAAAACAGATTACCATTCCTTGGCTGTTGGTTCATGGCACTGCTGACGACGTCGTTTTACCAAAGGATTCGGAAGCTGTCGTCCAACTGCGGGGTGATGACGTGCAGCTAGTGGTTATTGACGGCGCAGACCACAGTTTTAATCAGCCGAGCCACAAATCCCTGATGACTCAGTCTGTTGCCGATTGGCTACTGAGTCAAACTTGATCAGCAACTGCTTGCGCATCACGGCTTGCTGTTAAAATGGATGAATTTTTTGAACAGTGGGGTTGTGCGGACGTGGGATGCTTTGCTGTAGTGCTTTTCCTCTTTGAAGCGCATTTCAAGCAAGCCCCATGCGCTTAGGGGATGGAGGATGTATTTGGCAAAAACTTCATCCTCAGTGAAACAACTCGAAGCCCGCATCTCATCCTGTAATCGCGGATAAACCATTGGGTGCATGAGTTTTTCCGCAATGCCTTTAATCGGAAGCCAGCTTTGCGCCTGCAAGGAGAGGGGATAGAGCACAAATTTGATCTCGTGCTGTAACCAATCGATATCCTGGCCATAGGGATAGCGATAGCCGATATTGTATTCGGTGAAGTAGGTATCAAACAACCCATGAAATAATTGACCTGCTTCATTGTCCTCGAGCAAAAAGTGGTATTTTTTCGGCATGCTGATATGGCCTTTGCGAATAGGCAGCAATTCGGCACAGTTGGCAACAATCCGGGCTTCATGCAAAGGCCAGATATCCGGTTCGTTTAGCACTTTGTTAACACTGATTATCTCGGCTTTGAGCTCCGCATCGACAAAAGTATCGAGCGCACTCTCGACGAACTTACGGTTGAAGTTGCCCGATTGGGTTGCCTTGACCGGGCCCGCGTCACGAACGATCATTAGTAGCTGACGAATCTGAGTAAATAGCTTCGCTCCCCCCAGCACCTCCAGTGGCAAGTCATGCGCGAATTGAATGGGCGAACCGGGACTATCCCAAGGGTGCTGCAAGGCATAGGCCATGGCGGGTGAGTAGCCTCTTAAATAGGACTGCGGCTTATCATTGTAATCATCGCTTAGACGTCGCAGTTTTTCGTTCAAGGCATCCAGGTCAGAGCCTTTCTGCTGTGAGAGAATCGACTCAAACTGCTTGCGCCAGTCATCAGGACTGTTGGGATTAAAATTTACCATAAACCGTTCATGAAAGGGTATATCATAAATACAATCAAGAGTGATTCGAGCCGCTAGCAGATCGGTGATTGTTGTGAGCGGGCAAATTGCACCAGTTTCCGGATGCGTACACGGTAGCGCTGGTCGCGCTCGCGTGCCTTGGCTTTTTTAACCGCTTCACTTACCTGAGGACGCCCCTTGCGCAAGCGTGGTTTTACTTCGGGGACGGTGAAGAGATTGCGCTGACGAAAAGACGCCGGACTCAATATCAAAAGTGACGCGCGGGCATTGTCCGCAAACCACGGCTCGCTGAGGACGCGACTCGGCTCCCGGCTCCATGCTGGCCGCTCAACGGATACCTGATCGGCGATCCATTCGGCATAAGCGGCGAGATAGGCATCGGCAATCTCTCCCTCTTGGAAACGGGTTGACAATGTCTGCGGGCGATCCTGGATAGCACGGGCAATCGCCTTGCGATTGGAGACATCGTTTCGGGTCAACTGATGATTCCATTCGCGCAAGAGCATTCCAAAGTCCAGTAGGCTTTCGCTCTGCTCCGCAATATCAGCTAATCGTTCCGGAAGTTTGCGGGATGTTTTCATGAGCCGAACTCCTCTCGAATGATTTGAGCAATCATTGCCCGCGCGGATTCGCTTGGAAGATCGTCGGGATAATAGCGGTCAATGTGCGCTTGCACCTCATCGACCGACTTGATTTTCATCTTGCGAATAAGGAAACGAAGATCTGCCTCATCACCCGCGTATCCCGGCAAGGGGCGTCGACCCGCGAGTGCCTTCATTGCGAGAAGGTAACTCGCGGTCGGTGCTGTCACTTTTATTCCCGGCAGATCCAATGGAAGTTCACGCATGGTTCCCTTGGGCGCAAGAAACTGACGAACGTCGTCGTTTAGCCAGTCATCCGGCAAATTCAGTTCATTTGCTACCTTACGAATCAGCGGACGTATTTCCTCGACCGGAAAAAAGACACCATCCACATCGCGCGTAAGCATGCGGCGATCAAACGCAAGCATCATGGCACAGCCGCCATAGATCGCGAGTTCCAATTCAACGCTATGTTCACGCGCAAGCTCTCCAAGCCGACGCAAGGCACGCTCAATGTTGGCGCGAGTCAGTTTTTTCATAATTAAAATGTAAAACGACGTTTTATTCAATTTCAAGGTTAAAATTATTACTCGTGACTTGGAGCTGTTAGCAACGCGGCTAGTTTACGATTGCCCAGACACGGCATGCTGCTAACTTGAGCCTCTCTAAATACTTGATTCCATGTCCAAGCTCACTCTCTCCCAGCTTTCCAGTTTACTCTTCCGCGCCTGCGACGACTTGCG
>SKFT01000047.1 GCA_007117865.1 Puniceicoccaceae bacterium | reverse complement strand
GTGGTCGGCACAAACACATTAACCGTCTCCTCACCGGTCTTCGCCTGCACCTCACCCTTGGCCACGCTGGTTAAAAACCCAATTGCGTAGGTTCCCTTGCGCGGATACTCCAACAAAACCACCTCTTGGAAAACGGCCTTCTTTTGTTTGCTGAAGGTATCCACAATTTGTTTTACCGTGCGGTAGACGGCATTGATAAAGGGAAGCCGATCCAATAGCTTTTCCACTTTGATCAAAAAATACTTGGCAATGACAAAGCGGGAACACAGTCCAAGCAGGGTAACCAGAGCCAGAACGACCAGGGTGGACACCAAGCGCAACATAATCGAAACCGGTGATTGCGCGCGCAAATCACGGTCCAGAAAGCCAAAAAATAGCTCTCCCGCAGGTGCGCCGATTTTATCCAACATAAAATTGAGAATAAAAAGCGTTACCCCAAGTGGCAATATAACCACTAAACCAGTAAAAAAAGCGTTCCGAAGCCTTAAAAGCATTTATTCTAAATGACACGCTTTGAGCGACTGCGCAAGCCACCAAAGACAAAATTAATACCCTCGCCGCACACGAAGGCACTACTTCGCTTCGGTTCTCCGATTCACAAAAACGGAATCACCACCAAGGCGTCAGCACATTCAGCACAAACAATATCACTCCACATCCCGTACCCGCACATACCCCGAACCATGCCCCGCGTGCATTCACCCGGGTGGAGAAAGTTCCCAATAGGTAAACCGCAACCACAGCCAAAATGATAATGATTGTCGCAATATCCAAGCCGGGAAAAACCAGCTTTAGCAACAACGCCCCGGCAAATAAGCTTCCGGCTGTATCCACTACAATATTCAAAAAAGTGTCAGTCCCGAAAAATACAGACGCAGGCGACCGTCAAAACGCAATTGCAGGAACTCCGGTAGCGTAAACACCTTGGCGCGGACAACAAAAGGCAGCAAAATCAAGCCTCTTTCCTCAGCCCCCATTGGCTCGGGTGTGATTAAAAATGCGGGGAATGGCCGCTGGTTACCGCGATCCCCCGAACTCACGTTCGAGGCTACCACGAAACGCAATGCGGGAACCTCGGTCGTCAGACCGGGGACGGTTGACAGCCTAGCCCGCATTTTTAATCACACCCCATTGGCTTATCGTCATCCTCCCTTCAACCTGAATTCCGCATTTCATTTTTTTAGATTTTAAAAATGTCCTCCGGGAGGGCCGTTCGGCAAAAAACACACACGTGTTTGTTTCTTTCTTGCGTTAGCGGGAAATGCTTGGGTAATGGAAAGGTGCATCGTTAAATGACTTTGACAAGCACCGTGGAAGCAGCGGATTATGAGCTGTATCCGCCCTGCAGTCTTTTCATCCTCTCTAATAAATCCATCCTATTATGTCCAACACACAATCCGAAATTGGTCTCATTGGCTTAGCCGTTATGGGACAAAACCTTGCTCTCAACATTGCGGATCATGGCTTCCGCATTTCGGTTTATAACCGAACAACGAGTAAAACAGATGCTTTTGTGGCAGCTAATCCAAATACTCCCGGAGGCTTGGTGGGCTGCGCTTCGCTGGAAAGTTTTGTGCAATCACTGAAGCGCCCCCGTAAAATGATTATTTTAGTCCAGGCGGGTTGGGCAACCGATAAGGTAATCGAAAGTTTGGTGCCACTTTTGGACAAGGATGATATCGTCATCGACGGCGGCAATGCCCGCTGGGATGATACCATACGCCGCGAAAAGGAATTGCGTGAGCTCGGCCTGCGGTTCATTGGTTCCGGCGTATCGGGTGGCGAGGAAGGTGCCCGCTTTGGACCTTCCTTGATGCCCGGTGGTGAGGCGGCAGCATACGAGGAGCTGCGACCGGTGTGGGAGGCCATTGCGGCCAAGGTGGATCCCGCTACGGGCAAGCCGCTGGAAGGCGCCGAACCCGGCAAGCCGGTGACCGGCGGCGTTGCCTGCACGGCTTTTATCGGACCCAATGGAGCCGGTCACTATGTCAAAATGATCCACAACGGCATCGAATATGGCGACATGCAGATGATTTGCGAGGCCTATGCGCTGATGCAGGGTCTGCTGGATCTTTCGGCCACCGAGATGGGTGAAATTTTTGCGGATTGGAACAAGGGTAGCCTGGACTCATTCCTGATCGAAATCACCGCCGACATTCTCAAGCAGAAGGATCCGGTCACAGGACAACCGCTGGTCGATATCATTTTGGATACGGCTGGCCAAAAAGGCACCGGCAAGTGGACATCCGTCAACGCCCTCGATATGGGTGTGCCTGCGCCAACGATCTCTGAAGCCGTTTTTGCCCGTTGCCTGAGTGCGATCAAGGAGGAACGCGTGGCCGCTTCCAAAGTGCTGAAGGGACCTTCCAAGAGCTTCAGTGGCGACAAGGCGGCTATTGTTGAAGCGATTCGCGACGCCCTTTACTGCTCAAAAATTTGCTCCTACGCACAGGGCTTTCAGCTGATGCGCGAGGCTCAAAAAGAGTATGATTGGAAGCTGAATTTTGGTGAAATTGCCCGCATCTGGCGCGGCGGCTGCATCATCCGTGCCGCCTTCCTGCAAAAGATCACCGAAGCTTTTGAGCGCGATGCCGACTTGGCAAATCTGCTGCTGGATCCGTATTTCAAACAATCAGTGGAAGTAGCGCAGGAAAACTGGCGCAAAGTCGTTGGCCTCGCTGCCGAATACGGCATTGCCGCACCCACGTTTTCGTCCGCACTGTCTTATTACGACAGTTATCGCACCGCACGTTTGCCACAGAACCTTCTGCAGGGACAACGCGACTACTTTGGCGCGCACACCTACGAGCGCACCGATCAACCGCGTGGCAAGTTTTACCACATCGACTGGCCCGATCCCAAGCGTCCGCAGTTGGAAGCCTAAAGCCGCTGCCGCATTCTCCTTGGCCACGCTATTCGCAACATGCGAATGGCGTGGCGGGTTGCCCCCGCACTCCCAGACCATCGACAACAAAAACGCGTCCGGCATCAGGCTCGGCGACCTTATCCTTGGGAGGAATGCCGGAAGTCACGAACAGACGATCCAACCCGCTGCCACCAAAGCAGCATGAAGTGGTTTCGATCGCGGGGAACTCCAATAGCCTGAGCACCTTGCCCGTTGCAGGCTCGCAGCAAAAAACCGCGCCGCCATGGCAAAGGGTGCCCCATAGGTTTCCCGCCGTATCAATCGTCATCCCATCGGGAGTGCCCGGCAGTCCACAAGCATGGGTATCGATCACCGTCCTGGGTGCCCCCAACTCCCCGCTAACCGCATCGTAGGAGTAGGCACGCACCTCGCGTGTCGGCGTATCAATATGATAAAAAAAGCTCCCACACGGCGACCAACAAAGGCCATTTGAATTAGTCAAGCCAGACAACACCTGCTGGCAGCCGCTTTTTGCGTCGTAACGGTAGAGGGCCGCATCCCCGGTCTTCTTTACCACACTGATGGTTCCTGCCCACAAGCGGCCTTGCGGATCGCACTTGCCATCATTGAAACGGTTATCCGTACGCTTATGCGACTCCGGATCCGCCAGTAGTAGCGCATTGCCCGATGCTGGATTAAAGCGAGTGATACCGTTATCACCGGCATAGAGCCAATTGCCGTCATCGGCGGGCACGACCATACCGACTCGCTCGCCGATGGAATAAACGGTTTCAACACCGCTCTCGCAGTTTAATTCAACAATGGCATGACCCTCAATATCGACATAGAGTAAGCGCTCCTGCCACCAGACAGGACCCTCACCCCACAGGGATTGGCGCGCACCAAGAGGATTAATGGTTATGACTGACATGGGGGTAAGGTGCTGAAAGTAAGCCTTTTTTACCAGTAAAAAAGTGGGCGTTCAAAAGTCACACAATTGTCACAACAGCGTCATTAAAATGCCATAATTCTCAGTTAATATCACCACCCTAGGCAAGCGCACCGATGGTCGGGGCACAACCCTTTAAACAAAACAAAAACATGAACACAAAAAGTCTTATCTCCCTCTTCGCAGCGACTGCGGGCTTGGCCTTGGCCAGCACGGCGTCTGCTGATGAAGCACTCCTCAACCTGCTGGTTGACAAAGGCATTGTGACCCGCGCGGAAGCCGCTCAATTAATGGCTGAGTCCAAGTCGAGCGCTCCCAGCCGTCCAATCATCACCTCATCCAGCACCAACCTCAGTCAGCTCCGCATCCGCGG
>SKFT01000048.1 GCA_007117865.1 Puniceicoccaceae bacterium | reverse complement strand
GCGCCTGCACCCCATCAAAGGCCTGCCAGATCTCCTCATACAAAGTCTGTCCCTTAGCCAATACTTCCCGTTCCACTTGCTGCAGTTGATATTTTTCAACCACAGCCGCGACTTGATCCGTATCGGGACGATGAGCCGCCGAGTGCGCGAACCGGCGCAAATGCATGTCCCTGACGCGCGACACGCTCTCTGTCCAAATTTCACGCCGACCCAAATCCGAGCGATAGCGCGCATAACGCGAAACCGCGATGTATTCCTGCAATCCATTTGCACAATGGCGTTTGGGACGCCGCTCAGCGCGAACCGTCCGGTAGCGAACATAAGCGCGAGCCACTTCCCAATCACCCGCAGCCGCCAAACAGGTTTCGGCAACATCCTGTATCGCTTCAATCGAAACGGGATCCTCGTCACCAAAGCGATGCCAAACAGCCCATTCAACCCCCTCTGCCAAGCGTGCAACCTTTTCGTTCAATTGATCGACCGGCAAGCGATTGCCTGCCTCCAAGGGGGTATTCTCATAAGCCAGACGCAAGGCACGCTCAATGCGGGAGCGATCCCAGCCAACTGTCCTGCCATCACGCTTGAGCACACGGCGCTTGGCTGTTTTGGCTCCAGCGGATAGATCGCTGGAAGCAATTGAAGATAATGCTGTCAGGGGTTTGGATAATTTGTTATCGGGCATATAAAAACACTACATCTAGCGAAAATAGATCGATCAAACACTAAATGTAGCAAATCCCAATAAAAACTTCAACTTATAGGAACCATTAAATCTTTTCGCTAAGCTTGGGAAACTTGGGTTGGATTTCCAGGGATTGACCAGGTTCCACATTGTGAAAGCTGGCCTGTTCGGGGTCTTGGTCATTACGAAAGATGCGTATTTTCCCGGGGCTCACGACCTCCGATGAAACCCATTGCCAAACCCCAATCTCGCGAAAATCCATGGCGATTCCCTTATCGGGACTTAAACCCGGCAGGTCACCGCGAATGTAAGGCTTATTGCCAACACCGATCAATACGCGTGCCAACACATGGGTTTCATTTGACTTGGGTTTGGTGGCTTTTGGCGTTACGACCTCGGGGGAAACCAAGTGCGGGCTAAACGTGCGACCGATGATACGTTTCACCGCCGGAGTATCACCACTTCCATTGCCCTGCTCCATTGCTCTGTCCAACAAGCCCGGACGCGGCCGTGGCGACTTACCTGATGCTTGTTGCATCGGCGTGGCTGCGACAGGCTGCTCGGCTGCGACAGCGGTTTCCGTTGGCGTTTCAGACGCCGTTGGTTCCGTTGGCTTTTCACAAGCTGGTGGTTCAGCTGTAGCAATATTGCTTTGGACTTGCAGCTGCTCCAAGTGCTGAACCCGTGCCGAAAGCATTTCATTATTATTATGAAGCGTTTGGGTTAGTGACTTAATTTCGCCGGAAATAACTTTATGGGCTTTGTTAAGGGACTCTACCTGAGCATGAAGCTGCTTTAAACGCATTTCGAGGGTCGCTGCAATTATCATACCGTCCCAGCGGTCGGCGAGAAAGCGATAACGCAACAGAAGCTCAAACAGATAAGGGGTAAGAAACGCGACAGCACCGATTGACACTGCAAGAACAGCCATTAGCAAAGTGGCATGACTGGGTTGGCCATCAGCCCTGACAAAGACCATGATAGCAAAAGCGAGCAGAATACCATCTGCCATCCAAAAAGGCCACTTCGGAACACGGATTGAATCGAGCGCTGTTTCACAATCGGGATCGGCTTCACTGGGATGACTAAACATCGCAACTATTAATGACGATTGTGTGGTCGATTTCAATCTTAAGTTAAATCGCCCTGCAACCCGTCACAAAACTGCGAAGGGGATCGGGGCAATTCGTTTTCGCCAGTTATCTTTTATTTAGATTTGTCCATACCGACGGGCTGCCAGCCAACTCAATCGCGCGTAGCATGCTTTGGCAATTGGCTTTGTGCTGACCCGCGATGGCAAAGCCGGTGCCATGATCCGGACTGGTGCGCAGCCATGGCAGTCCAAGAGTCACGTTCACTGCTTGATCAAACTCCAACAGCTTCAGGGGCGCGAGGCCCTGGTCATGATAAAGAGCAACACCAATATCAAACTCGCCATTGAGTTGACGTCGAAAGACCGTATCGCCAGGCAGTGCAGAGGAGAGACCGGGCAGATCAAGGCGCAAGCGATCCAGTAGCGGATCGATCCAATCGATTTCCTCATTGCCCAATATCCCTTTTTCACCGGCATGCGGATTGAGTCCACAAACAGCAATCCTGGGTTCAGCAATCCCACAACGACGCGCCAGTTCATGTGCCCGTTGAATCGTCAGCTGCAACAGGTCTGGTTGCAGGTAATCGGCAACCTCGCGCAAGGGGATGTGCCAGCTGGCCAGCACCATGCGCAATTGTTTGCCTACAAATCCCATGGTCGGCTCTCCACCCCAGCGAGCGGCGAAAAACTCGGTTTGCCCCGGCCAGTTAAAACCGACCTTGAGCATCCACTCTTTGCTAACCGGCGCCGTTGCCACCGCTGCAAATGATCCACGGATACAACCTTCCGCAGATACTTCCAAAGCCAGCCGTGCTATTTCAGCACCCGTTACGGAGGGCACACCGGGAGTGGGTCGAAAATCCCGCGAGCCAACTTCAATGCTCTGACAGCCATAGCAATCCACCAGAGGACGCGTCCAGCAAGATGGACCGATAAGGCAGAGGGCTGGTTTGGAATTTGCCATAGCCAGTGCGCCCTGCACGACTTCCGGACCGACACCATTCGGGTCACCACAGGTAATCGCAATGGTTGCAGGATTATGCGTTTTGGTAGTCATTGCGCGAACGAACATAGCCGCGTTTGCTGGTTTGGAAAAAATCCAGAAATGCCCGTGCTTGTGGCGATGGGTCGAGTCCCATTGATTCGCGGGCTGACTGTGCTTTGGCAACGGGATTGCCAGGGCCAAAGAAGACCGCCCGGTAGCATCGTTTCAACTCGGCAATGGCAGCGGCCTCGACGCCCGCGCGACGCAAGCCAATTAAGTTGAGTCCACAGGCTACATTCCTTTCGGCTACCATGACGTAGGGCGGGACGTCGGCGGAGACGGAAGCATTGCCCGCTATCATTGCCAGCTCGCCTATGCGCACAAATTGGTGGATTCCGGCACCTCCACCGATAAAAGCCTTGTCGCCGATGTGCACGTGACCACCTAGCATGCTGTTGTTGGCCAGAGTGACACCATCGCCAATAACGCAATCGTGGGCGATATGGGCATGGCACATCAACAGACAATTGCAACCAATCAGAGTGTATTGATTCTCCTGCGTGGCACGGTGGATGGTTACCCCCTCGCGCAAAATCGTTGCCGCACCAATTTTCACCCCGCTGGATGTCGAGGCAAGAAAGGACAAAGACTGTGGCGCACCGCCTATGACCGCAAAACTATCGACCTGGACGTTAGCCGCGAGTTCGCTGCCAGAGCGCACAATGCTATGTGCTGCCAAGCATGATCCGCTGCCGATGCGAACATCACTTTCAATCAAGCAGTAAGGCCCCACCGCGCTATCTGCGGGTAAATCGCTTATGCTCACCAAAGCGGTTGGATGAATACTCATGGGCAAGTTATACCGACAGATTCAGAGCCAGGGGTAAAGTCTGTTTATCGCCAACTTTGCGGTTTCACCGGACGCATCTCACCGGCAAATAATGCTACGTAGATAGGATTGTCCGGATGACGGATACGGTTCATGTCGTAACCATTCAGTCTAACGTGGCTGGGACCGTAGCGGTAAGAGGCGGCGAGCAAGGGATAGGAAAATTGGCCCGCGGATTCCAGCTGATTTCGGCAATAAGCCAAATAGTCGATACCAACGCTAATGTTTACCCGCCAGTCCCAAGCCTGCCAATACGGACGGTTGCTGACGCTTGTCCAAGCTGCCTCGGTCAATTGCATCATACCACGGGCGACGCTGGATTCCGCCTTTGGGCGCAATGAGCTTTCAGCCCAAATGATGGCATAGACGAATCCCGGATCAATTGCGGCTGCGCGCGCCTGCGCCTGAACCTCTCGCCAAACCCTCCATGAGGGAACCGCCTGTGAAGCTTGCGACTTGTCGCTTAAGGCATACCAAATCGACCCCGCCAGCAATAATACCGCTGCGCCAACCAGTCCTCCTATTAACCGGGAGCGAGTGAACCATTCAGTCCCTTTGCATAACAT
>SKFT01000182.1 GCA_007117865.1 Puniceicoccaceae bacterium | reverse complement strand
TTTGGTAGCAAGCGATAAAAATGGCGAATGAAGGCGATTTGTTTTCGCAAGTTATCCTTAATTTGCGTTTGCCCAAGTCGAATGGCTCATTAAGGTGTTGGTTTCTTTAGTGTTTTCAATCAATATCGAGATATGCTTCAAGACCGGCCTTACATGCAGTATTCGCAACCGCGCAACGAATTGCGGATACTGATTTGGATCATCGGTGTAACGGCTGCGGTCTTTGTCCTGCAGAAGCTGTTGCCAGTCCTTTTTCCGGCAGCGACGGGCTTTATGCAAAGCACATTTGCCCTCAGTCATGCGCATTTGTCCGAGGGTAAGTTTTGGACTTTGCTCAGCTATGCCCTGCTACACGATCCGCGTGGACTCGTTCACATTGGCTTCAACATGCTAATGGTGTTTTTTATCGGCCGCGGTTTGCTGGAAAGCCTCTCATCCAGGCGCTTGCTATCGCTTTATCTGTGGGGTGCCTTGGGTGGGGCCTTGTGTTTTTTGCTATTCCGCTGGGGTAGCCATTCGGTGGTGATGGGCGCATCTGCCTCCGTATTCGCTTTGTTGGCCTTCTTCTGCCGTCAGCGAATGGAAGAACCTGTCACCTTCCTGTTGTTTTTTGTGCTGCCAATGACTCTCAAACCGAAGTGGATTTTGTATGGCTTGGGCGGTTTTACATTGGTGAGTCTGTTGTTCTTTGAGCTGCCCGGCCAATCCAACGTAGCGCACTCCGCGCACTTTGGCGGACTGCTCGCAGGAGTGGCCTACTACCGCTATCTGAATTCCGTCCGGCGGCGTCCGCAAACTGTTACTACCGGCGGCAGTTTACGGCAAGTGGTGCCGCCGCGCTGGCTCCAGCGGAAATCAGTGCGGAACCATCAAGCCCGTTACACAGTCAATATCACTAATCGTAATGAATTACAGGAAGAAGTGGATCGCATATTGGACAAAATCAACGAATCGGGTTTTGGATCTTTAAATGAAAAAGAAAAAAACACCCTCGACCGCGCCAAGGATTTGCTGAGCCGTTAAGCCAACCTAGCATGAGAAGCAAGCGGCAGTATTTTACAATGAAACGATTTGCGAACCAATTGAAGACGAACTGACCAACGCCTCGCTACCACTTTTAATGATAATATGACATTCACTTTTACCAAACGCATTCCTTTGCTGGCCGCCCTTTTCCTGCTGGCCTCAATTTCCGTCGCCCATGCATTGCCCAAGCCATCTGCCACCATGGAGTCGGAAACGCGCTGGGCCGTCGATACGGTCAGTCGCCAGCACTATTTAAAAGAGGCAATCCCCGAACTCAGCGGTAAAAAGATGCTCGATGCCTACCTGCGCTCGCTGGATCCGGCAAAACTCTTTTTCACACAAGCAGACTTTGATGAATTCATGTTTCGCTTTGGCGATGCCTTTGAAATGTTCATGGGCAATGGAAATTTGTATCCCGCATTTGCGATTTTTGGTCGCTTTTTTGAGCGCTTGGAGACCCGTGTTGAATGGGTTAGGCAACGACTGGATCAGCCATTCGACTTTTTTACCGACGCTTCTTTTATTACGGATCGCCGCGAGTTGGACTGGCCTGCAGATCAGGCCGAGGCCGATGCCCTGTGGCAGGATCGGTTGTTGTTCGAGTTGCTTAATGAAATCCTCTCCTCATCCCAAGACGCCTCTCTCTCTGGAATGGACAATGAGAGAGATCGCGATGACGACGATGAGGCGAATGATGAGGCGCTGGACGAAGAAGCCTTGCGCCGCTTGGCTACTGATGCCGATTTTCTGGAAACCCATCTAAAAGAAGCGCGTGCGGTGGTGATGCGGCGCTATGAGCGCTCGCTGCGTTTTAATCGCGACAAAGATGCCTGGGAGCTGCAGGAGGCAATAATCAATGCCATGACTCGCTTGTTCGATCCGCACTCCAATTTTTTCTCCGCTGATACCTTGGAGGATTTTAACACCTCGGTGCAGAATGCCTTCTTTGGCATTGGCGCTGTTTTGTTTGATGATGACGGCTACTGCACGATTCGTGAATTGACACCGGGTGGTCCTGCCGAGGCGAGTCGTCAATTGCGTCCTGAGGACAAAATACTAGCGGTCGCACAAGGTGAGAAAGGGGAGTTCGTCGACGTCATTGATATGCGTTTGCGGCACATCGTGAATCTGATTCGTGGCCCCCAAAACACTGTGGTGCGTTTGTTGATTCGACCCGCTGATTCGAACGACCCCTCAGCCCGCCGGGAAGTTCGCTTGGTGCGCGATGAGATTCAGTTGACTGCCAATTTGGCATCAGCTCGGGTTTTTACCGTTCCCAATAGCGATAATCCGGAGCGCTCACATACCATTGGGGTGATTGAATTGCCGTCCTTTTATGGTAATCTGGGCGGCAATGGCAATGGCTCCAGCACTACCACAGATGTCCGCGAGTTAATTGATCAATTGAATCAAAAGGGTATGGATGCCTTGGTGTTGGATTTGCGCAGCAATGGCGGCGGTTTGTTGTCGGAAGCAGTGCGGCTGGCTGGTGCTTTTATTCCGGGTGGTCCTGTCGTGCAGGTACGCAATGCCGATGGCAGGGTGGATGTGCTATCCGATCCGGGTGAGGAAATGGCGTGGAAGGGGCCACTTGCGGTTTTAACAAGTCGCTTTAGTGCGTCTGCTTCCGAGATTGTGGCCGGCGCCTTGCGCGACCACGGGCGGGCGATCATCATTGGCGATAGCTCCACCCACGGCAAAGGCACCGTCCAGCAGGTTTTCCAAGCGGGTGCGCGTCAGGGTTTCTTTTCTCTCACCCGTAATCGTCCGGTCGCCACCAAAGTGACGGTTAGCCAGTTTTTCCTGCCCAAGGGCGATTCGACGCAACTGCGTGGTGTGTCTTCGGATATTGTTTTGCCATCCGCCAACGAATTTCTGCCCATTGGTGAATCGGATTTGAATAATCCGCTACCTTGGAAAGCCATTGATCCTGCCAAATGGGATAAGCCATTACCTGCCGAACTGAAGCCCTATCTGGTTAATCCCGAGTTGTTGGACCGCCTTCGCTCCTACGCGGAAGCACGGATTGAGGACTTGCCTGAGTTTGTTTTTCTGCGTGAGCAAATCGATTGGCGCCGCGAGCGCCGCGAAGAGACGACAGTGTCCCTCAATTTGCGTGAGCGCATTGAAAAGCGGATCGCCGATGAGGCCTTGCGGGTGCGCTTTAATGAAACTTTTGACCGTTTGGCTGAAGACAATTTTGCCGAAGAAGCATTGATCCTCAAGTTAAGTGCCAGCCTGGAAGAACGATCCCGTCAGGTTCGTGAAGAGAATGGCGAGGATGAGGTGGATGAGAAAGAAGAACCCAAGCTCGATATTCCCTTGCGAGAGGCACTGAGGATTATGGCTGATTGGCGGCGTTGGCTGGCCGCAGAATCCAGCCCGCAATCGCAATCGTAACCACTGAGCTGATCGGCATGAAGATGGCCGCCAACAAGGGCGTCATCCAACCGATCATGCAGACTGCTATGGCACTGAGATTATAAGCCACGGCGAATAGGAAGACGGCTTGCAGTGCGCGTCGGCGCAGCTTAAAGACCGACAATAGCCAGCGGGGTCCGGCCAACCCATTGCCAGTAAAAAAGAAGTCACTGCGGTCTTCCAACACCCCGCGATCCAGTAGCGGCGTGCCCCGGCAGAGTGCCGCTTCAAAGGCCAGACTGTCGTTCAGTCCGTCGCCAATCATCAAGGCCGTATCAGCGGCTTCATTACGTATCCAATCGCGCTTCGCCTCCGGACTTTGTCCGTGCAGGACGTCCCTGCCATCCAGCTCCAACTCGTCGGCGAGAGCTTCTACGCGCTCGCGGTTATCACCACTGAGGAGGGCGACGCGGTAGCCCGATTGACGCCACCAATTGATTTCCGCTTTGGCATCCTGGCGCAAGCGATCACGAAACTCGAATGCAGCCAAAACCTCGCCAGCAACCGTCAATACCGTTAAGCCATCGCTTTGCTGCGAGGCATTCCACCGACTGCGCCCGAGCATCCACTCCACTCCCTGCGTATTAAGCCTCACACCCTTACCGGCAACTTCCTCGACCGGCAGTCGCTCTGCGGGCAACACGATGCCGCGGCTAACGAGGCACTCGCGAATGGTGCGCGAGACGGGATGGAAGGATGACTCCACCAGCTGCCGTAGCAGCGATAATGATTCAGGACCAAGGGCATCCAGTATCGGCTCATTGACAAACTCCAAGGTTTCCAGTGTCAGGGTGCCGGTTTTATCGAAAACCACAGTATCCACTTTACCAATACGACCCCATAGACTGGCTTCACGCGGATATACCCCCTTTTTTCGCAGCAGGCTGGCTGCCAAGTCATTTATCAAAGGGTAGGCGACACCAAGCGCGCAGGGACAGGAAACTACCAGGATCGACAACAATACCTGCGCTGCCTGGGTCCAGTCGGCAGCGATCAATCCCCAGCCCAGCCACCCGCCAATTGCCAGCAGGATAACAGCGAGGATGTAATACTCCAATACCCGCTCCATCGTTCGATTGCGCTCGGCATCGGGCTTGGCTTGCAGTAACTCGAACAATAGCGAGTCACTCCAACGCTCCCGTGTAAACGCCCGCAAAGCTTTGCCGCCAGCGGGAAAACAACCGGAGCTGATGCGCGCGCCCGCGGCAAAGTTGCGTGGCTCGGATTCTCCATTGATGCTTTCCAAACTAAGCGAAGCCCCTTCGCGCAACTCGACCGCAACTGGCACGACTTGACCCGGTTCCACATAAATTTCTTCACCGGCTTCGAGTTCGGAGGCCACAAGCTCGCGCCCATCGGTGGTTTGGTAACGCTCCAACTGCCACTGTCCGGCGCGGATGCGGTTGCGGTTGCGTTCCAAAGCGCGCTCATGCACCCAACGTCCACTCAGCATCAGAAAAATAAACACCGCCACAAAGTCAAAATAGAGAAAATCCTCCATCCCCAAACCAAAGCCCACCAGCGAACCCAGAAAGGCGGCGGAGACGCCCAGCGCAATGGGGGTGTCTATTGCGAGGACCTTGCGGCGCAATCCTTGCCAGGCCTTTTTCACAAACCACAAGCCGCCTGTGAGGTAGGCCAAGCTGGCAAACACCAGCGTTAACAAAGCAAATAAACCGGCAAACTCAAAATCCGTCTCCATCCCCAGATAAACTGGCAGGGTGAAGAGCATCGTGTTCAGCGCAAAAGCGGCATTGAGTCCGATCAATGGACCCAGTTGGTTGGTTTCCTCCACTGCCTCACCTGCAGGTGCCACGGTATAGCCAAATCGGTGGATTTCCTCAAAAAATGGCACAATGGCATCCGCTTGGCTATGCCAGGATAACTCAAGCTGCCCGCGTTGCGGAAAAATCCGCAAATCGCCAGCAATCTCGTAGCGTTCAAAAATCCGCTCAATCAACCACACACAGCCAACACAGGAAATTCCACGCAAATCCAGTAGCAGATGTCCGTCCTTGCCGGCGGTTTCGCGGAAGGTCTGTTCATTGATTACCCTATCCTGCAACCAGCTGTAATCAACTGCCCGCAGCGCCGCTGGCGATACCGGCTCAATCACTTTGTCCCGCAACTCATAATATTCGCCCAGCCCCTCAGCGGCGATCATTTTGGCTACGTATTCGCAACCGCGGCAGCAGTAGTCTGTCGGCTCTGCCGGGCGCAGTGGAATGCCACAATGCAGGCAGGTGCGATCCGTTGCGTTCCTCACCATGCCAAACTAGCGCTTGGTTGGACACAGCGGACAGCTTGTTTCGGTCGGGGCGACGCCGCTTTCCTGTGCCTCGATAAAAAAGGTATTGTCTCCGGCAACCAGTCGCAGGGCAATGATAGCTGCAAATAGCAGTGCCATGCTACGCTGGATCAGGCGCAGCCGGGCTGGACTTAGCCAGCGCCGTATCCTCCCCATCTGCATGTGCACAAGCCAGAGCAGGGGTAGGGTGCCAATGGCAAAGGCGAGCAGAAACTCCGCACCGGCCAACGCCGAACCGGTC
The DNA here is from genome assembly GCA_007117865.1 of Puniceicoccaceae bacterium. Classification (GTDB taxonomy): domain Bacteria; phylum Verrucomicrobiota; class Verrucomicrobiia; order Opitutales; family Coraliomargaritaceae; genus SKFT01. The sequence goes on along the minus strand of SKFT01000182.1, from coordinate 9,042 downwards.
ATCAGCGCAACACCAAATACCAGGTAAAGTGGACCACAGGGCAACATCGGGGTGGCAAATCCGAGAATCGATGAGCCAACACAGCCGGGGAGTTGACGAAAGCGCATAGACAAACGAAAAAAGGCTTCCGTGACTTTGCGCGGCTTGGGAATACGACTCTCCAAGCCGAGTCCAATGACGACAAAAAACAGCACCAGCACCCATGGGAGCAAGGCAATGGAGTTACCTTGAAACCATGCCAGCGGCGCCGCGCCAATCGCCCCAGCGAGCGCGCCAATAAGGGTGTAAGAGAAGATGCGGGAGAGATGATAGGTGGAAGTGCGCGCCAGCATACCATCCTGACTTCTGACATTTGGCGATAGCACACACGCAACCGGCCCACACATTCCAACGCAGTGAAGACTGGTCACCAATCCTGCGGCAAAGGCCGCGCTCATACTATTGATACTGCTCGGATCGATCATGGCCATTTATATTTCATTCTGCTGATTGCTGACTCCCACTCTGCGACTCGTGTTCACTGATCACTTCCTCAACTTCCTCTTCCAGCGGCAACCATTCCGGTGCATTTTGAGAGGAAATATACAGAAAGAATAGTGCGGTCGAGGCCGAGGTCAAAAACAACAGCGTCAAAAGTATCCATGGCCAATGCCGTTTCATATCAAGCCTGATAATACTTTGCCGGCCGTTTGCTGACGCAGTTGCGGGTGTCTACCAGTGGACAACGGAAGCCGCTGAAATCAAAGTCCTTGTAGGCATTGTGGTGGGTGGCCAGAAGAATGCAGTCAAAGTCGTCTGCGATAGCAACACTCTTTCGTCCCGCCAACTGGGCATGCTCACGGGTTAATTTGATCTCAGGCACATACGGATCGTTGTAGCTGACTGTTGCTCCCTTCGCTTCCAGTTTTTCAGTCAATACATAACTGGGCGATTCGCGGTCGTCATCGACATTCGGTTTATACGCCATACCCAGCAGCAGAATGTGCGAACCTTTGACCGCCTTGCCTTGATCATTCAAGGCCTCCGCCACCCGGCTCACCACGTAGTCGGGCATGGCAGTATTAATTTCTCCGGCCAGCTCGATGAAGCGGGTATGCTGCTCATATTCACGCGCTTTCCAAGTCAGGTAAAAAGGATCAATCGGAATACAGTGCCCTCCCAATCCCGGTCCAGGATAAAAAGGCATGTAGCCGAAGGGCTTGGTGGCGGCGGCATCGATCACATCCCAGACATCAATACCCATCTTGTGGAAAACCACCTTCAGTTCATTGACCAGCGCAATGTTGACGGAGCGGAAGATGTTCTCGGTCAACTTGGTCGCCTCTGCGACCCGGCAGGATCCGACCGGATGCACGTTGTCGAGTGCCAGTGAGTAAAGCTCAACACATCGTTGCAAGCAGGCTTCAGAATAACCGCCCATCACCTTGGGAATTGTTTTGACCGAGTGGTCAATACGACCCGGATCTTCCCGCTCTGGCGAGAACGCCAAATGAAAATCGATTCCGGCTTTAAGTCCGGAACCTTCCTCCAGCACCTCACGCAAATCGGTATCCGTCGTACCGGGATAAGTCGTGCTCTCGAGGACAACGAGCTTGGAGCGTGGAGCTTGGGTGGCAGTGCTCCTTGCTCCCTGCTTGCCACTGCTCAAATACGGCGCAATGGCCGCCCCGGACTTGAGCACATAGGAGATATCCGGCTCGCGGTATTTATTGAGAGGGGTGGGGACGCATATCAAGACAGCATCGACCTCAGCTACGCGGGAGAAGTCCGTAGAGGCCTCCAATCGATTACTCTTGCACGCAGCGGCAATTTTCTCCGCGTCGATGTGGCGAATATATGAGCGGCCCGCGTTGATGGCATCCACTTTGACGGGGTCGACATCCAAGCCCACAACGCTGACACCCGATTCAGCAAAGCGCAAAGCCAGTGGCAGCCCCACATAACCCAGTCCGATAATGGCAATTTTATTCATTCCGACTCCTTGCTGGCCAATCATTTGGCAGATTGCATTACTTGGCCGAATCTGCCGTCCACTGCAAATGGATCAACTGCCAACGTCCCTGGTGCCACGCCCAGATCTCGCTAAATTGGACAGCGCGTTCTTCCTCCGCATCAACAAGCGTTTCACGCAAAAAGCTACGGCCAGTGGAACGTCTCACCTCGCGCACGTATGTCCGCTCCTGGGAGCTGACTGATCGTTTGCCCTGGCCAGCGATAATCGCCGCCCCATCCCACAGACGGATCTGCCTGGGAGTGGTTTCAAATGCAAAATCCGACGGGTTCAGCTGTTTGCTGCTAAGAATCGACAGGAAGGCGTTGCGGTTAAGCGGATCGGTAGCATCCAAGACAGCTGAGAAATCAGCTGCGATAAACCTGGCAATCGTCTCAATCGTTTCAGATTGCAACGCAGCTACCCAGGCATTGCGGCTCTCGCGCAGTGAATCGGCAGTGGCTATGGATGATGCCATAGCGGACGTAAGGGAGAAAAAGTTGGCGGTCAAAGCCAAAGCAAAAATAAGGACAAGAGAGCGCATAATGTTATTGATTAAACGCTCCAGACTGGGTTCTCAGTGCCCGTATGGCAAGGTTCATTTGAGCCACTAGCTATTTCCATTATTGGGGAAACAAAGCATGAGCCAGCCAAGGATAAATAGCAGACCTCCGATTGGCGTCACTGGACCCAGCCAGCCCGGGCCGCCAAGCGCCAGGACATAGAGTGAACCGGAAAACAAAATAATACCCAGACTCCAGACCCAAACCAGCGATCGCCAGCGAGTGGTTTGCCGCCCCAGCGCCAACAAGGCAACCGCGTGGATGAGCTGGTAAAGGACAGCCGTTTGCCAGGTTTGCACACTTTCATTAGCCGCCAGATAATCGGCCAGCCCATGCGCGCCAAATGCACCCAGCGCTACACCAATTAAACCATAAAAACCAGCCACCACGCGGGGGCGCAAAAAGTAGTTGTCATAATCAGACATATTAGCAGTTATATTTAAATTTACCGTAAAACGCAAGCATGGATATTGCGCTTATGACGCAGCGGGTGCAATTTTTTGTGAGTTCTAATAATTTTAACTACTGATTTTAGGATAATTCGTCCGTCCTGAAGACAAATCGAATGGATGCCTGATAAACCTCGAGTTTTTCGTGATCAAAATGAAGGTTCATGAAGTCGTAATTATTTTTTCTGTCAGATGTCGATTAGGATTACGATTATGATCAGGATTACGAATGAATGGGTGTCCCGATTCGCAAGAGAGTGCAAGATGCACGCTGCTACCTTGCAGATACCCCGGACTCACCCCTCGACAAGCTCAGGCCAGGCGTTCGAGGCTGCCGCCAAACGCAAGGCTGTAACCTCGGTCGTCAGACCGGGGACGATTGACATAGCAATAGGGAGGGCGGCTGTCCTCAGCCGCCGCCAAGGGTTTGGGCTCTTGCGCTTACAACAGCGACGATTGCGGCTCGACAGAGTCTCGCCCTCCCTTGCGCCAAACAATCGCCTCCAAACCCGATACAACTGGTCCATCAGCTATAGGTATGCACACTTTGGGCAGCCGAAGGCAGGTAGTTGACACCAAACCAGCAAATGAATACCACGGCACTCGCAATTGCGAGAAACCAGAGTGCGCGGCGGGGTTGCGTGTTCCATTCGCTGCGCAAGTGGAAGTAAGCGAGATAAACAGCCCAAGTTAGAAAAGCCCAGGTTTCCTTCGGGTCCCAGGTCCAATAATGTCCCCATGCCTCCTTGGCCCAAACCGCTCCCGCGAGCAAACCGAGCGTCAGGAAGCCAAAACCGATCCACAGCCCGGTCTCCGCTAGTCGCAGAAAATGACTGCCGTTATTCTTGTTGCGATACGCACGGTAGAGTCCGAAGGCAGCAACGGCTGCCGCATACACCAGAAAGGCGTAGGCAATGAGGTAAAGCACCACGTGCGGCACAAACCACGGACTTTGCAGGGCGGGCATTAGGGTGCGATCATGAGTTTCGGGTCGCAGGGCGGTAAATAGCAGAAACAGAAAGCCGATCAGGGCGGAATAAATCAAGGGCCAGCGCCAGGGTACAAAGCAGTGGATGAGCAGTCCGCTGAGCGGCAGGAGGAGTCCAAACCACAAGCGTGTTTCGCCCAGCGTGCGCATGGGTGGACGTCCCAATTCTATCCAAAAACCGCCGACAAAGACTGCCAGCATGAGTGTGCCGAGTAGGATCCAAATTGCTGGACGTGTGCTGCGTGGAAGCAATGCCCCCAGCCAGAGTAATCCGGCGGCAGCGAGGAAGTAGGGGAATGTTTGCCAGGTAGTCATCGTTAAAGAGAATCAGTGAATGCTTTGCGGTAACGCTTTGAGCAGGCGGCCTGCACGTGCCAATGCCAGCAGCGCACCGATAGCCATGAGCGCAAAGCCGGTGTAAACAAGCGGCAGCCATGGGTCGCGGACGGCTTCGATTTGCGAATGGCGGGCGTTCGGTCCACCTTCAAGACTGTAGCCTTTTTGGTAGAGCCACCAACCGGCAACGCGCACGGGTTCGTTCACCCGCAGTTCCGTGCGCTGCGGCGGAGCTTCCGGTAAGACCAGGGTGATGTCGGATTGATACAGTCGCACCCGTGGCTCCGGCATCGCAAACGACACCTCTCCCAGTCCCAGAAAAACGGGCGGCATCAGATGACTGCCGCACGAAATCCAACCCTCGCTGCGACTGCCGTCCGCTGCCTCCGCTATCACGTAGGCGGCAGGGATGGGGTCGCCGGGCACCGACCATGGTGCGCTGTCGGTAACTTCCCGGACCGCGAGCCGGTAGCCCATCAGCTCGCCTTCGTTGGCTGGGTGAAGATCAAACATATCCGTGCCGGGTGGGAGCAGGATTTTTCCGCTGTGAGCATCGATAACAGTCAGCTGTGCCGGAAAATATTCGCGGGTAAACGCGTGCAAGTCGATGGCGAAGGGCATTTCATACGAGCGTTTGCCGTCTGTCCCCGTCCACGCCATTTGCCCCTCGCGCACCCAGATATCCAGTCGCTCCACATCGCCGCTGCCGAACAAAGTGGCAACGCCGACGCAGTAAACGCCGATGTGATTGAAAAGAAACAGCGAGGAGCCCCGCAGCCCGCCTTCGAGGTGGCGCATAACGCCCCAGCCAAGGTTGGCGAGCAACAAAAACAGGGCAAAAATGAACGGCGGGGCTTGCATCACCCGCTGATAGATCGGTGCTGCCTCGCCGCGCACGTATTGCGGCAGACTGCCAAGGAACAATGCCCACAAGCATACCAACAGCAGCGCAATCACGGCCAAACGTCCACCGCCAAGTCCCTCCATTAACGGACTCTTGCGCAGCGCGTAGTAAAGGCCTCCCTGGAAAATAAGGAAGACCAGTAGCAGTAGGGCGTTTTCTGGAAAAGCGGGTGCGGGAAAGCCGCGCCCACCGAGTGCCCAGTCAACAATGAAGCCCGCAAGGGTAATGCCCCCGGCAGCCAGGATTGCAAAGCGCCAGGTGTTCATTTGCGGAAACGCGGGGCATCCGCTTTGAGGCGCTCCGGCAAAGCGGCCTCGCGTTCGGCGGCAGCGGCATCCCAGGCAGGGAACAGCTCGCGGTTTTGGCGCTCCTTAATAGCGCGGATGGCTTCCATATCAAGTCCGACATAAGCTTGTGCGAGCTCTTTGCTGGAGAGGTCGGGGATCGGCACCGGTTCGGTCACGCCGTGGGTGAAGAGCACGCGGGTGATTTTGCGTCGCGCTGTTTCCGCTTTTTGAATGGCGGTTCCCAATACCCGACTGGCCTCACCCGGAGAGTGTATGCCAACTCCGTTGGCAGCGGCGACCCAGTCCCAGCGCCACTGGGCATGGCGGATCAATTGCAGGATTTCCCGCATCTCCGTGTCCTGCGCACCCGCATCCCATGCCGCTTTGGCTTCAATGTGGGCCAGTGCCAGTGCTTCCTCAACCAGTTGCATGAGTTGCTTGACCCGATTTTGGCGGGTGTAAACATCCTGGATCAAGGTCGCTTCGCTTTCGCGGTGACAAACCTGGCAGGCGTTGGCAACATCTGCCAGCGGACTGCGCAAATGGTGGTCGGTAAATTTCTGGGCGCCCTGACTTTTATAGGGCATGTGGCAATCCGCACAGGATACACCACGCTGGGCGTGCACACCCGTCATATAAAGTTCATAGTCCGGATGCTGAGCCTTGAGCATGGGGGCGCGGCTGAGTGGATGAATCCAGTCGGCAAAGTCAAGTTCGTCAAAATACGCCTCCATGTCCTCGGCGGCAAATCCCTTGTCCCATGGAAAGGTGAGGTATCGACCCTCCCCCTTGAAGTAGTATTCCACATGGCATTGGGCGCAGACCAGCGAGCGCATTTCCTGATGCGTCGCTTGATTGATATCCTTGCCCTGCCGCTCGAAAGCCTCAACCAGCGCAGGGCGTGTCACCCGCAGGTTCATCCCCTTCGGATCATGACAATCCTGGCAGCCGATGTGATTCACGATCTGCGGCCCCATTTCCAGAATATTGCTCGCGTAAAAGGCTTCCGGACCGATTTCAGCCATGACCCTTGGGACGTCTGTTGATTTACAAGTCCAACAAGTGCCCGGCAGTGTTTCCACCGTGGTGCGCAAGGATTGGCGCACGTCCTCAATCGAATAATAATGCCCGCGCCCTTGTTTGTAATCACGGGAAAAAGGATACCCGGCCCACAGTACCACGCGGTAAGGATAGCGCTCCAGATAATCAATTTCCACCGAGCCATGGTGGAGGCTCTGGAAATCCATTTCGCGGGTTTGCAGGTAGCTCTCAAACTGACGCGGGAAGTTTACTCCCCAGACAGCGTTGCGCGGCTCCCACTCGTCGAGGGGTTGCACCAGATCCACCCGGAAGGTTTCCTGACGGCGTTCCACAATTGAGGCGGCCATCAGGCCTACCACAACGACAGCTCCAATGGTGGCCATGAACAAAAGCCAGCCGACCCAGGGGCGTTTTTCTACGGTATCAATTATCGATTTCATGTTGTCTGGGGGTAAACGGTGAATGGTTGCAGATAGGAAGAAAAATGATGGCTGCCTTACTGGCTTGGCTTGTCGCGCTGCATGCGCTCCTCCAGCCAGGCGGGTAGGCGCACGGGATCGGGGGTGGGGACGCGGGCATGCGGCGCCGAGGCAAGACTGTTGACGCGTCCATGGGGAACATCGCGGTGACAATCCCAGCAGCGGCGTTCGCCCCCTCCACTGTTGCAGGCAGCGGCCAAGGTCGTTGCCATGAAGTCGCCATGACATCGAATGCAGTTTTCCTGCACTACCCGCTGCCCCGGGGCATGCATTTTGATGACCTGTGGTTCCAGTTTGAACGTGAACATGAAGGCGTGGCGCGAACCATCGTAGGCCTTATACATATACTTGCGCATTAAATCCTGTGGCACGTGACAATCGTTGCAAGTGGTGAAGCGGCCGTGGCTGCCCTTTTGCCAAGAGGCATATTGGGGCGCCATGATGTGGCAGTTGACACAGGCCGCCGGATCGTTGGTCAGGTAGCTTGTTGCCCGTGAAATGTGCAGCGTTACTGCAAGCAAGCCCAGAAAAACGCCCGTTAGCAGCAACACCAACAAGTTGAATTTGCGTGGCGGACGCAGGATGCGGAAACCGTCAGCGAACCACTTAATCAGCGTTTTCATGACAAAAAGCGTCGAGAGTCATTGCCGCGAGTGCCGCACGGTTGCTTTCATGCAATGCCACCATCCGATCATGCAGCGGGCAGGGATCTTTCTTGCCGCACCAATCAGCACCAAAAGGACAGAGTATGTTGCTGCGGCTTTGCTCAAATAATCCGACAATATCCGCTAAGGAAATTTCAGCGGGAGCACGCGCAAGCCGATACCCACCGCTTGGACCCCGAACCCCCCTGACCAATCCCGCCGCCGATAGTTGGGTCATTACCTTGGCCACATGCGCGGGTGTCAAACGGCGGGCGGCAGCGATTTCAGACGATGACAGTGAGGCTTTGCCGAAATGCGCCGCAAGGCAACTCATCGCCGCTACCGCAACCCCCGAAGTTTTGCCAAAGGTAATCATCAAAACAAAATTTAAATGCCCTAAGGATGGCAAATCAATAAAAAAGAGTATTTTGTCGTTAATTATATGTGTGCACTCGCCACCACCATGAAAAAATCCTGAATCCATGGGAATTGGCTGTGCGACAAACCCCTCAAAGCCATCCATGACACCGCTTGAAATTCAAGCGATACAATCTAGATCTTACACGGAGGACAAAAACATCGTCTTTAGAAGCGTGGTCTCTGTTTTTCAAGATTTAGGCTACACGATTAAAAATGCAGACCTTGCTACAGGCTTCATTCAAGCAGATGGTACGGCTCAATCCAATGCTGCTTTAAGGTTTTGGACTGGCTATACAGAAACAACACAAACCAAAGCTACTGCTTTTGTTGAAAGAATAGGATCAAAACCCCATACGCCTTGCGCCGTTGTCTTCCTTGAATTCGCACTCGCGTTCCACGGCTTCGAGCAATGAGGTGCCGTCGGCAAAGGGGTGCAGACGGTGTTGGCGGACTGCGTTTGCAAAGTCGCCCGGGGTGCAGTTTTGCAACTGACAAAGCCTTGCCGCCATCGTCGATGGGGCAGGGGGCAGCTTGAGACGACGGCACCATTCATCCAATAACTGCAGCGATTGCGTGGCCAACAGCGGTTGCAGGCCAATCTTCAAGTCAAAGCGCCGCATACAACCCGGATCGAGCATTTCAATCCGGTTGGTCGAACACAGGACCACTCCGTCGAAGGTTTCCATGCAGGTAAGGAATTCATTCACTTGCGAAATCTCCCACGAGCGCTGCGCATGGCGACGATCTTGCAGGAAGCTATCCACCTCATCAATCATCAGGATGGCACCTTCCTCCTCGGCCTCGCTGAAGGCCCTTGCCAGATAGCGTTCTGTCATACCAAGAAAGGGACTTAGCAAATCGGAAGCCCGTTTGATCTGTAGCGGCATTTCCAGATGCTTCGACAACCAGCGACCAAACGCTGTTTTGCCCGTTCCCGGCAC
>SKFT01000093.1 GCA_007117865.1 Puniceicoccaceae bacterium | reverse complement strand
CCTGACTACGGATCAGGAGGTTGAAGGTTCGAGTCCTTCCGGGTGTGCCACTTTTAAAGCCCTGTTTATCAGGGCTTTATACGTTTTGTCCGGGCATAATTCTGGGAGGCCAAAAAATGTGGTGCCCAAAAAGTGCCGGTATCAGTGAATAAACGAACCCTCGACGATGGGGCTGCCTTGGGTGGCGGCGGTGGCGCAACGGATGCCGTCGATGGCAGCGGAGACGATTCCTCCAGCGAAGCCGGCCCCTTCGCCACAGGGAAAGAGTCCGCGAAGATCCGGATGTTCGAGGGTTTTGGCATCGCGGGGAATGCGCAGCGGCGAGCTTGTCCGCGTCTCAAAACCAAGAAGACAAACTTCGTCGGCGAGGTAGCCAGGCGTTTTGTGGTTGAATAAACGGAGCCCCTCGCGCATGCGGTCGACTATGAAGGCGGGGAGGATTTCGTGGAGCGGCGCGCTACGCATTCCGGGGAAATAGCTGCCGGGAGGGAGGGAAGCCGAGATCCGCCCCTCAAGGAAATCCTGTGCCCTTTGCGCGGGTGCCACCTGTCCGCCACCACCAGCAATTTTGGCCGATTGCTCGAGTGTTTTCTGGAAAATAAGACCGCTGAAAATACCCGCATCAGGATGAAGGAGAGCGGTATCCTCCGGTTCGACAGTGACGACGAGCCCGCTGTTGGCAAAAGGGGAATCGCGGCGTGAGAGCGACATGCCGTTGACCACAACCTCGTCGTTTTCAGTCGCAGCAGGGACGATAAAACCGCCTGGACACATACAAAACGAATGGACCCCACGGTCGCGGATCTTGGTCGCCAGGGCATAGCGGGCAGCGGGTAGGTTACGCGGCCGCTCGGTGCCGAGCGGGTAGTGGTATTGCAGGCTGTCGATCAGCGGCTGTGGGTGCTCAATCCGGACACCCACGGCGAAGGCCTTATGCTCCAGCCTGATGCCAGCGCGGTGGAGGTGATGGTAGACATCCCGGGCGCTGTGCCCGGTTGCGAGAATCAAGGCATCGCCCAAAAGTTCCTGTCCATCAGCCAGCTCGATACCGGCAAAGGCAGCACCGCTGGGGGTGTGCTTGCGCAGCAGACCTGTCATTTTGCTTTGAAAATGAACCTCTCCGCCCGCGTCGAGGATGGTTTGCCGGATGGCTTTGACTAGATTGGGCAACAGGTTGGAGCCGATGTGCGGGTGTGCATCGACCAGAATCCTCTCCGGCGCTCCATGGGCTACGAGCGCCTCGTAAACGGCGCGAACAGGACCCCGTTTAGTGGCTCGGGTGTAGAGTTTGCCGTCGGAAAAGGTACCGGCTCCCCCCTCGCCAAAACAGTAGTTGGAATCTTCAATGACCCGGCCCTCGCGAAGCAGGGGGGCAAGATCGAAGCGCCGCGCCGAGGCATCCTTGCCGCGTTCTATCACGATCGGCTGCCAACCGTTGCGAATCGCCGTGAGAGCCGCGAACAAACCCGCCGGACCGCTGCCCGCGATAATCAAGCGTTTTGCACCGGAACGGACTGGGGCCAGACGGACGGCATGGACGGGAGCGGGTGGCAAGGCTTGAGCGATCCCCACTTCGAGTCGCAGGGCGACCTTGATCTGCCGTTGCCGGGCATCCAGTGAGTGCTTGAGTAAGCGCGTTTCCACTATCTTTGAAACCGGCACACCCACCACTTTCGCCGCCGCGCGCCGACGCGCCGCATGGTCGTTCTCCAATTCCAGCGGGAGAACGATATCGACTGTTTCGATGCGGGACTGAGGAACGCTTGCCATTCAACAAAGTGTGCACAGTTGCATCGCCAAATAAAAGCAATAAAAATACCCCGCCAATGGGGTCGTTGCCAAAGTTCAGACCTCTTTCCTACTCGTTATGCCTCTTCCAGCCAGTGAATTGCGTAGGGTTTGAGCTCAATGGTGTCGTGGGTGGAAAATTCTTCTCCCGTCAAGGCGTCACGCAGGAAGCGAGCGATCCCTTCTTTCCGCAAATAGCGGATGTCCACCGCTATTGTGCGCTCGGAGAAATTGGCGAACACCACCACGGTATGGGCGTCACGCCAGCGCAGATAAGCCAGCACGTGGGTGTTCTGGCAGGGTAGTAATCGCATATTGCCATTGCCGAGCGCAGCCAGCTCCTTACGCTTTAAAATGATCTCCTGCAAGACTTGGAACACCCGCGCACGCGGATGGCAGCGGTCACTTACCTTATCAATAATCGGCCAATCCATGCGTGGACGGTGCACCCAACGACTGTCATCGGCTTTATCCGGGTCGCTTTCAAAACTGTAATCGTTTAAGATCGCCCACTCCTCACCTAGAAATAGCAAGGGCAAGCCGCCTATGGAGCATAGCACACCATAGAGCATGCGGATGCGGGCTACCGCGAGTTCAATCAATTGTTCGTCCTTGCGCTCAAGTGCCTCCTCCAAGCCCGCCAGCGAAGCCATGGTACCGGATATGCGCATGTCACCGGTATCGGTGTTGTGCTGAAACGGAACGCCGCGGGCAAACGATCCCTCAAAGCGTCCGGTGTAGAAGCGATTGAGAAAGTCGCGGTGGTCGGAGGGATTGATCCCGACCTGCCAGGCGTCGCCATCATCAAACGACCAACCAATGTCATCGTGCCCGCGCAGGTAGTTGACCCAACTGGTCGACTCCGGCAGGTGATGACGGTGGCTCAGCGAGCGTTTCAACAAACGCGTTTCACGTGTCGCCAGACTCTCCCATAATAGCGCCATTAGTGTCGGGTTGTAAGACAACTGACATTCATGCACACTAATGTAGCGGGCAACTTCATCGGGATGCACAATCGCCTCCGATTTAAAAATCAATCCCGGCGCAGCTATACGACATAGGGCATTGAAGGCTTGGATCAACCAATGTGCCTCCGGCAAGTTCTCGCAATTGGTACCCATTTTTTTCCAGATAAAGGCAACCGCATCCAAGCGCAACGCTTCTACTCCAGTATTGGCCAAAAACAGCATCTCGTTCGCCATCGCCCGAAAAACCTCGGGATTGGAGTATTTGAGATCCCACTGAAAGCTATTGAAAGTAGTCCATACCCAGCGCTGCATACCAGCGTGATAATAAAAGTTGCCGCGCCGGACTGAGGGAAAAATCTCGCGCAGGTTTTTCTCATACTGATCAGGGATTACGCGGTCCGGGTAAATGTGATAATAGTTCATGAACTCGCGTTCGCCCTCCTGCGCCCGCAATGCCCATTCGTGATCGTCCGAAGTGTGGTTGAAAACAAAGTCCAATACCAGCGAAATCCCCACTGCCCTCAATTCATCGGCCAGCGCCCGCAGCTCATCCATAGTGCCAAGTCGCGGATCCACCGTGCGATAATCGCTGATGGCATAACCACCGTCACTATTACCGGGACGCGAGGCAAACAGCGGCATCAGGTGCAGGTAACGCAAACCCAGATCGCGCAGATAGGGGATTTTTTCGCGCAGGCGGCAGAGGTCTCCGGCAAATAAATCCACATAAGCGGAGCCACCGGTAATGCGCTCGGATTGATACCAGTCCGGATCGCTTTCACGCCTGAGGTCGAGCTCTTTCAGCGCCGCCGGACGCGCCACCCAAGCATCAATCACGGTCAGCGTGATACTTTCCAAATAGAAAAAGAAGTCGTAGTGCTTGCCGTATAAGCGGTGCAGCAAAAAGAAAAAGCGATACCAGTGCTCATCAAAGCGGCGCAAGAGTGTCTCGCAGAGCAATTCGTGATCGCTCCCGCTACAGTCTATGCGCCGAATCCGCTCCTCACACTTGGGCCAGATTCGCTTGAGCGACCGTTCGGCCTCATAATCGACGTCAAATTCACTCATGAGTCTCCGCTAAACCCTTTTCGTTGGGAATACGAATCTTGTCGAGGAAGTTGTAATAGTCCAAGCCCTCAAGAATACCGTTGGCATGTTGCCCATCGGCGAAGTAAACCCGTGGATAAGCCCGCAGCTTCTCCAGCTCCTCGCTGTAGTTGCCAACCACTACACCGAGTGTGTTGCCAGCAAGCATCTCCTCGTCGTTGCCTGAATCACCAGCGACTAAAATGTGCTCCAGCGGAAAGCCCCATTTATATGCCATGTGGCGAACGGCCAAGCCGTTGCCACCACGGCTGGGGATGATATCCAGGAACATTCCGTGCGACGTCACCGCCTTAACCCGCAAGCCATTTTCACGGAGGATTTTTTTGATGCGTGGCACCGTAGGAGCAAGGTTGGGGTCGATGCCATAGCTCACCTTGTAGGTCGATTGCTGTTCTTCCCCCTGCGGATACAAGCCCTTGATTCCATT
>SKFT01000171.1 GCA_007117865.1 Puniceicoccaceae bacterium | reverse complement strand
GGCCGTTCCAGCATTCACCCGCGTCCGCGAAAACTCTCTGAGCAGCCGTATGGACAATGACGCTCGCCAATTAGCCTCCGCTGCCCAACAGTATTTCCTGGAGGAAAATGAGGACGAGGTTACGGTAACTTATGACCGCGATACAGGCACAATCACCGATGATCTTGCTGACTATGTGCGTCAGATTGGTCGCGGTTACACTACCGTTGTCGCTGGTGCTACTGGCGGAGATATGACCCCAAATGATCCGTTTGAAATGGCTCACCCATTGGTTAATGATGGAGCCGCCATTGATTATACTTCCGAAGGTCAGCGCATTCAGCCTGAAGAAGCAGGCGGCGGTGGCGAAGGCTGATCATCGATATAACCACATTCCTTTCAAAGGCCCGCCAATTGGCGGGCCTTTTTTGTATAAAATAAAAGGGCTAACTAACCAGCCGATAGTCTTTCCTGAACAGCAACACATTGGGATAGTAAAAGAGCGTCCCCACCCCTTCGCATCCGTATGCAGGTAACTCCACCTCCACAATATCAAAGCGAAAATGTCGCGGCGGCTTTTTGAGCTCACGCATATATGTCTTAAATGTGCGCTCCAAAACCTCACGCTTTTTGCGGTTAAGGCTGAAAGCACCACTCACAAGTGCATCGCGACTACGGGCTCTGACTTCCACAAAAACCAGAATGTCCGCATCGCGCACGATTAAATCGATCTCTCCACGCGGACCGGAACGGGTTTTCCAGTTGGCCTCCACCAACCGCATCGCCTTCACATGCTCAAAAAAATACAGCGCCAGTCTTTCACCATACTCGCCTCGATCCTGTTTGCTCGAATCAACTTGTAATGGCGGTGGCAGTGGCAACATCGTGCGAAAACCGAAGCCAACCTTCACTGCTTGCTGATGAGACGGCAAGCAGTGAAGGTCCGTCGGCTAAAATCAGACTTCAAATGGCTCCAGTTGTGAATCCACGCGATCCATACGCAACTTGGCAAAAACGGGTACGCCTTGGTCAAAGGGCACTTCGACTTCTCCTTGAATTAAGGGTAGCGCATATTTGTAGAAACTGGCATTCATACTCACACCGTCTTCATTAATCCAATTGGATGGGAGTTTCTTGACGCCATTGGCGATCTCTGCCAGCGGGGCCAGCCCCGTTTCGCAAACGTATTGGTCGCTGTCACCGCGCAACAGGGTTACCATCTTGTCCGTCTCGCCCGCGATGGCAGCCTTGACAGCTGCTTGACCGGCCAGATAAGCTTCATTGTTATCCGTTTGCGAAGCACAATGAGCTGCGGCACGCTGGGCCATGCCCAGTTTAACGGAACGGGCCTTGATGCCGAGATTCTCCTCGACAAGACCGCGCAAATAGTCGCCCGCGCCGCCGAGTTGTTTATGGCCAAAGGCATCCGCAGCATTACCGGAAGTGGCAACAAAGTTGCCATCTTCATCGATTAAGCCCTCCCCAACAACCACCATGCAGTATGACTCGCGCTTGAGCACTTGCTGAATATCGCCAATGAACTTATCCGGCGAGAAGGCGACTTCAGGAAGATAAATCAAATGCGGTGCGGCATTGGGCTCCTCATTGCGCTTGGCTAATGAAGCTCCCGCTGCAATCCAACCCGCATTGCGACCCATAACCTCAACGATCTGCACGAGGTCATGCTGACCCATGGCTGCGTTGTCACAGGCAATTTCCTTTACCGTGGTCGAGATATACTTAATGACACTGCCATATCCGGGGCAGTGGTCGGTGGAAACCAAATCATTGTCAATCGTCTTGGGAATGCCTATTACTCGCAAATCGTATCCGCGTTGCTTGGCCAACTTGGAAATTTTGTCGGCAGTATCCTGACTGTCGTTGCCACCCGCATAAAAGAAATAGCGAATGTTGTGTGCGGCAAACACTTCCAGCACGCGGTCAAAATCCGTGGCTTTCTTCAATTTGTAGCGACAAGTGCCCAAGGCGGCCCCAGGTGTATGACGCAGCGCTCGAACCGTTTGTTGCGACTCTGCCGCAAGATCGATTAACTGCTCCTGCAAAATACCCAAAACGCCATTGAGGCCGCCGTAGATTTCCTCGATGCACTCATGGTTGAGCGCTTCGTTAATGACACCAGCCAAGCTGGCGTTGATAACTGAAGTGGGTCCCCCTGACTGGGCAACCAAACAATTTCCTACAAGTGGTTCTGACATATGTATTTTACTTTTTGAGTTTTGATAAACGGGAATGTGTGATTGTTAGTATCCTTAGGCTTTGGTAATGCAACAGAAAATACAACTTTACCTAAAGTAAGGCTGCGGGTTTATAGTCGACAGCAGCAGGATAGCGCTGACTGAGCCGATTAACGTGATCGGCAAACAAATCCACTTGTCGATGCGCCAAACCAACCTGGGTGGTGGACTGCTCAACAATTTGCTGAAGTTTGTCCCGCTCCAAACCAAGGCGACCATCCGCTGCCAAACGTTCGACCAAGTCATTCTGAGTAATCAGACCATGTCGTAAATCACGCACTGTCGCTACCGCATGTTCCTTGATCGCCTCATGCGCGGCTTCGCGGCCCGCACCGGATTTAACCGCCTCCATTAACAAGGTAGTGGTTGCCAAAAATGGCGCATAGCGGGCGTTTTCCATCGCAATCATCTCCGGATAAACCTCCATCTGATCGAGGATTGTCACAAACGTTTCCAACAACCCATCCATGGCAAAAAAGGCATCCGGCAAGCAGATGCGCCGCACCACCGAGCAGGAAACATCACCCTCGTTCCACTGATCACCCGCCAACTCGGCTGCCATTGACAAATAACCCCGCAAAATAACCGCAAAACCATTCAGGCGCTCACAGCTGCGACTATTCATCTTGTGCGGCATGGCAGAGGAACCCACTTGTCCTTCGGCAAAACCCTCGGATGCGAGTTCATGTCCGGCCATGATACGCAGTGTTTTGGCAAATCCCGAGGGACCGGCGGCCAATTCAACCAGCAAACTGATCACCCGCAGGTCCAGACTGCGAGGATAAACCTGTCCTACGCAATGCAAGGATACAGAAATCCCCAAGTGACGCAAAATGCTGCTCTCAAGCGCTTCAACGCGGCCAGCATCCCCCTCAAATAGGGTCAGCAAATCCATTTGTGTGCCAACTGGCCCCTTGAGACCCCGCCCGGGATAAGACTCCAACAAGTGGCACAATGCCTCGGTGGCCTGTAATAAATCCTCACCAAACATGGCGATGCGTTTACCCAGGGTCGTAAATTGTGCCGGCACATTGTGGGTGCGTGCGGTCAAGATACGATCCGAATGCGTTCGCGCCAAACGCTGCATCCGATCCAGCGCGGAAACCGCCTTCAGACGCACCAACTCAAGCGCACGTACAATTTGCAACTGCTCGACATTTTCCGTCAAATCGCGACTCGTAAGGCCCTTGTGGATGTGTTCGTGGCCAGCTAAGGCACAAAATTCCTCAATACGCGCTTTCACATCGTGACGCGTGACACTTTCGCGGCGCTGGATGGACGCCAAATCCACTTCATCCCTAACCGCTTCGTAAGCAGCAATCGCCTCAGCAGGAATAGCCAAGCCCAATTCCCGCTGCGCTTTCATCACCGCAATCCAGTAATCCCGCTCCAAACGTATCCGTCCAGACCCACTCCAAATAGCTCGCATCGCAGGCGATGCATAGCGCTGTGCAAGGACATTGGCAATACGGTCTTGTGGTTCGGTCGTCATGGCATAATTGGGAAAGAAAAAACCATGAAACATAACAGTTCTGGCAGGCTTGACGACCTAAAAATTACCACATTTTATTTTAGGATTTGAACCCCGAATGACCTTCAAGGCTAAAATAATGCCCAAGTCGGAGAGGCTTACTAACGGACAATGCCGGTTGACACGGTTTTTTGCTCAAAATCCAATGCGCCATCCTTAAGTGTAATATATACCGGCTCACCCGCCTTGATGTCGCCATTCAAAATCGCTTCGGCCAAAGGATCTTCCAAATGACGCTCGATGGCTCGTCGCAATGGACGGGCTCCATATTTTTCATCGGTGCCATTGTCGATGAGAAAACCCTTGGCCTCATCATCAATCTCGAAATGGATCTCCTGATTGGCAAGTCGCTTGTCCAAATTGCGCAATTCCAAATCCACAATGCGCAAGAGATCCTTGCGCTGTAGCGAGCGAAAGATTACCAGGTCATTCAAGCGATTGAGAAACTCGGGCTTAAAGACACGCTTGGTTTCATCCAAAATTTTATCGCGCACTTTTTCAGCGTCGTGATCGAGTCCACCAAGCGCACCAAAACCCAT
>SKFT01000068.1 GCA_007117865.1 Puniceicoccaceae bacterium | reverse complement strand
TAGGTGCGGGAGGGATCGACCAATGCCAGCGATTCGGCGAGCCTGGTTTGAATGGATTCCGCCCGCTTCAGCCAAATCTGCTGTTCCGCAAGGTCGCGCTCAATCGACTGACGCAGGCTTTGCGTGTTCTGGAACTGTCCCAGTTGCGCATTCAGCCAAATGGTCAACATCACCATAATAAATAACAAAAATAACGATTTCTCGCGTAGGGTTAAGCGCAGGAAATGCAATCGAAGACTGTTCCAATAAGATTTCATGGTTGTTAACGTCCGGCAGCGTCCGGAACACTTGCGGTTCCGGCAAGTACTGGCAATGGACCGGTATAATCGACAGTCAATGTAAAAGTCGTCCGACCTGCGCGCACCAAAGTCCGCGGATCGCCAACGCGGAATTCACCACTCTCACTGAGTGATTCCGCGTAGCGATTGAGGGCATTGACGCTGCCGGCTATGCCCTCAACGGTGATGCGGTTTTGTCCCTCGGCGCGCATTTCGGTGAAATGAATGGCATCCGGCCTCAGTCGGTTCATAGCCTCCAATACGTCCAGCGGGCGCAATTCGGCTGCCGCCACCTGTTCCAGTGTGGTCAATAGACTGTGACGGTCCTGCACGATAAATACCGCAGGTTGCAGTCGCTCGCGCTCACTCATCCGGCTGTCGACATGCCGACTGAATCCCCACAGCCCGATTTGACTGATCAACAGAAAAAGTGCGGCCCAGCCACCGAGGGCGATGGCCCGCATCAACTGTCGCTCGCGATTGCGACGCAAGCTTTCAATGCGTTTGAAGTCTGCGTCGCGCATATCCGCAGCCCAGAGTGCTTGCACGGACAGGGTTTGCGTCAGGAATTCTTCGACAGGCGGACCCAGTTGCACAAAGTTTGCCTCCAGCGAACCCTCTTTAGTGCATGCAACATTATCCAGCCGCAAATGGATTGGGCTATCGGCATTATCCCTTGACCCTTCATCTGCTGGGACGGGCAAGCCATTGGCATCAATCTTTATCAAAGATGGGTTGCCATCGCACTGCAATAGCACGGTTTTATTGGCATGTGACTGCAAGCCATGGAGCAAGCAAAAGCCAGGCAGCATAAAGCGGGCATTCTCCAACGCTCCGGGAAATAATTGCTCCACCCGACGGCGAATCGCAGCATAGATTAACAATCCGCGATTGCAGGGTTCATACAAAAAACCATAACACAAATCGCGCAAGGGAAAGGGGGAACGCTCTTCAAGCGTCAGTTCAACAAAATCTGCAATTTCATTAGTCTCAACCGCTGCCGGTAGCTTTACGGTTTCGAAAAATAACAGCTCAGCAGGCAGACACACAACTGCCTCACGGTCCGGGGCAACTCGACCCTGCTCTGAATGCTTATCTACCATTTATATCGCTACTTAAAGTCATATTCCTAGCAACCTGCCAGCGTTGAGCAATCGCAAATTGACTAAGAATTGACCTTTTCCTTGATTTTTCCGGGAACGCTAGGCACAGTTAGCGGACATAGTTTATTTCCAGCTATGTTAATCCAATCCATTATTATGAATAAAAGTGTATATATCGTTGCAGCCTCGCTATTTGCCGGTGGTCTATCCCTCCATGCTGCGGCCGGGTGCTGTCCTGTAGACGCTGCTTCCAACTTCCATAAAGCCTCTGACAAGCAGGCTCAAACCTTCTCCGAAGCGGAACTATTTACGCTATTGGGCCAGTTTATGGCTTTCTCCGGAGGTATTTATGATCTCAAGTTTAGTGAAGAAGAGCTGACTGTGTTCGCCGAGGGCATGGCCTTGCCTTTGGTTGAGGCGGATGCTTTTGCAGGGGTTGAGGATGAGCAGATTGAAGCGGCCGTTGAGGAGGCTATGGCCCGTTTGGAAGCTGCTGAAGCTGGCGAGGAATTGCCTGCATTGTCAGCTGATACTCCCCGCTATCTGGGGTATGTGGTGGCACTTCAGTCCGGCATCGTCGGCTTGGGTTTAAGCGCCGAAGAGGGTGAGAAGGTCCGCAGCGGTGCCTTGCTGGGTGCCCGTTTGGAGGCGCCAAGCGAGGAAATGCAAGCAGCCATGGAGCCGCTTTCCGCTTTGATGGATGCCCGTATTCAAAAACTCATGGCGGAGCAGGGTCTTGATTCTGGCGATGATCGCAGTGCCGCAGAGCACAAGGCCGAAGCAGAGGCTTTCCTCGCTCAGTTGGCTGAGGATGAGTCGAATCTTCAGGTTGCCGATTCCGGCTTACGCTTCTTGATTCTGGAAGAGGGCAATGGCGAAAAACCCAGCTCTGGTGACACTGTGCGCGTGCATTATCATGGCACTCTTATTGATGGCACGGTTTTTGACAGTTCTGTGCAACGTGGTCAGCCGGCGGATTTCCCTTTGCGTGGTGTCGTTCCCGGTTTCGCCGAAGGTTTGCAGCAAGTGGGTGAGGGTGGCAAAGTGCGTCTCTTTATCCCCAGCCATCTGGCATACGGCGATCAGGCCCGTCCTGGAAGTCCGATTCCCGGTGGTGCGCTGATTATTTTTGACTGCGAGTTGATTGCAGTGAATCCATGAGGCCGACGGCGTGCAGCCGTGTGCATAAGATACCGTCTTTTGTGAGATAATGAAATCTTCCAAAGCACCGGTTATTATTATCGCACTTGTGCTGATCGCCCTCATTGCCATCCCTCTGGTTATTTTCTTCGCGCCCGTCGGCAATGGCGGGCGCGATTCTGTACCAATGGGGACCAGTCCTGCGGGCGTTCCGCTAACATCCGCCGACAATGATCTAAGAGCACTTCTCAATCAAGCTGAGTCCTTGGTTGAAGAGCGCATGAGTGCTGCTGTGCGCATGGAACAACTGGCGCTCGATCGCTACCAGCGTTACCGTTCCGACTTGGACAGGGCTCGCGACCTGTCTCAGCGCGGTCGCATTGAACCCGCGCGCGGGCGTTTGCAGCGTTTGATTCAGGAGGGTGAGGCAGAGATGAGCGCTATTGAGGCACGGGCTAAGGCGCTTGCCAGCTCGCAATCCATTGGCATGCGCTTACGTCAGAGCGCGCACTTGGCAAGTCATTTTAAAACCAGCTATGAGGCCATTCGCAAGCACTTCGGCGAAGGCCAGTCGGCGATAGAATCTGCCAATTACGCGCGTGCAAACGAGTCTTTCGCAGCGGCTTTGGAGCGACTTGATGCATTGGAGGAATCGGCTCAGGCGCAGGCAAAATCCTGGATGCAGTCGGCCCAGGAGGCTGTCGCAAACGGTGAGTTGGGAGCTGCCAGGCAGGCTTTCGAGAAGGTGTTGTCGCTGGTGCCTGGACACAACGAGGCCGCTGCCGGACTTGCCGAAGTGGAGGCACTGTTGGCAGTGGAGTCCCAGCTGCAGGAAATCAGGCAGCTGGAGCAGGCGGGCGATCTCGATGCGGCTCTGGCCATGGTCTTGGATTTGCTCGTAGGCAGGCCGGGAAATCCCTTGCTGCAAGGGCGGCAAAAGGCTTTGCAGGAAGCGATCCGCAAACGCGATCATGCAGCTGCGCTGCAAGCGGCGCGGGTCGCAGCTGAGGCAGGCGACTGGGATGCGCAAATTGCCGCCTTGGAGCAGGCTTTGGATTTGATTGCCGATCCGTCGACATTGCAGCAATTGCGCGAAGCGTTGGCACACCGTGACCGGTTGCGCCTAGAGGCACTGCTGGCGGATGGTTTTGCATCACTGCGGGCAGCTGAGTATGCCCGTGCGCGCGAGCTTTACCGCGAGGCCTTGACCATCAATCCTGAATCCTCAGAAGCCAAGGAGGGCTTGGAACGTTCGGCTCGTTTGTTGATTGCCGAAATTGAATTCAGGGAAAATCTCGCTTCCGCGCAACGCTTGGTTGGTGAGGGACGCTTTCCCATGGCGGCTTCTTTTTTCAATCGTGCCATGGCTACCCGTCCAGCCAACCTACCCGAAACCGACAACGAGCGCAACTTGCGCAATACCCTGGAGCGCCAAAGCAAGCAGGTTACCGTTACCTTGCGTTCCGATAACCAGACCCACGTCAGCATCGTTGGCGTCTTTCCCCCAGAGCGATTCCGCAGTAAGGAGTTGACGCTCTATCCGGATGTTTATCGCGTGCGCGGAACCCGCAGGGGACAGCCGGATGTGGAAATGCAATTGCGGGTTTCTGTTGATAATGCGCCCGTTTCGCTTACTGTTATAGCTGATGGCCGCTAGTCGTTCATTCCTACTGTTAATTTTTTTACTCCTCCCCGCTGTGAGTGCGTGGGCGGCGCCGGATCCGGATATCTTTGATGGACGATTGCCTCCTCGGTCGACTGAATCAACGCCTGCTGTCAGCGATGTGACTGCGGAAAG
>SKFT01000154.1 GCA_007117865.1 Puniceicoccaceae bacterium | reverse complement strand
TTCGGCTCGGCTCCATATTGATAGGGCGCGGCGGTGAACAGCTTGCTGCGTGTTTTAAGCTGCACGTGCACTTCAAGTCCGATGACCGTTTCGTATTGGATGTTGGATTGCGACATGAGTAAAAAGGCGCGCTTAGAGGGACGGAGTTTGACGATTGAAGTCGTGGGCACTTTCAAAGCGTTGCGCCAGTTGCAGAATGCCAGCCTCGCCCAGTGCCTTGCCAATCAGTTGCATGCCTACAGGCAATCCGCTATCGGTGAAGCCGCAGGGGAGCGATAGTGCGGGGAGTCCGGCAAGGTTCACAGGAATGGTATGCAGGTCGCTGAGATAGAGTGCCAGAGGATCCTCTTTGTGGGCACCAATTGGGAAGGCGGGGGTGGGCGCAGCGGGGGAGAGTATGGCATCGACCTTCCTGAAAGCCTGCTCAAAGTCCTGACGAATGAGGGTGCGGATTTTCTGTGCCCGCAGGTAGTAGGCATCGTAGTAACCAGTGCTGAGCACAAAGGTGCCGAGCAGGATGCGACGCTTGACCTCAGCTCCAAATCCTTCAGCCCGGCTTTTGCTGAAGAGGTTGATGGCATCGTTTGCCGACTCGCTGCGATGGGTGTAGCGAACGCCGTCGAAACGGGCCAGGTTGGATGAGGCCTCGGCGGTGGCAATCAGATAATATACCGGTACTGCCAGAGACACATTGGGTAGTGAGATGTCGAGGATTTCACAGCCATGCGATTTGTAGAAGCGAATGGCGGCATCCATGCACGCCTTGACTTCAGGATCCAGACCTGCACCAAAAAACTCGCGGGCAATACCAATTTTGCGTGGCTGTTGCTGATCCTCTCGCAATGCAGCAACGAAGTCGGTTTTTGGCAAATCCAGCGAAGTGGAATCCAGCGCATCGTGTCCACAAATGGCATCCAATAGCAGCGCGGCATCAGCGATGGTGCGCGTGCAGGTTCCGACCTGGTCGAGCGACGAGGCGTAGGCAACGAGGCCGTGACGTGAAATGCGCCCATAGGTCGGTTTAACCCCGACGATACCACAGAAAGCAGCTGGTTGCCTGACGGAGCCACCGGTATCGGTGCCCAGGGCTGCGATGGCTTCACCCGCAGCTACTGCCGCCGCACTGCCACCACTGCTGCCGCCAGGCGTGCGATCGGTGTCCCATGGATTGCGGGTTTTTTGAAAAGCGGAATTCTCGGTTGCCGAACCCATGGCAAACTCGTCCATGTTTAGGCGTCCCCACAAAATGCAGCCCTGCGCTTTGAGTCGGCTGATGCAACCTGCATCGTAGGGTGAGATAAAATCCTCCAGCATACGGCTGGCACATGTGAGCGGTTGGCCTTTGACTGCGAGCACATCCTTGATTGCGACCGGAATGCCGTCGAGTGGTCCGAGGGACTTGCCGGATTTACGGCGGGCGTCGGCGGCATCGGCTTGAGCCCGGGCATCCACAAAGTCACGGTGTAGAAAAGCACCGATGCGGTCATCAACCGCTTCAGAGCGATCAATCAGGACATCCATTAGCTGACGGGATGTTAGCTTGCCGGCATCGAGCGCCTGGCGGATTTCGGTAATACTGCGGTAGTAAATCGGTTGCATGAATCGGCTTGCGTTGCGTAGACAGGGTGTTATTCGACCACTTTGGGCACGACCACCTGATTGTCGCGTTCGGCGGGTGCCATTGTGCGCAAGGTTGCCACGGGCAGAGTGTCTCCGGGTTCATCGCCGGTGCGCCATACGTTTTCAACAGCAAATGCATGTGCGGTCGGCTCGATGCCAGCGACATCCACTTGTTGGATGCGCTCAAAATAATCGAGGATGGAGTCCAGTTGGGCACCGAATTGTGCCTTCTCGGCATCCGTCAAATCAATACGGGCCAAGCGTGCAATGTGATCGATATCCATAATAAAAGGAGGACGTCCGATTAGCGGGATAGTTTACCCGGATTGCGCTTAAGGTATGCGACAACCTCGTTGGCGATGGTTTCGGCAATGTTGGCGGGTTGATTTTCGCCGATTGAATTTTTGCGGATCAAATCGGATATTTCAGCGGAACCGGAAGGGCAGGTGGCGGGGCGTTCAATGACGCCAAAGTCGGAAATCAGGCAGCTGACCATGCGCGACAACTCGCGGCGATCCAGTGATTGCTTTTCCGACAAGGGTTGACGTCCGACGCCCATCTTAAAGCCTCGCATTTCCACACCGACGCGAAAGCCCTCCGGGAAATCCGCACCATGCAAGAGCATGTCGAACAATTCCACCAAGCGATATTGGACATCCATTGCGCTGGTCATGTCGCCCCTGCGGAAGGTGTCGAAGAGGAAGCGGGTAACCTCCGGCACAATGCCACTGGTTGCGTTGGTGCCGCCGTCGGCACCGACACAGAGCATCGGAATCAGGACGGCTTCCCAGCCAGTAAGAAAGCTGAAGTCGGGACGGCTTGGGCGAATTGCCCGGATCAGACGGCACATGTTGCCAACGTCGCCACTGGAGTCCTTGATACCGGTGACACGATCCAACTCCGCAAGCCTTCGAACCGTTTCAACCTCAATGGGACTTGATAACATGGGAATGTTGTAGACCGTGACATCCAGCGGAGAATTAATGGCAATTTCGCGGAAGTAGGCATAGAGGCTTTCCTGCCCCAAGCGATAGAAAATGGGTGAGATGATGGCTACCGCGCGGGCACCGTATTCGGCATACTTCTCGCAGGCCTTGATTGAGTCGCGGGCATTGGCCTCGGCTGCACCTGCCAATACCGGCACGCGACCCTTGGCAACCTCACAGACGATGCGCGTTATGCGGCGACGTTCTTCGACTGAGAGGCGGGGAAACTCACCACTGGAACCATTCGGATAGAGTCCATGCACTCCACTGCGAATCAGCCAGTCAATGTAGCGGGCCAGCTCCTCCTCGTTGAGGCGTCCATGCTCGTCGAGAGGAACCATGTTGGGAGTGAAAATACCGGTCAATTTACCAGTTGAGTGACTAAGGTGGGTGCTCATGGGTGAGAGTTAATAAATAATCCGACTAATAGGTGTGACTTAGGATTAAAAGAAACATCATTTCAAGCAAAGCCGCTGTGCTGAGTCAAGACTTAGCCGCCCCCACCCGCGGGATGCGGGTGCAATGAAAAGTGCGGGGTATCTGCAAGGTAGCAGCGTTCGAGCCTCGGTCCTGTCCCGCGGCGCGTTTGAATGAATTCGCTATAATTGTTACGATTGGGTGGCGCATTTCTGTTTCGCTTGCGCGAAGTGGAATTGTTACCAATGATGGTTACCTTATTGCAATGTCCAAGTCATCCATCACTTCGAAACAACTGCCAGCGCATCCGCGGCGCAGTGCAAGCTATCCATTTTTCAACCGTGAATTGAGCTGGCTTGCCTTTAACCGACGCGTGCTGGAGCAGGCGCAGTCCAACCAGTATCCCCTGTTGGAACGGGTTAAGTTTTTGGCCTTTGTTTCCTCCAATCTTGATGAGTTTTTTGAGATCCGTGTGGCTGGTTTGATGCAGCAAGTGGAAAGCCGTTCCGCAGCTACGGGTCCGGACGGCTTGTCGCCCCGCGAGCAACTCCGCCGCATTCACTCCATCGTTAGCCATTTGGTTGCCGATCAACACACTTGTTGGTCTGACGAACTGGTGCCGGCCTTGAAACAGGAGGGGATCCTCTTTTGCCGCTACCATCAGCTCACCCGCAAAGAGAAACAATGGTTGCGGGGATACTTTGCCGAACAGGTTTTTCCGGTTCTGACGCCCTTGGCCATTGATCCGGCCCATCCATTCCCGGCTCTGGCGAACAAGGCCATGAATATTCTTGTGGCAATGAACAACCCGGAGAACCCTAAAGGTGATCGTTTGATGGCGATTGTTCCGGTTCCACGCATCTTGCCAAGGGTCGTTCGTATTGGTGCCAGCCGTCGCGGATCGCCGGAGGTTTACATTTTCCTGGCGGACATTATCGAGGAGTTCGTTAGCGATTGCTTCCCCGGCTACCGGGTGCGTTCCGCCGTGCCGTTTCGCATCACCCGCAACAGCGATTTGTATATTGATGAAGAAGAGGTCGAGAACCTGTTGAAGAAAATCGAGGAGGAGTTGCATAAAATACAAAAGGGTGCGGCAGTGCGGCTGGAAATCGGTGAGGGTGGCGATCCGCAAGTCATTGAGCAGCTGTTGCACGCCATCAAGCTCACGCCAGCGGAAGTGTTCACCGTCAATGGTCCGGTCAATCCGATGCGCCTCATGAGCGTATACGATTTTGTTGATCGTCCCGATTTGAAGTTCCCCGTCTGGACGGCTCACACGCCGATGGAGTGCGATACTGCCGATGGT
>SKFT01000157.1 GCA_007117865.1 Puniceicoccaceae bacterium | reverse complement strand
AGCGACCTCCACCCTACAGCCTAAACCCAACGCCAGCCGCCATTTTCTATTTGCCATTCGCTATTAAACGGCGGAGCCGTTCAACCACTCAACGACTAGAACTTTCCACTTTCCCACCTTTCAACCTTTTACCTTTTGCTGCAGGCTTCGGCGGATTAAGATGACGATTACGATTAGTAACAACTTAATGTATACTCGAACTTGCATTCCCTTGCCTTCCACCTTTAGCCCTTAGCCTTTTAAGCCTCCTGTCTCCTGAATTCTGAATACCTGAGTAGTTACAATCCACACTTAATTATACAATTAACATTATGAAAACAATACGCTTTGGAGTTATCGGCTGCGGCCTGATGGGAAAAGAATTTGCCAGCGCAGCCGCGCGCTGGTGCCACCTGAAGGACATGCCGGCCAAGCCGGAAATCGTCGCGGTTTGCAATCGCAGCGAAGGCCCGCGACAATGGTTCACTGAGCACTTTCCTTCCGTCAAACAATCGACCAGCGACTACCGAGAATTGCTTGCCAACACCGAGGTGGATGCGGTCTATATCGCCGTCCCGCACAACTTGCATCAGACGGTTTACATCGCTGCGATTGAGGCGGGCAAACATGTCTTCGGTGAAAAACCCTTCGGCATCGACTTGGCCGCCAACGAAGCCATCCTCGCCGCTATGGCCAAGCGTCCGGAATTGTTAGTGCGCTGCTGTTCGCAGTTTCCCTACTTTCCGGCGGTACAGGCAATTGGCCGCATGATTGAGTCGAATGCCTTCGGTACGCTACTGGAAGCCAATGCCGGCTTCCTTCACTCCAGCGATATCAATCCGGACAAACCCGCCAACTGGAAACGCATTGTTGAGACCAACGGTGCCTACGGGGTAATGGGCGATCTGGGTATGCATGTCTGCCACGTGCCATTCCGCGCGGGCTGGATTCCGCAAAACGTGCGCGCTATCCTTTCAAACCTTATGCCGGAGCGTCCGGACGGCAATGGCGGGCGGGTGGAAACCGCCACTTGGGATAACGCCACCCTGCTTTGTGAGGCCAGTGATGCCAGTGGAAACAACTTCCCACTCACCCTGCGCACCCAACGCATCGCTCCGGGTGAATCCAATAGCTGGTATTTGGAAATCAAAGGCTTGAAAGCCTGCGCCCGTTTCAACACCCGCGATCCGAACACGCTTTATCTCTTGGAATATGCCAATGGACAACAAGACTGGCGGGCGGTATCGGTAGGTTACTCGCCTGTCTTCCCAAGCATAACCGGCGGCATCTTCGAGTTTGGGTTTACCGATGCCATTCTGCAAATGTGGGCCGCATTCGTTTGTGAATTGGCAGACGCTCAACTTCCCAACGCGCTGTTGGCACAAGCCGCCACACCCGAAGAAGCGCATTTGAGCCATCGCTTGTTCACCGCCGCACTGGAATCCGCCAAGAACGGAATCTGCTGCAAGGTCTGATTATGTCTCCCAATCCGCAATTAACAATTCGGAAACTCTGGAAAATTCTTTAAAATTGTGAGTCACAAGAGTCAAATTATGCACAATTGCTTGCCCTGCAATCATCAGGTCGTAAGGACCGATGGGTTGCCCAATGCGCTCCAAGTTAAAACGAATTTTAGCAGTTTGAATAGCTGCGGCTTCACCAAAGGGCAACACTTGCAAGGGCGAAATGAAGTCCCTCAATTTTTCTTTTTCGCGAACAGGGTTTTGACATCGTTCGACACCCACCCAAAGTTCGTAGAGGCTAACAACCGAAACGCTACATTGCTCTGGGGCGGCCATGGACATTCTACCAATAGCCGATGGCAGGCCACGCAAAACTGCGATGCAGAAGTTGGTATCAAGGAGGTAGGTCATTTTTTCCAACAAGTGACGTCCGGCAGTGGGCCTTGCTCCGGCCTGCCAAAGGCGTTGTCAGAAATCCGAATACGGTCAAAATATCCTTCAGGCCAATTCGATGGCTTTGCTGGGCGAATAAAAAGACCGTCACCTAACTTTTCGACTACAACTTCTTCACAATCGAGTCTAAATGACTTCGGTATTCGTATAGACTGAGACTTTTTGTTATTTATGAGAATGGCTGTCATAATCAATAGATATTCTAAAAACCCATTTTCCGTCAAGAATTACTATACCAAAACATCCCATGAAAATAGATAATCACGTCCACATTGGTGTTGATCCATTATTCTACCTACAAGGCTGGTCGCCCTACGCACTCGACCTGCAACGCCTATTCAACGAGGCGGGCGACAGCGGCATCGATGCCTGGGTTGTTTTTCCCTTTGTTGCCTACATGGCATTCGATATCGAAGGGCTTCGACAAAACCGGGTCGAGCTGCCCAAACACGCCACCCATATCCCCTATGCTTTTGAAAACCGTCGACTGTGCGACGACATCCAGCGCATGGAACCGGAAAGACAATGCCGACTGTGGCCCTTCCTCATGGCAGATCCGCTGCGTATGCCCGCAGCACAGGTCAAGGAATGGCAAAAGCTACCCGCCGACTATCCCGTACACGGCATCAAAATCCAACCCACCATCCTTCAATCACCCATCCGCTCGCTGCTGGAAGAGGGCCGCTGCATGGTGGAATATGCCGAGGCAAACAACCTGCCTTTTTTAATCCATTCGAGTATTGCACCCGATGACATCTGGTCGCAGTGCCGCGACATCATTGCCGTGGCTGAGGCAAATCCTAACGTGCGCTTCATCCTCGCCCACTCTTGCCGCTTCCATCACGAAAGCCTCAAGCGCGTCGCAGAACTACCCAACACTTGGTTTGATTGTTCGGCACACATCATCCACTGCCAATGCGCGGTTAAAAACCTGCCAACCGTGGCGGTTCCGGCTGAACGCTTCCCCTCCGATTACACCGATCCAGCGCAGGTCCTGCGCGACTTGGCCGAGGCATTTCCGGAAAAATTGATATGGGGCAGCGACGCGCCCTTTTATTCCTATGAGGATGCCAAACTGCAAATGCGCAGCACTTACCGTGCGGAAGTAGCCGCTCTCGACGCCTTACCCGAACCTTTGCGGCAAAAGGTCAGCTTCCACAACACCCTCGCATGGCTGGGTAAGTCAGAAGCGCAATAAAAATTTTCATCGCCATGCCTTCATCGACCCAATCCACCTCGCTACACCAAGGCTCTGGCCGCTGTAGGCTCAAGCGACTTCAGCCCTCCGCTTCCTCATGATTGCAGCAGTTGATCTCGGCTCGACCAACTTCAAGGCTGCCTTGTTTGCTGCCGAGGGTCAGCGTCTGTCTGAAGCCTCACTCCCGCTTCCCTATAAAATTCATACGGGCGAGCGCGCCGAATTGGATCCGGAGACGGTCGAAAAAACCTTCCTCGCCCTACTCGAACAATTGGTGCGCAGCGCAGACAAACCGCTGGCATCCATCAAACGCATCGCCCTCACCAGCCAGGCGCAAACCTTCCTGATTGCCACCGCCGAAGGCGTTGCGCTATCGCCCTTCTACGGCTGGTCAGACAGCCGCGCCGAGGAAGCCGCCACCTCCCTGCAATCCCGCCTTGGCGAAAGTTTCCACCACCACTGCGGCTGGCCAGCCGTCAGACCCGGGCTGATGCTTTCCAAGGTGCTTTGGTGGAAGGAGCGCCATGCCTGGGATAAAACATTCCGCATCATCAGCCTGCCTGCCTATCTGGCCATGGTTCTTGGTGCCGAGCACGGCAACGATGCCAATCTGGCTGCGATGAGTGGATTTTATTCATTGGCGGATGGCAAATGGTGGCAGGCCGCACTGGACGCCAGCAGCGTGCGCGAATCCCAACTGGGCACGATTGTTTCGCCTGGATGTCCACTTGCCATGCGTCCATCCCACATTCCAACTGGCTTTAATCGCAAGCTGGAAATCATTCCCGTCGGCAATGACCACACTGCGGGTGCGGCCGGCTGTGATTGTCGACCGGGAAATCCAATCCTCACTCTCGGCACCGCCGGAGTCCTCTACCGGCACACTGGAATGACACCTGGCCCCTACTCAGATACTGGCCTATGGGGACCCTACCCGCAAGGCGGCTACTATGAATTACAGTGTCTGAATCACGCCTGCTCGGCATTGGACTGGGCCAACCAAACCTTGCTCGGCGAGGTGGAATCCCCTCGCTTTGCCGCGATTTCCGCAGAAGTCAAAGTCGATAGCGACACACCTTTATTTTATCCGCTTCGATGGGGAACCGATCAGGCATGGATCGGCCAGGGAACCGTTGCCGACAAAGCCTACGCTGCCTTCGAGGGAATTTTATTTGCGCTCAAGCAACTGGCAGGCGACGATTTTACCCGCACAGACCAAGCCATCACTCTGCTTGGTGGCGGCAGTCGACTCGACTTCT
>SKFT01000027.1 GCA_007117865.1 Puniceicoccaceae bacterium | reverse complement strand
GCAAAGGTGTTGAGGGTGAAGGTGAAGGTGAATAGGATAAAGGCGCAGAGGAAGAGCGTGCGGTAAAGCGTGCCATTTTGCTCGGCTTCGGAAATTTCCACGGCGATGTTGGCTGACAATGTGCGCATGCCCGTAAACGGGTTAAAGTCCTGCACCACTGCATTGCCAGTCGCCATAACCATGATCATGGTCTCGCCTATGGCACGTCCGAAACCAATCATCAGCGCGGAGAAAATTCCAGCGGCAGCCGTCGGCAGGACGATACGCATGGCTGTTTGCCAGCGGCTCGCTCCGAGCGCCAGCGAGCCGGAGCGGAAGGCATTGGGAACGTTGCTCATCGAGTCCTCCGAAATAGTGAATATGATTGGAATAACGGCAAAGCCCATGGCGAAGCCGACCACTAGCGCGTTGCGCGTTTCAAAGTCCCAACCCAAGGCATTGACCACCCACATGCGAAACGAGCCGACATCGCGTTCCAAATCTGCGTCGTATTGTACAAACAGCCACTGCTCAATCACCTGGCCAAACTGCCAGCCCATCCATGCGACAAACATTGCCGGAATGAAGACCAAGGCAAACTCCCAGCCATCAGGAATGCGCAGACGGATGTGGTTGGGCAGACGAGTCCAAATCAAGCCGGTAACAATCGCGCCAACAAAAACACCCATTACCGCCAGCATGACCGACGGAACCGCATTGGATATGACTGGCGAGAGCCACATGCCTGCAAAAAAGCCCAAAATAACTGAGGGTAGGGAAGCCATGATTTCCATGGTGGGTTTAACCACTTTTTTCAGGCTGGGACGCAAAAACTGCGACACGTAAACCGCTGATAATAGGGCGATCGGAACGGCAATAAACATTGCGTAGATGGTGCCTTTCAAGGTCCCGATCATCAGCGGCACCATGGAGAGTTTGCGCTCGAAGTCGGAGTCGCCGTCCGATTGCCAGTCCCAAATTCTGCCCGGTCGCCCTTCGTATTGGATGCGGGCAAAGAAAGCCGTCATGCCAGCAATGGGGTGATCGTCGACCATGTCCGCAAAGTGAATATTTCCGCGCTGATCAAGAAAGTAAAGGGCGTCATAGCGCGGAGCAATGAGTACTTGGCGAATATCGAATGGCATCTGCTCCTGCCAGCGAGTTGCCATTGTAGTCATCAGAGAAAGGCGGGCGAAGTTGCCGCTGGCAACAAGGAAAGTCTTATTGCCACGACTGGCTGAGAAGCTTTGCAAAGGTCCGGGTAATGCAGGAAAAGTCTTGCTCGGAATAAATCGGCGCCCGCCTTCTTCAGCGACGAATGCAAGATTCCATGCCACATGGTGACCTGAAGTATCAAAGAAAACAATCGTCTGGTCGCCGAGGACGAAATCCATCCGATCAAAGGCTGCAGTAGGCGAACCGTCTTTGAGGGGATTGAAACTTTGCACCAAAGTCACCTCGGCATGTTCATTAACACTAAAAAAGTCGATCAGGCCATTGGTGTAGGCTACTACCAGACCATCGCCGGTGCCAGTTGCCAAAATCTGCTTGGGCTCGCCGTTTAATAATTCCGATAGTTCGTTTTGCGCGCCAATTTCCAAGGGCCCAACGCCAAAGGGGGTGCGCCGCTGGGTTAAAACCGCGACGCGTATTGAAGTCCTTCCTTGATTCTGTTGCAAGCCAGCTACCAGGCGCGTCCGGGAACCTGCGGAAAAAACAGCGCCTGAGATCGGATTGACCTCAGTGCCGAGCTGAATAATAGGCAGACTTTCAATATGGGGGCGGGTAACGGCTCCCACTGCATCAGTCGTGAAATCACTGCGGAACGTGATGTCTTTAATCTGAACGCGTCCGTCGCGGGAAGTCAGAACCAAGCGATCGCGCAGCTTGTCGTGATAAAATGAGATGAGTTCAAAATCGTCTGGCAAGGACTTGTCCACCGAGAAAACGCCACGGGGATCGTTTTCATCTTTGGGTACGAAATAGAGTGAGCCGTCTTGCGAGAGGAAGTAAATCAACTCTCTTGACTCGGAAACTCCAAAAGATAAAATGTCATTGTCCGGTATAACTAGTGTGCGGATCTCATCCACCTCGGCGGCGCGGAATAGTGGGGTTATTTTCAGTGCAATGAATACAAAAATGAAGAAAACTGCGACGATAATGGAGACGCCACCAACCATAATCAGACCCGTCATGAGGCGGTCAAACAGCAAGGTGGCGCGGGAGACGCGGAATCGTTCCGGAATAAATGGCAGGGAGCGTTTTTCGGTCTTCATTGGATCGCGTAGAATGTGAAATTTTAGCGTTAAGGGAAGAAAAGAATGCGGGGTGCCAACACGCTGGCTGGCACCCCGCAGATTGAATTCAGCTTAGAACTGTTCGCGCTGGGTGTTGGCGAACTCGGACGGAAGCGAGAAGAAGCCGGCACGCTCAACGGTAGCCTGGCCTTCGGCTGACAAGGCATAGCGGAGGAACTCGGCTGTCAGTGTGTCAAGAGGCTCACCGGGACGTTTGTTGACGTAAACGAACAACAGACGTGCAATCGGATAGTCGCCAGTGGCGGCATTTTCAGGACTTGGTTCAAAGAGCGCATCTTCAGTCAGACCCACCTTGATCGCACGGGTGCCTGGAGTGAGATAACCCACGCCCGAATAGCCGATGGAGAAGCGGTCTTGACCAATTGCCTGCACCACAGCAGAGGAGCCCGGCATTTCCTGATAGCGAGCGCCATCGAAGTCGCCGCCACCGAGTGCGATCCGCCGAAAGACACCGTAGGTGCCGCTGACGGAGTTGCGACCGTAAACGGAGATGCGACGGTTTGCCCAGTCACCGGTCAAACCGGCTTCACCCCATGTGCGGATTGGATTGTGTCCAAGGCGATTGGTGGATGAGAAGATAGCGTCAAGCTGCGGCAACGAAAGACCCTCGACAGGGTTGTCGCGATGCACAAACACAGCCAGCGCATCAATACCGATCGCTACTTGGGTCGGCTCATAACCAAAGCGCTCACGAAAAGCATCTACTTCAGCGGGACGGATTTCGCGACTCATTGGACCGATCTGAGCGGTGCCATCAGTCAATGCAGCGGGTGCCGTGCCGGAACCCGCACCTTGAATCTGAATATTGACATTCGGATATTTACTCTGGAACCCTTCGGCCAACATTTGCAGGACAACGGTCAGCGTATTGGAGCCGATCGAGTTCAAGTTGCCGGACACACCAGACACGCGCTCGTATTCAGGGTGTTCCGCGTTTGCAGACAACGAGGCAAACAACAGGGAAGTTGCTGCAGTCGCTGTGAGGAATTTGGATTTTAATTTCATCGTTTTATATATGGTATTTTTAGTGGTTTGTAATGAAGCTGATTTGCTTCACTCATCAACGCTTGAGCTTTCGCATGCGTTTAAACAAGCGCAAACAAACGCCTAAGCCGTAACAATATAGTGACAATGTTACAGGAGTGTTACAGCGGGCCATTTAGATACCGATTGAGGGGTTGTAATAAAGTTTTAAAAGTAAAATAGTCGGCAGATTTTGCTTTTCTGCCGATTATAATGCTGATAGCTTTTAGTTATGTTGTATTTAACCCCAATCCTTATCTCTCGTCTCTTATTGTTCGCTGTCTGTGTTTGCTTGGTGCTACCTGTGCTATCGGTTGCCAATGCAGCGGAAAACAACGCTGCGCCGCAGGCAGCCGAGCGAAGCTTGCTCCGGCCGTGGACATGGTTTCGTAGCGGTAATCCAGGTGGTTACGAGGATAGTCAGCAAGGACAGCGCGAAGTCGAACAGGAGCGTGAGCGTGAGCGTGACGAAACAGCAGCCGAACAAGCTCGAAACCGCGATGTAGCCGAGCCCAGACAATCCCGCGAAAGCGGCGAAGCCAGTGCGCCGAAGGGGCGCGAACGTGGTTTTACTGAGGCCGATAGAGAGCGCTTGCAAAACGTTCCTGAAGCATCTTTGCCCCCCGGTTTGCAGCGGCGGCAAAGTCAGGGCCGTGGCTTGCCTGCCGGCTTGCAGCGGCGTGTCGATCGTGGTGAGGGCTTACCTGCGGGTTGGGCCAATAGAGTTCAAGTGGGCAAGCCCCTCCCGAAGGATATTGATAAAAGTGCCAGTATGATTCCCCCTGAAATAAGAGAGCAGCTACCCAAAGCGCCTGAGGGGGTGCAGGATATTCTGGTTGAGGATCAAATTATTCGTGTCATTGAGCAAACTCGCGAAGTCATTGATTCTTTGAGGATAGGTAAAAGAGCTGAATGAGCTTGCTTGCCTGAATGAATCGCATTTGCTGAATTTCACACTCAAGGAGAGATGACAGAGTGGTCGAATGTGCCTGACTCGTTCATTCGCGTAGCGAATAGCCTGCCAATCAGGTGTGGACACCTGATTTTGAGCTTGCTTGCCTGAATGAATCGCATTTGCTGAATTTCACACTCAAGGAGAG
>SKFT01000104.1 GCA_007117865.1 Puniceicoccaceae bacterium | reverse complement strand
GCCGTCTCGCCAAAGCTGTTTCGTCCCCAACAAAAATTCGACCACGAGCATTTCATCTTCAGCGGCTTTTTGCCACCACCTGCTGAAGTTGCCGGCAAGCTCTGCCAGGAAACGCTACAATTCCTCAGTGGCCAACGTTGCCCGCTGGTAACCTTTGGCAGCATCAGTCCACGCGGCGGTTTGCGCGCACTCCAGCAATTTGTCGATCATTGGCCACAAAATGAAAAGTTAATTGTTCAGGCTGGCTGGAGCGATTTGGACGACTTGCAAACACCCGCCAATATCCGTATCATTGGCCCAGTTGCGCATCAGGCGCTGCTGCCTCACATCTCAGTAGCCGCTCACCATGGCGGCGCGGGAACCACTGCTTCGCTTTTGCGCCACGGTATTCCCTCGGTTATGATCCCACATATCGCCGACCAGCGCTTCTGGGCCCGCGAGGTCATACGCATCGGAGCCGGTGTTGTCCTGCGCGAAAAACATTGGCAACTCTCCCTCTCGGATACGCTACTGCAATTACGCGATAATGCTGAAGTCGCCAGCAAAACCGATGATGCCGCCACTATTTTAAGCCATGAAGACGGCGCGGCACTGGCTGCCGATCATCTGGAATCCGAAGTCTGCTGGACAGAAGGTAAGGAAAAGTGAAAAATTTCAAAGACTCATTCCCCGCTCACCAATCCGCCCGCGCCCAGGTGCCACTCGGTAAAGGCAAGACATCACCTTCGCCTTCCAGCAGCATTTCGCCAGCGCTGAATTGGGCGCCGACAAAAAAACTGCGCAATAAATTCTGCAGTAGTATAGGCGTGAAGCCGGGTGTGTGTGAGGTCAGGTAAACGCAAACAGGGTGCTCGCTCAGCACGGCTCTCACATTCGCCAAAGTGGTCCACAAATCCTGCTCGATTTTATACAATTCGCCCTGCTTGCCTCGTCCAAAAGAAGGCGGGTCCAACAGCACCACATCGTAAACCCGACCACGACGCGCTTCCCGTTGCAAAAATTTATTGACGTCATCAACAATCCAGCGGATGGAAGCACCTTCGAGCCCGTTCAAGTCGGCATTATCGCGCGCCCACTGCACCATGCCCTTGGAAGCGTCGACGTGACAACACTCGGCACCTGCCTGCGCGGCAGCCAGCGTAGCCCCTCCGGAATAGGCAAATAGGTTCAAAAACCGCACGGGTTCCCTGCGTCCCTCCGCAGCCCTCACAATCACCTGCCGCAGAGCATCCCACAGGGAACGGGTTTCGGGGAAGACGCCAATATGACCAAAATCCGTCGTCGACAAACGCATCCTAACTCCATTGATCCACACTTCCCAGGATTCCGGCAACTGACCGCGCCCAAACCAGCGCAAACCCTCCTTGCGGGTAAATCGTGCCTGCGCATTCTGCCACAGTCCGGGCTCGCGCACTTGCCACACTGCCTGCGCACACGGCCGATCAAGGATCACTTCCCCAAAAGCCTCCAACTTGTGGCCATCACCACTATCCAATAACGCATATTCGTTACGGCTCATGCATTCATCCACTGTAAAATGTAATCGCGCGAGCGCTCCACGGCGGCAGTGGATAACTTTGGACTCAACTCCAAAACGACCGACTGATCCGGACGCACAAACCGGCGCAATGCGACAAAGTCCACCAGCCCTGTACCGGGCTCCTGATGATCCCTGCCAGATGCTGACACATCATGCAAATGCCAACCAACCAGCCTGTCTCCAATTGCCTCGAGGTAAGCGATGGGATCCATCAAGCCATAGCCCTTTTTCAACCATGCATGACCCGTGTCCAACCAACATCCATAATGAGCGGGTTCGCCGAGTTCCTGTAAAAAAGACGCCATCGCATCATCCAATGGCAACTCAAGAAAGCCCTCGCGATTTTCAATCCCAAGCTGCAAGCCAAATTCTTTTAAGGGCGGCAGTATTTCCCGATAGGCTTCAATTACCCGCAGCAGGCTTTTCTTTTGCTTGCGCCGAACCCGCTTAATGACCCTATCGCGGCAACGCTTGAAATCGACATTATCCGCCAGCTCAGTGAAGGGTCCTTCGTGCTTGGCTAACATTTTTTCCAGCGCCTGATCCGGATCACCTAAAAAGAACCATGCACTGCCGGAGTGGATAACCACTCGCCTGGCACCGACATCACGGGCAAACCGCAAGGTTCCCAGCGTGTGCCGCAACCACAGCGCCCGCTCGGTTTTATTGCGGGCGGATGGCTGAAACAAATTGGGTGCGGCATAATGAATGCCCGGCGGCAGAGGACAGAAATTGTGCACCGAGCCAATGCTTACCACCCCGTCGCGCACCGCTTCCAAAATACCTTCAATTAAAGAAATACGAATTCCATGACTCAACTCTACCGTGCGAAAGCCAAGCCCGGCCAACTCCTCCAACATGGCGTAGCCATGCTCATGCCGTGCAGAATTCCAGCAACTGGATATGGATAGGGAGGGTGACATCACTTAGCCGTCTCCGGCTTTAAACTGCGCGTCATTAAACTCCGCAACGCGGCTGCTGGCTCCTTTTTTCCCGCCAACACCGACTGGATTTCCAATAGAATCGGCGCCTCCAGCTCTCGCTCAAGACACCATTCAGCAAGATGCGCACAGGCAGTAACACCCTCGGTGACGCTCTTACGCGACGCCAAAATCGCTTCCACTGAACTGCCTTTTGCCAATTCAAAGCCCAACGTCCGGTTGCGGCTATTTGGACCATGACAAGTAGCCACCAGATCGCCAAAACCACTGAGCCCAAAAAAAGTTTCGCGCTGTCCACCCAAGGCGACCCCAACAGTGACCATCTCCTGCAACACACGGGTGATGTAAGCGGCCTTGGCGTTGGCACCGAGATCCAGCCCATCACAAATGCCGGCACCTATCGCATAGATATTTTTCAATGTAGCACCAAGCTCCACCCCCTTGCGATCCTCTGTCCAATAGGCCCGCATAGACCCATTGCTCACAGCTGACTGAAACCCGGGTGCCACCTCACCCCGCATGGCCAATACCACAGCTGTCGGCTTTTCCCCGGCCACCTCATGCGCAAACGTTGGCCCCGAAAGGACGCCATTGATCAAATCAGGAAAGACATCATCCAACACCTCGCAGGGAAGCTTGTGACTCCCCTGCTCCACCCCCTTGCAAAGCGCAATAGTGTAACGCAACTGCCAGGCATCCTTGCGCTGATTCGCAACTGCTTCCGCCATCTGCCGCAAGGCTTTCGCCGGAGTCGCAAAAAATAATGCCTCGGCCTCCATCAACAAAGGCATCAACTCACTGCCAATTTGAATCGAATGCGGTAAACTATACCCTGGCAAGTAGTCCTTGTTCTCACGCTCCGAAGCCAACTCCAGTGCCTGTTCCAAACGCCTTGGAGCGAGTGCCACCGCATGCCCGCAACGGTGCAAGTGCAAAGCCATCGCCGTGCCCCAGGCACCAGCACCCAGTAGCAAACAGTTCATAACGGGAAACGGTTACTGCGCACCTCCTCGGCATACTGCGCGATCCCCTCGCGCATCGCATCGCCAATCTGTGCATATACTTTTACAAATGAAGGAACGCGTCCGGGATTCATCCCCAATAAATCGTGCACCACCAAAATTTGTCCATCACAGTGAGGACCACTGCCAATCCCAATCAGAGGGATCGTCAATTGTGAGGCAATAGCTCCAGCAACCGTCCCTTCCACCATCTCGGCAATGATCGCAAAACAGCCTGCGCTCTCCAATGCCATACCATCGTTGGTGAGAATTTCCTTCTCGGTATCGCTGCGTCCAAACTTGCGGTAGCCGCCAATGACTTTGACCTGCTGCGGCAGTAGACCAATATGACCCAAAACGGGAATGCCCGCACGCGTCAAACGCTCGACCTTGGACGCTATTTCCGCACCGCCCTCAATCTTAACCGCATCAGCTCCACCCTCCTGAATCAGTCTGCGGCAGGCACGCAACAAATCGACAAAGCGCTCGTGCGCCAAGGTATAGGGAATGTCGGCAACGACCAACGCTCCGGGACGTTGACGCGTCACTGCCGCAGTGTGATGGATCATCATCTCCAGCGTGACGGGCACGGTCGAATCGAAACCCAGCACCGTTGTGCCAACCGAGTCGCCAACCAGAATCAGATCCACCCCAGCTTCGTCCGCATATCTCGCAGTCGGCGCATCGTAGGCGGTGACGGCAACGATAGGCCGCTCGCCTTTCAATAAAGATAGCGTCTGCGTGGTGATATCTCCAGCAGATGAAATATTGGATGAAATTATTGACACGTAATATAGCTTGAACCGATCCACTGAAAGAGACAAGCAAGAAGGAAAGCACAACTGCCCTTTAATACGGGCCGCTATCCATGCATTCTCCCAGTCAGCCGTTTGACAACAGCGGACTCACGCCCGCAACAACAAAACTACTGTCTAAGCCACACGCTCTACCACCAATTCGGGCGGGTTTGGACGCTT
>SKFT01000037.1 GCA_007117865.1 Puniceicoccaceae bacterium | reverse complement strand
GCGTAATAGGCATCTTCGACAATCCGGTTTGCCAATTGAATGATCGGAGCGGACTCTTCATCGGCCAAGTCATGATCGAGCTCATCCTCATCGACCTCATCCATTCCCAGTGCTTCGACAACGTCCTCAAAGCCAACGCTGACGCGCTCTTCGGACTTGCTGTCCAAGGCTTTTTTGATTTCGGCCTCGCTACCCAGAAAGACATTCACTGGCGTACGGCAAATGCGCTCAATTTCGGCGCGCACCGACAAGTCAAAGGGATTGGCGACCGCAACAAGGAAAAAAGGTCCCACCTCACCCATAGGCAAAACCATTTTTTCGCGGCAAAAGGCTGGTTCCAGCTTTTTAAAACTGCGTTCATCCACGACCACCCGGCGACAATTAATGACCGGCAGTTCGACAGCATTGCCCTTGGCCAATAACAACTGGAATGAGGAAATCTTGTGCTCTTTGAGCAAGACTTTGTCCACCGCATCACCCGTCAAATCCTGCGGATCCTCACGCATCGCCTGCGCCACTTCGGCAGACAGCAGGCCCAGCTCAACCAGATGGGTTACAATTGCGTTTTGGATGCGTGCTAGGGCCATTTCTTAAAGGTTCGAGGAGGGGTGTCTATACCAATCGTGCCCACTCGGAATTGATTAAATCCAATTCCAGCAATTCTTTTTCGCTAATGGATTCAGCATTATCCATTGACAACTGCTGGGCAAGGTCACTCGCCATTAACTTATTGCGACGCTGCCAGTCGCGCAGAAAAATGCGCTGACGAAACCTGAGGTAGCACTGCAAACGCTGCTGTGGAGGGATGTCGCATGCGGGCATCGTAAAATCACTCCTTGGCGCCAACAGCGTGCGCACGGTTTCACATTGAATCATGCCATCCTGAGATCGCTTGACCAAGGCTTTGATAACGGCACTCAACTCCGACAAATTCCCGGGCCAATCATGGCACAACAATGCGAAGGCCACCTGCTCGGAGAAAACATTCTCTGCCAAATCACGATCCACTGATACCGCCTGCGCCGCAATGCGACGAGCGTACAGCGTGATATCTGAGGGTCGCAGCACCAAGGGCGGAACGACAATCACACGAATGGCTTGATTTGCAAAATTCAGCGAACCAGGAGGCGATTCTCCAGGCTCGGATTCGGTCAAGATAAAAACCGGCTTAAGCTTACCGCCACCATCGCGATCAATAAAATCGAGCAATTTCTGTCCATTCAGATCCGATAACGGACGATCGTTAACGCGAACGCCAAAAACTGGACTAGCGGTCGAGCTCAGCAACACCTGCTCCAGCGTGCGCATACCGGAATCGGCCTCGATATCCTCGGCCTCAAAGAAATTGGACGACAAAGCACGATCTCCGGAATGCCACACGGCCAACTCCTTGACCAGTAGCTCCGCATCCCCTCCCTCTGGTTGCCAAAAAGCAATCCATTCACCCTCCTTGCTTGCCTCCCACACCTGCTGTAAAGCGCTCCGGGACAACAGGCACTCAGCGGCAAAGTAAATCGGCGAGGGAAAGTCGAAACTCCCCTGCGAATCGCCTGACAGGATCTCCGGCTCAGCGCTGACAACAGATTCATTTTGCGGCTCAAGCGGCGTAGCAAAGCGGCGTACATTTTGCAGGAAATCCTGTGTATTGAGTGGCTTTTCGAATACCAGCGTCACGCTCATATTCGCGACTTTGACCAATTCCGGGGTATTCATTAGTCCGGAAACCAATATCACGGGCAGATCAGGATATATTTTGCGGGCGTTTTTGAGAAAGGAAGCCCCATCCATGACCGGCATTTTGTAATCGGAAACCACCAAATCAAAGGCAGTCTCCTTCAACAACTCGAGGGCTTTCTCCGGCATCGTCGCCGTCACGACTTGATAGCGGTGCTGCTCCAGCAAGTCACGCAACATCCGG
Source organism: Puniceicoccaceae bacterium (assembly GCA_007117865.1). Taxonomy (GTDB): domain Bacteria; phylum Verrucomicrobiota; class Verrucomicrobiia; order Opitutales; family Coraliomargaritaceae; genus SKFT01. The sequence goes on along the minus strand of SKFT01000037.1, from coordinate 2,599 downwards.
GTATAATTTTCCTCGTCATCCAACACTAAAATCTTACTTGCCATGGTATTTAAAATTAAAAAAAGACACTCTCCACCATTCTATCAGGTTAACGCATCAAGGATGCTACCGCTTGACGGCTGACACCCAGTGCGGCAGCCGTTTTGCGCACATCACGTCCAAAAAAGGACCCCATCGCCGCAACGAATTCTTTGCGCGCCAGCTGCATAGCTTCGTTCAGAGCCGGTCCCACTGAACTTGCACCAGCCGACGATTCCACCTGCACCAAGGCATTTAGCGTGATCTCACCTCGTCCGGAGCTCGCCAAAGCACGGCGCATCCAATCACTTAATTCCAAAGCATTCCCCGGCCACTGATACTCGGTAAGCCAGCGCTTGGCCTCGGATTGGATTTGCGGGACTGAGGGTAAACCGCGCTCACGCACCGCATCCACGATGTATTGCTGAGCCATGATGGGGATGTCCTCAACACACTCCCGCAAGGGTGGCACGACTAACTCGGTTGTGCCCAAACTGAAATACAACTCATCCGGAATCCGTCCCTCCTCAAAAAGGCTGTCAACCGTACGATGACAACAGACTATGGTGCGCAGCTGAAGCCCCTCGATGGCAAAAGGATTGTCGCGCTGGGCCAACCCGCTGAGGAAAGCCATCTCTGCCTCGCCCAGAGACTCAAGGTCCAATACCACAAAAGTGAGTAACGCAGTGCCCTTGTTCGACTGATTGGAAACTGCGGCACGCACAAAATCCTCATTGAGAGAGGATGTATTCAAATAACTAACGGCCTGCCCCATCGCTTCATCCATGGAAACCACATCCTCACAAATGGCGCGAAAATGTGTGCCGCGCTCCCCCACCAGGCAAAGGGAAGATTTAAAATTGCGGTAATCGTATAACTTGCGGGCAAATTTAGCCGAACGTTCACTGCGACAGGGGAATGAGCGAAAAGGAAAGCCTAGACGGGAGCCCACCGAACGGTCCTGCACATGCTCCCCCTCGTCTTTGCGCATCTTGCGCTGACGCCGTGACTCCAATACCAGCTCATCGCTACGCTCCAACAAACCCATTATGTTTAATGGTTTGAGGAAAACGCCAGCAACGCCATCGCGAATCAGGTCGCGGATAGTGTCATTATCCAAATAGCCGGAAACCATGATCACCGGTGCCAGTGGGTCCATCTCATGCACCTTGGACATGAACACCGAACCCGGCATCTCGGGCATTTGCTGATCGCTTATAATAACATCAAATTGCTCGCGCTCAAACATCTCCAAGGCTTCTGTTGGAGATGTTTTGGAAACGACTTCGTAATCGGCTTGGCTAAAAATATCGGTCAACAATGTATTGAAATCAAAATCATCATCCAGAATGAGCACGCGTTTATTCATTTTCGTTGAGCAAATGTAGTGTTAAATTTTCGTATAGTATGCATTAAATACAGTGACTGTTAAGGAAAATCTCATTCCTTATTTTTCTGCTTGGCAGCTGAAGCTTCTTCCGCCTCCAGCTCTGCCTCCGCCTCAGCTAGCGCAGCTTCAAGCGCCTCCGCACGCTCAAGATAGTTCAATACACCCCTAACCGATGCCGCATACCAAATCAATTTTTCACTGTATAGGGTTTCCCAGGCTTTAACAACCGGTGCACTCAGGAAATATGCCGATGCCAGACAAGTAAATCCATCCTGACGATCAAAGGGAATCGTCAAGGTGGCCCGAGCCAAGGTCAAATCATAGCCCATTTCCCGCGGTGGCAACTCCTCCAAATGGGTGGGATCGATCAAGCCCATTTTCAGGTGCTTATGGTAGTAGGTAAGCAGTGCATCCTCAGTGATGGCTTTTTGCTCGTGCAGTAAAATAGTCAACAAGGACACCTGCTCCACCCCATCCTGCTGCACACACTCCATAAAACGGTCATTTGCCGCCTCCAATTGCTCTGTGGACAATAACCCCTTGTCGACAAGAGCCGAGCCAAGAAAGCGATTACCCCGAAGGATTAAAGCACGATTGGATTGCATGAGTGGATGATTAAGATTATGAGATCTAACTATTTAAGTTGTAAAGCAAGTGGATGGCAAGCTTGGAACGCTAAACTAACGGCTTGTGTTATGCCTAAAATCAGTAGTCAGAATCCAGGAGACAGGAGTCAGTTGCAAATAGCTTTCTTACCGCTCGCTCCCTCCTTCGCTCTGCGAACTACGGCAGACAGGTCGCTGGACGTAGCGCGGCAATTGAAGCGCGGTCAAGCAGGAGCTTGCCCCTCCCAAACATGCCTTCCGATGGAGGGACGCGCTCCTGTGCGTCCGCCCGACTACGCCATCGCCGTCACACTTCGTCGATTTCGATAGCGATTTGCTACGCCGGGTTGGGTTAAACCGGGAGCGGCTGCCAGCAGGATTTTTTAAAACTTTCTCTTGCCAAGATCGCGATGACCTATCATACAACTTACTTTTTAGTGCACCCGTAGCTCAATTGGATAGAGCGCCTGACTACGGATCAGGAGGTTGAAGGTTCGAGTCCTTCCGGGTGTGCCACTTTTAAAGCCCTGTTTATCAGGGCTTTATACGTTTTGTCCGGGCATAATTCTGGGAGGCCAAAAAATGT
>SKFT01000024.1 GCA_007117865.1 Puniceicoccaceae bacterium | reverse complement strand
CATCCGGCGGTTGCGGATCCCAGCGCATCGGCATCGAGGCAACCGCTTCATAAGTCGCTTCAAATATCTGTCCAAAATCCCGAATCACACGCCGTGACAATGGCACGTCGGACACAAATTCAAAATGGTTACTGCGATAAACAAATCGATCGTTTGCCCTATCCTCCTCCACGACCTCAATTTGATAGCCAGCTGACAAGCGTAAATGACGCGGCCACTCCAGGCGATCCGGCAGCTCACGCGCCTGCGGCTTATCTTTTACATCAGCAGATGCTTCCATCGCAGCCGCAATCCACTCACGATCGGTTTGGCTCAACCGCTCCAACGGCAACTCAAAGCGAACTCCATCCGCCTCGCGCACAATCACCACTAGCCGTCCACCCACCTCTACAAACGTGCCGCGAAACGATGCCGCACCATCCGCACTCGTCCATTCCCGCACCTCACTGTTCGCCAGCAAAGGAACCAGCGATAATAATAAGGTAGCAAAAATTACCGGAATCAGGCGCATAAATGATATTTTCCCCATTCGCGCTGGGATCGGCTAAAGCCGGAACTCCAACCTGTCGGATTCCGCTGGGCGCTGGAGCGCGTTGGAGTTCCGCGTTTACGCGGTCTCCCCCTCCCAATAGCATTGAAACCGATTGTAGCCAGCACAAATCTTATCGCTGCATTAGAAACAATGGATACTTCAAATATCTTCGCTGGATTTCTCATTCTGACTACTGACTCCTGCGCAATTACATACTTCACCTTTGAGACTGTAAACTTAAAGCAGGACTTGACCAGTTTCAAATTCCAAATTCGACAATAACATACCAAAATTATCAATCACCGGCACTCCACAACGCAGCAGGCGATCCGGCAGGTGGTGACCGTGAGCCAGCAATACACAATCGCAACCAATCGCTTGCGAAACCTCGAAGTCATGCAAGGTATCGCCAATTAACAAAATTTCCTCGGACTCCCATGGCAAACGCTGCATCCATCGCTTACCCAAATCCACCTTACCATGCGCCAGTATATTATCCAGCCCCACCAACTCGATAAAATACTCCCGCAGCCCAAAATGCGACACCCCAAAGTCCAATGCCTCCTGCTTGGCAGCTGATAGCACCGAATGCGAAACACCTGCCCGCCGAAACAGATTCAGCACATCCGTCGTTCCCTCATGCAAACGGCACTCCAACCAGCGCGCTTCATAGGCACCGATAAATTGCTCGCTGACAGCCTGGAAACTCATCGGATCAGTCGCAAAGCCAAGGTGACGATAATAGTCAACAACCGGGAAACCAAAATGCATCCGATAGTCATCTTCCGTCACTTCTGGACGACCATGTTCGCACAATAACCCATTGAGTACCTCCACACACAACCAAGTATCGTCCAGTAAAGTGCCGTTCCAATCCCAAATGATATGCTTATAAGCTTTGTTCAACATTGCCAATTAGATAAGGGATGCCAGCACATTGCGCAACTCATCGACACACTTAAATTAACGGCGACCACGACGCGCGCGAAAGGGAGTGACTGCCTCGACAAACGATGGCAACACCTCGTGACAACTGAGGCCTTTCGATTCAAATCCGGTCAGCTCACCATAAAAGCTGCCCACCGCAACCTCGCTGCGCATGCGCAAGGGCACGCGATGATTATCATCGGTAAGCCACACCTCAATCACAGCATCCGGACTTTTGGCAAACACCCCCCGCAATTCATCCGTGGAAACATCCAGTTTATAGCTATCAAAATACCCAAGCGGCGTGCGCGTTACCTCGCGTTCCACAACCTCCGCCAGCATAGTCGAAAGGCGTCGCCCATCGCTGGCCGGAATTGCAAACACAGCCCCAATCTCAAAAAACTTGCGCGCGACTTTGCCCAATAAAGACAGTGGATCCTGAGTGCCTGCCTCAATCTCCAAGGGCTCATTGGCATTGCCCGAGTTCACATAGGTAACCGTCTCATTCTGCCAGTTAAAAAACAGCTCAATATCGCGCTCGCGACGGCCCTCGCGCTGACGCTTGACGTGGTGCAACGGACGCCATTCCTCGGCATCCAACCAAGTTTCCATAAGGTTATCCACCCTGTAAATACGATCGGCAATACCGCTGGTCCGTACCGTAAAAGTCATTCGCAACACCGACCTGTTCGCATCCGTTGGCAAGGCATCCTCAACAAAGCTCAATTCGGCCTCACCCACCTTAATCCGGCTCCAAAAGAGATCGTATTGGAAACGGTCGCCTGCTTGAAACGGGAGGTATTGCGCGGATGCGGGCTCGACTTCGTCCTCGGCGGATAAATGCGGTGCCAAGCCAAACAAGGCCACCCCAAAAAAGCGGATAAGCGCCAGCAGTAGCCTCTGCCACAGCCCAAAAACGCTTGAATCCGCTATATAATGCTTCACGCGAACCTAGATTGTCATGGCGGCATAACCACCGTCCACCAAAATCTCCGTGCCCGTCATAAACGAACCCGCCGACGAAGCCAGCAACAAGGTAGCGCCTAACAATTCATGCGCCTCGCCAAAGCGTTTCATCGGCGTGTGCCCCATGATCTGGGAAATTCGCTCCTCATTCAATACCTTGCGATTCTGCTCGGCAGGAAAAAATCCTGGAACGATGGTATTGACCCGCACACCTTGCGTAGCCCATTCGCGGGCGAGGTTCTTGGATAAATTGTGCACCGCAGCCTTGGTCGCCGAGTAGGTGAAGACCCGACTCAGAGGCGTCACACCCGACATCGAACCCACATTGATAATCGACCCGCCCTTGCCGCGCTCCACCATGTGTTTACCAAAAATCTGGCAAGCCAAAACGACGGTGCGGAAATTGACATGTAAAATCCGGTCCATTTCCTCCTCGCTGATCTCAAAAAACGGCGTCGGCGAGTTCGCGCCCGCCCCATTGATCAAAATATCCACACCTTGATAGCGGTCGCGAACCGTCTGCAAAAGAGAACTGAGCGCGGCACCTGTTTCGGCGGGTTCACCAAAGTCGCAGGCGACAAAATCGCCCAAGCCGCCAGCCGCTTCAATTGCCCGTAAGCGTGACTCGGCCTTTTCCTGCGAGCGTCCCACGAGCACCACCCGGGCACCCGCCTTAGCCAAGCCCACAGCCATTTCGCCGCACAGCTCACCCGTGCCACCAATCACGACAGCTATTTTACCATCGAGAGAAAAGAGATTCTGCAAAAAATCAGACATAGGATTCTAAAATCAACAAAATGCCCGATATAACACAAGCCACAAACTAAAACTAAAAGCTTGAAATGAACTCACACAGCAACAAAGTCCAATAACAGATGCCCGGATGGCGGAATAGGCAGACGCTACGGACTTAAAATCCGTTGATCGAAAGATCGTGGGGGTTCGAGCCCCCCTCCGGGCACCATTTAACCCTTGATTTTATCAGGGTATGCCTCAGACTTGCAGATTTGAAACTGCAAATTTGAAAAACTATGCCAAAACAACGCTTTAAAATCATTCCTTTCTTCAACCCTTCAGGTGACAAAGTTTTTCGGGTCTCTGGGACGCTCAATGGCAAAAGTGTCCGAAAAAACTTCAAAACCAGATCGGAGGCCATCGCCGAACGTGAGAAGCTTGATGTCGAATACGTTAACTCCAAGAACGATGGGCAGACGGTCTGGACCACCCTTAGTCATGATGAAAATCGTGAAGCGATTGCGGCCGTCAATCTACTGCAAAAATCGGGCTCCTCGAAGGGCCTTTTATTTGCTGTTAAATACATGCTCAGCAACTACTCTGAAGAGGGTGAGCTGATCAAGGTCTCGACTGCAGTGGATGACTACTTGGCAAGCAGAGAAGAGGACATGCAGAAAAAAATTATTACTAAAATTCAGTTCACTAGGATGAAGGGTGAGTTAAAGAATTTTAAAGCGTTTTTTCATGATACAATCCTATCTGACCTCTCCGCTGACCGTATCCAAACATATCTCAATGGTGACGACACTGGAAAGAAGCAGAGCTTGAAAACATGGAATAATCGACGAGCTTATTTGAGCACCTTCTTTAAATTCTGCCTGTTCAAGAGGTATTTGATCAATAATCCGATACTGGCAGTCCCGAACTACAAGATCAAGAATGCGCGAGGCACGGCAGCAACTTTGACTGCTGAAAATGCCGAGGACTTAATGCGCTTGCTGGAAAGCTTCCGGGGCAATCCTGATAAAAGGGGGCGCTATTTGGGTGTTGAAGGATGCCTAGTTCCCTTCTTTGCTCTGACCCTGTTTGCAGGCATACGCCCGGACTACAGGATAGGCGAAATAAGCCGAATCAAAAGAGAGCACATTCTGTTTGATACCAACGTTATCCTTATCGAGCCAGAGGTATCCAAGGTAAATGAGAAAAGAACGATCAAAATGCAGCCCAATCTGAGGGCTTGGCTCGAAAAATATCCCATTGAAAGATATCCAATCCTGCCGAAGCACGTGGGCACCCTATTGGACGTGCTAAGAAAAACCTATACCCTACCCCATGATGTGATGCGGCATACGTTTATTTCGATGACGGT
>SKFT01000106.1 GCA_007117865.1 Puniceicoccaceae bacterium | reverse complement strand
GTCGTGGAATCGGCGGAGGGCATTCGCGGAGACACTGCCAGTAACGTGCAAAAACCTGCCAAATTGGAAACGGGTCTGATCGTACAGGTGCCCTTGTTTATCAAGCAGGATGAGATCATTCGTGTATCCACCACGGAGCGCACTTATCTGGGGCGCGCCTGAGAGGTAATTTTTAGAAACTTCTATCAAAAATCTATTGACATCAGCGTATGGGATTCCATGCTGACTCGTTTTTTCCGATTATGAAAACAACTTTAGCCAAAAATGGAGAAACCACCAAAGCGTGGTATGTTATTGATGCTACCGATGAGGTTCTCGGTCGTCTCTCCGTACGTATCGCCAATGTGTTGCGCGGTCGCCACAAGCCTACCTATACGCCAAATGTCGATACGGGTGATTTTGTAATTGTTACCAACGCCGACAAAGTCCGGCTTACCGGTAAGAAAGAAAGCGACAAGCAATATATGTTTTATTCCGGCTGGATGGGTAACGAAAAATACCGCTCGGTTGACGACATGAAACAACGCCAACCCGGGTTTGTACTGACCCATGCAGTCAAAGGCATGTTGCCGCGCAACAAACTAGGTCGACAAATGCTTACCAAGTTGCGAGTTTACAGTGGCAGCGAGCATCCCCACGAAGCACAAACACCTAAACCTTTGGTCGGGTAATTTCTTTAAATATAAGCATGAGTACTGCAACTGATACATTTATTACCGTTGGACGGCGCAAGCAAGCCATTGCACGCGTTCGCCTTACCCACGGCTCCGGCACCATCACCGTCAATGGTCAAGACCCGGAGGTCTACTTTAAAGCCGAGGCCTTTGCGCAAACGGCCCTGTCACCTTTGTTAACCGCTGATAAGCGCAATGAGGTAGACATTATTGTCAAAGCAGAAGGCGGTGGCATCCACGGCCAAGCCGGCGCAACCCGCCTTGGCATTGCCCGCGCCCTGGAAAAATTAGATCCGGAATTGCGTTCCGTGTTAAAGAAAGCTGGCCACATGACCCGCGATCCGCGCTCCCGTGAGCGCAAAAAGTCGGGTCAGCCCGGCGCACGCAAACGCTTCCAGTTCTCCAAACGCTAACGGCATTTGGCCCGGTTTCCGCGCTTTATCTTACCCTCCGGGCACGCGAGCGCCCGGAGGGTTTTTTGTTTTCAACCGCATATAATTCCTAAACCAGACCATCCATGAAAAAGCTAAGGACAGCCATAGTCGGGGCCTCGGGATATTCCGGGGAGGAACTGGTGCGTCTGCTCGGCAGGCATCCTCGGATCGAGCTTAAAGCAGTCACATCGCGTTCGTTGGCGGGACGTTACGTAGCGGAGGTCATTCCACAACTGCGAAGCACTCCGGTCGCCAATCTTGCCTTTACCGCCTCCGAACCGGCGACATTGGCCGCCGATCCGGAGTTGGACGTAATTTTTCTCGCCCTACCCCACGGAGTCGCCGCCGGATATGCGCTGCCATTAGTTAAAGCGGGAAAAACCGTAATTGATCTGAGTGCCGACTTCCGCCTTAATAATCCTGCAACCTATGCTGCCTATTACGGCGCAGCGCATGCGGCCCCCGAGCTGTTAAAAGCGGCTCCCTACGTCATCCCTGAACTGGCTGACGAGGAGTGGAAATCTGCCAATTTGATCGCCTGCCCGGGGTGCTATCCCACCAGCGTGCAGATTCCGCTGGTACCCCTACTGAGGGCTGGATTACTGGCAGGCAGTGGCATTATCATCAACAGCTACAGCGGTGTGAGTGGGGCTGGCAAGAAAGTGGCTGAAGATTTCCTTTACGCAGAGCGCAATGAAAGCATCAAAGCCTACGGCATCCCACGACATCGGCACCTGAGTGAAATCGAAGAGCAGTTAACTCTGGCCACTGGCAGAGATCAGCCTGTGATGGTGCAATTCAATCCTCACCTGGCACCGCTAACGCGAGGAATTGCCACCACTGTCACCGTACCGGCCAACGGCCTTGCGATTGAGGCACTCTATGCTGCATGGGATGACGCTTATGCAAACGCACCCTTTGTCAGTGTTTTGCCCAGTGGTTGTTTTCCGGACACGCGCCACATTGCCAACACCAATCGCGCAGACATCTCCGCCATCATCGATTCGCGGACTGGTAACTGCATCATCACATCGGTGATCGACAACCTGCTCAAAGGTGCCAGCGGTCAGGCAGTGCAAATCCTAAACCTCAAATACGGCTTCGCCGAAACGGACGGGCTGCTGTAACTATGGCTACTCGCGTGGAAACCATCGAGAACCCTACCGGGTGGACGGATTGCCCCGGTTTTTCATGTGCGGCAACGGCGTGTGATATTCGCGGAACTGACAAGGAGCGACTGGATCTTGCCCTGCTAAGCGGGACTGGAAAGCTAACAGCTGCCGGGGTTTTTACCACCAACGACGTTTGTGCGGCTCCGGTGCATCTCTGTCGCGAGTTCCTTGCCGTCCATAGTGATCGTATCGGCGGGATTGTTGTCAACAGCGGCAATGCCAATGCCTGTACTGGGCCTGGGGGAATGGAGGATGCACGCGCGATGGCTGAGGTCTCTACCGGGGCATGCGGTGTTGAAGGTCCATTTTTAGTTTGCTCAACCGGACGCATCGGTCGGCGCCTGCCGATGGACAAGGTGCTTCGGGGTATCCGTGACGCGGCGGGGCAGCTTTCGACTGAACCGGCAGCTGGACGGGCAGCGGCCACTGCCATTTTGACATCGGACACGCGTGCAAAAATGGCTACTGTGCGCATTCATCACGGCAACAAAACCTTCACTGTGAGTGGTTTTGCCAAGGGTGCGGGAATGATCGAGCCCAATATGGCAACGATGCTGGCATTTCTTGCAACCGATCTTGAGGTTTCGTCCGATACGCTTGCAAACGTTTTGCGCCAGGCCACCAACCGCACCTTCAACCGCATCAGTATTGACGGTGACATGAGCACAAACGATACGGTTTTGCTTGTCGCCAATGGCGCATCCGCCACTTTGGTGGACGCCGATGCATCGCTGTTGGAAGCTTTTGCATCTGCCGTCGAGCAAGTTTGTTTTGTGTTGGCGGATAAAATTGTCGCTGACGGTGAGAAGATAACTAAAGTGGTTGAACTCTATGTTGAAGGTGCCCGAGATGAAATCTCTGCGGATAAAGTAGCCCGCGCGATTGCCAACTCCCTGCTGGTAAAGTCCTCTTGGTATGGCTCTGATCCCAATTGGGGGCGCTTATTGGATGCCGCTGGTTATGCCCGCATCGGCTTGATCGAAGATCGGGTAGATTGTTTCTATGATGACTGTCCAGTGCTGCTCGCTGGCGTTGCGCAAGACGAAAACCTTGCCCTCTGGAAACAAATTGTGCAACGTCGCCGCTTTTCAATTCGGCTTAATCTGAACCTCGGGGATGCCTCAGTGCGCTTGCTGACAACCGACCTCAGTGAAGCCTATGTCAATTTTAACAAAAGTGAATAACCGCCTTATGGAAATCTGTGCCGCTGATCTCGATGTGACAACCAAAGCCGCTGTGCTGATTGAGGCTTTACCATACATACAGCGTTTTCGTGGCTCGATCTTTGTGGTCAAATATGGTGGCGCGTTCATGGATGACTCCAATCCAGAAGTGCGCACCCGAGTGGCAACCGATCTCGCCTTCCTCTCAGCGGTAGGCATTAAAGTCGTGGTCGTTCATGGCGGTGGCAAGGCGATTACACGGGCATTGGAAAAATCAGGCATTAAAACACAATTCCGCAACGGCTTACGCGTAACCGACAGCGAATCGGTCAAGGTTGTTGAACAGACCTTAAATAAAACCGTAAATCTCGACATCTGCGAAATCCTTCAGAGCAAACGTGCCCGCCCCTTGGGGATCCAAGGCAATACGGTGTTGGTTTGTGAAAGGAAAACGATTACCAATGATGGTGAGGAAGTTGATATTGGCTTTGTCGGCGAGACCCGACGCGTCAAGGCGAAGATCATTAAAAAGGCGATTGACGATGGCTATATCCCCATCATCTCACCCATCGCCTGCGATGAAGATGGACAAATTTACAATACTAATGCCGATGCGGCAGCAGCCCGCGTTGCCTCAGCGCTACGTGCCCGTCGCTTGGTTTACCTGTGCGACGTGCCCGGCTTGATGCACGATCAAAAAGACCCGTCAAGTATCATCTCCACCTTACGCATTAATGAAGTGCAGGATTTAATCGCTGACGGCACGATTCACTCGGGCATGTTGCCCAAAGTGGATAGTGCGGTACAAGCCCTGCAAAGTGGTGTTCACCGCGTTCACTTTGTCGATGGCAATACACCACATAGTTTGTTATTGGAAATCTTTACCGACCGCGGCGTCGGTACTGAAATCGTCAATGCCTAAGCAAGTATTATTATGCAATCCTTCGGCTCATCCCATTTGATCGCCAACTATGGCAAACGTCCATTTGACGTTGCCCGCGGTGAGGGTGTTTATTTATACGACACTTCAGGGAAGCGCTATTTGGATTTTGCCAGCGGTATCGCCGTCAACACCATCGGTCACGCCCATCCTGC
>SKFT01000117.1 GCA_007117865.1 Puniceicoccaceae bacterium | reverse complement strand
AGTTGTTGGGCCAGTTGCTTGGGAATTGCCTGCATGCCACCTGCTGGCAAGGCAGCATAACCGGTGCTGAAATAATGGTAGAGCGTTGCCAGCAGCCAAGCTTCCGATGCGAGTTGTTCTTCCAACAAAATACCGCGAAAAAACGGTTTAAAAAAATAGTCGATGACTTTTTCCGAAAATCCAAATGCCTGCAACCAATTACGCGCGCTAATTTGTGTCCATTCTTCAATCCGATCCGGACCGCGCTTGCGTAGCATGCGACGCATTTTTAAAATCAAAAATTTGTCGGTCAGATTGCCAATCGGTGCGCGCAGGGTGGCAGCAAGCTCCAATGGTTGACGCAGCGGATCTGCCACCAGGTAGCCGCCACCAAGCCCATCGGCCATGCCCATCCAGGCGCCGGGTGAAAACTTGCCCAGTTGCAATGCGCTGATGTCCAAAAAGGCCCGCGCATTGGGATATGAGGTCAGCAGCACCTGAAATCCGCGATCGAGCAGAAAGCCGTCCACAACATCGGTGCGCACTCTGCCGCCGACAGCATCCGCCGCCTCAATCAGCAGCGGTTCGAGTCCGCGGCGCCGCAATTCAACTGCACAGGTTAAGCCGCTTAGACCTGCACCAACTATGATGACATCCGCATCCATTAGCCATGAAAACCCCAATGCGGTGTGCAGATCGCTTCAAACAGGTATTGTATCGTCTCAATCGCGGATAGTGCCGCACCTTCCACCCGCGGTCCACCAAAGCCATCGCCGGCCATCAACAAACCAAGCGCCTGATTGCAAAAATAAGGCGCACCGAACGTCACCACCGGCTTGGTGAAGCCCCATCGATGACAACTGAATTCCCGGATCCTCGCTTTTAAATAGGGTCCGGCCGCTTCCGCCAGCAGTTGTCCTCGCACGCTATCTTCGTTATCCCAGTGCGCCTCCGCAAAATCGGCTGTGCTTAGCAAGGTGATCGCAGGCACTTCCGAAATGCCTTTCATTGCATTGTCGGCAAGCCAGCTGAGCTGAGCGCTGTCATCAATCTTGATCCCGCCAAAACCTGGCAGTCCGCTAGGACCGTCCAGGCGTCCCATTAGCGCCAGACCCTTCTCATAATGAACAGCCCGCAGGCGCTCACTATAGCCATTGCCATAATCCTCCCCCGAGCTATCCAACAGGTCCAACGCCTGCGGCACCGGAGTGGTTAGGATCAGGGTCTCTGCCTGGTAGTCCCACTCCGTATCAGTATGCACCGTCCAAACTCCCCGCCGTCGGCTCAATGCCAGCGCCTTGGTTGCCCGTCGCACATCCACCCCGACCGCCAGCCACTTGGCAATGTCGGACATCCCGTGCACACCAACGTAGCGTGGATGACCTTCGGCATCGGTCGATGTGCCCTCGAAACGGTCAAACCACTCACGAATGACACCTGCTTTCAACCATTGATCCACCCACGACTGAAATCGCGCGTCGCGAACTGTGAAATACTGCGCTCCATGGTCGAAGCGCGCTGGCATCGCCCGCCGTGTTGCCAGTCGTCCACCAAAGCCGCGCCCCTTATCCAATACCCGCACCGAGAATCCGGCATCGGCCAAGCTACGGGCAATGAGCAAGCCGCTAATCCCACCGCCGACTACTAAAAAACTACTGATCTTTTTCTGCTTGGTATCCATATTTATTAAAGTTTAACTTATACTAAACCGATTTGGAATAAGTAGGATTAAGGGTTTCCGACAATGCCTTGGCAATACTGGAATGCCGGAAAGCAAATCCCGCCTCCTGCAAGCGGGCCGGAATTGCGGGAATATCGCACAGCAAGGTTTCTCTGGCCATCGCTCCCATCGCCAGATGCAATGCTAATGGTGGGACGGGAACCATGGCAGGCCGCCGCAGCACCTTCGCCAGAGCGTGGGTAAAGGATGCATTGTCTATCGTTTCAGGTGCCACCGCGTTGAAGGCTCCGGTATGCTCTGGTTGGCTCATTAAAAAGACATAAATTTCCACCAAATCCTCCAGCCCCACCCATGGGAACAGCCGCTGTCCACGTCCAATCGGACCTCCAAGGCCGGTTTTGAAAACCGGCAGCAGCTTGGCCAAGGCACCGCCCTGCGGATTCAAAACGACACCAGTGCGCACTAGCGCAACGGAATGGCCATTGGATGAAAATCCCTCTGCTTGCGCCTCCCATTGACGACAAACCTCTGCCAAAAAACCGCCTCCGGATGGGCACGACTCATCCACCGGATGGGCAAGGTCATAGCCGTAGTAGTTAATGCCGCTGGCTTGCAGAATGCGCGTCGGTCTAGCTTTAGCCTCAGTCAGCGCACGCACCAACAAGCGGGTTGACTCCGTCCGGCTTGAAATGATGCGTTCGCGGGCAGCCGGGCTCCAGCGGGTTGCAATCGGCGCACCCGCAAGGTGGATAAGCGTATCCACGTCCTCAAAGGCAGCCGGATCCCATTTTCCGGCACGTATGTCCCAATGGAAATGTGCCAAGCCCGCTTTGGGTTTGCGCGTTAAAATCCTTACCTTATGCCCCATGCTCTGAAGGCGTGCCACCAAAGCAGCACCGATAAAACCGGTACCACCTGCGATTAATACGGTTTGCGGCTGCGGTGCGCCCCGCTTAGCCCAATCCTCCATGTCCGCATGGAAAATGCGATGACGGTAGGCAAATAACTTTTCTAGCTTATTGCGCACAATCAACCCCCCGCCGGGAGGTGCCTGATAATCAATCTTATCCTCCAGCCGGCATGAGCGCCCCTCGTTGATGGGGATAAAGCGGTGTTCGTGACGCCAGTGCTTGAATGGGCCGCGCACCTGTTCGTCGACAAAAACGACGTCTTTTTGATAGTGGGTATGGCGGAACTCCGCCTCCATTTTGATGGGCCCAAACAAGCGCAGGCGTAAGTGGACGCCGCTACCTATTTCCAAGCCCGCTGGCGCGGACAAAATCTCAACCGGCTCCCAAGGCGCCTGTAAGCGGGCAAATGCGCCTGCTCGCTCATGCCAGGCAAATGCCTCACGGACCGAGACCGGAACCTCCACACTTTGTTTGAATACAGGCATTTTGCTTTATTCAATACCATTTACTATAAAGAACAAGGGCAGGGGACATAAAAAAAGCAGAATCCATTTGCCGAATGCCACCGTGTTTGTTTTAAAGGTGGATTATTAGCAAAAGCTTTCTTGGTTTTTCACTGATACCACTCCAATCGATTAGTAGCATATTATGAGTAAACAACCCATTCGCGTCGCAGTTACAGGTGCAGCCGGTCAAATCGGCTACTCCCTTCTTTTTCGTATCGCCTCCGGCTCCATGTTTGGACCCGATCAGCCGGTCGCGCTCAATCTGATTGAAATTCCGCCCGCGCTAGAGGCTCTCAAGGGTGTTGTGATGGAGTTGGATGATTGCGCTTTTCCGCTTTTGACCGATGTCGTCGCGACTACTGACCTCGACGAGGGCTTCAAGGATGTTAACTGGGCCCTGTTGGTTGGCAGCGTGCCGCGTAAGGATGGTATGGAGCGCAAGGATCTGCTCGGCATCAACGGCAAGATCTTTACCGGTCAGGGACAGGCGATCGAGCGCAACGCCGCCAAAGACGTGCGCATCCTGGTTGTGGGCAATCCCTGCAACACCAATTGCTATATCGCCATGCGCAACGCCTCGGGCATCCCGGCCGACCGCTGGTTTGCCATGACTATGCTGGATGAGAATCGCGCCAAAACACAGTTGGCACAAAAGGCAGGTGTGCCAGTGACCGCAGTTGGCAACATGACCATTTGGGGCAACCACTCGGCAACCCAGTACCCCGATTTCTACAACGCGCAAATCAATGGTGAATCGGCAGCCAAGGTTATTGGCGACGAGGCCTGGCTCAAGGACACTTTTATTCCCACCGTCCAGAAGCGCGGCGCGGCGATCATCAAAGCCCGTGGCGCCTCCTCGGCGGCCTCCGCCGCCAACGGCGTGGTCGATACCGTGCGCAGAATCGTCAATCCCACCGCGGAAGGCGATAGCTTCAGCCTCGCGCTTTGCAGCGACGGTAGCTACGGTACACCCAAGGGTTTGATCGTTTCACTGCCAGTTTGCTCCGATGGCAAGACCCTCAGCGTCGTGCAGGGCAAAGAGGTCAACGCTTTCAGTCGCGAAAAAATCGACGCCAGCTGCGCCGAGCTGCTTGAGGAAAGCGAAGCCGTCGCCGACCTCATACAGTAAGGTCAAAAAGCTTAACCTCCGGATCCCTCACGGCTTCCAGCTTTGGAGGATTTTGAGGTAATTGGCGCGTTCGATAGCTTCGGGATGGGGGGTGTTGCGGTAGCTGAGACTGCCTTTCATTTGCGCGAGTGAGGCGTATTCATGTTCTTCCATCCAGGTTTGCAGCGATTGCAACATTCCGGGGATGATGGCTGGGCCTTCGCGCAACATGCGGCTGACCATCTGTACGCTGTCGGCGCCGGCCATGATGGCTTTGATGACATCCTCTACGGTATGGACGCCGCCACTACAGGATAGGCTCAACGGCATCCGTCCATGCAGGATGGCGAGCCAGCGCAGGCGCAGGAGTAGTTCGCTGCTATTGGACAGGCGCAGCGAGGGCAGGGTGTCGAGTTCCTCGATATCAATATCGGGTTGATAAAAGCGATTGAACAACACCACCCCATCGGCTCCGGCGTCGTGGATGGCGCGGACAAAGGCGGGTAGGGCAGTGAAGTACGGCGAAAGTTTGACCGCCAGTGGCAGTTGGGTGTGTCCGCGCACGGCACGCACGATCTCCACCGCTTCAGTCTCAATCTCCGTACTGGTCATTTCCACCTCGGTTGGCTGAAAGTAGAGATTCAGCTCAAGCGCATCCGCGCCTGCAGCTTCAATGTCGCGGGCAAAGTCAATCCACCCGCCCTGAGTGCGTCCATTGAGCGAACCAATCACTGGCATGGAGACGATTTCCTTAATCTTGCGGATCTGTTCGAGGTAGTCGTCGGGACCGAGCGCGTAGTCGGTGGCGGCGGGGAAGTAACTGGGGGCCTCGGCAAATGCCTCACCATGACTGGTTACATGAGCTTGCACACCGGCTTCGTCCGCCAACACCTGTTCTTCAAACAGCGAGTGCATGACGAGTGCTGCAGCACCGGCATCCTCAATCGCCCGCACTTGCTCTAACGAGTTGACCAAGGGTGATGCGCCAAGCACGATCGGGTGCGGCAGTTTTAACCCCAAGTATTCCGTTGCTAGATAATTGTTCATGATTCGGCTTGCTCCTTTCCTGGAACTTCGGTTGCCAGTTGTTGGTAATGATTGACGCGGCGGGCGATTTGCGCCTCGGCGGCCTTGTGTAGTTTGGCGGCCTGATCGGGATTGGATAAGGTCAACATACGGAAGCGCAGTTCGTTATTGGTGTATTCGCGCAGCGGTAGCTTGGGTGCGGGCGCATCAAGTTGCAGCGGTGGCAAGCCCTCTTCGGTACGCCGCGGATCATAGCGATAGAGCGGCCAGTAGCCTGTTTGCACGGCTTTTTTCTGTTGCTCCATGCCGAAGTTGAGATTGTAACCGTGGGCGACGCAGTGACTGTAGGCAATGACCAGCGCGGGGCCATCATAAGCATCGGCCTCAGCCAGCGCTCTAAGCGTTTGCGCATCCTTGGCACCCATGGCAATGGAAGCGACGTAGACATTTTCGTAGCCCATCGCCAGCAGTCCGAGATCCTTCTTGCACTGCACCTTGCCGGAGGCTGCAAATTTGGCAATGGCACCCGTCGGTGTGGCCTTCGATGACTGGCCACCGGTATTGGAGTAAACTTCGGTGTCCATTACCAGAATCTTGACGTTGCGACCCGAGGCAAGCACGTGATCGATGCCGCCGTAGCCAATGTCGTAGGCCCAGCCATCCCCGCCAAGGCACCATACCGACTTGCGCACCAGATAATCGGCCAAGTGGCGCATGCGGTTGGCTTCGGACGAGGTATCGTTGGCGAGTTTTTGCTTCAGCTCGGCGACCAGGCTTCGTTGCTGGGCAATCGCCGCCTCATCCTTTTGCGGATTATGCAATAGTGTCGCCACTTTATCCTTACCAATAACTTCGGCGAAGCGTGGTAGCAGCTCGCTGGCCATGATGCCTTTTTGGTCCATCGCCATGCGCATGCCAAAGCCGAATTCGGCGTTGTCCTCAAATAGTGAGTTGGCCCAGGCGGGTCCGCGGCCATCGCTATTGGTGGTGTAGGGCGTGGTTGGCAGGTTGCCGCCGTAGATCGACGAGCAACCGGTTGCGTTGGCCAGCAGCAGGCGATCGCCGAACAGCTGGGTGAGCAACTTGATGTAAGGCGTTTCGCCGCAACCGGCGCAAGCACCAGAGAATTCAAACAGCGGTTGCCGCAGTTGACTGTGTTTAATATCAAGCGGTAGCTCGTTGACATCCACTTCCGGCAGCTTGAGGAAGGTTTCAAAATTGCGCCTTTCAGTTCCCAATACCTCATCCAATGGCGTCATATTGATCGCCTTGCGACTCGGATTGGCACGATCCTTGGCCGGGCACATGGTGACGCATAGGTTGCAGCCTGTGCAGTCCTCGGGTGCGGTTTGAATGGTGAATAGAAAATCCTTAATCTCGCGCGATTTGAACTCCACCGACTTGAATCCGTCTGCTTTGGCATCGGCGCAATCGGCCGGGTAGGCCTTGGCGCGGATGGCAGCATGCGGACATACCAGTGCACACTTTCCGCATTGGATGCACAGGTCGGATTCCCATACCGGCACCGATTGGGCTATGCCGCGTTTTTCCCACTGACTGGTGGCGGTTGGCCAAGTGCCGTCAATGGGGAAGGCGGAGACAGGCAGCGCATCGCCATCGCCTGCCAGTATCACGCCTGTCACTTTTTGCACGAAGTCAGGAGCCTTTTCGGCAACCGGTGGCAGGCGTAGTCGCTTGCTGGTAGCATGGGCAGGGACCTTCACCTCGTGCAGGTTGGCCAGCGCATTGTCAACTCCGGCAAAGTTTTTCTCGATGATCGCACGGCCCTTCTTGCCGTAGGTTTTTTCAATGGCTTCCTTGATCTTGGCAATGGCTTCATCGCGCGGAAGGATTCCGGAAATGGCAAAAAAACAGGTCTGCATGATGGTGTTAATGCGGTTGCCCATCTCCACCTCGCGGGCGACTTTGTAGGCATCGATCACATACAGGTGAATCTTTTTGCGGACGATGGTTTCCTGCACTTCCAGGGGCAGACGATCCCAGATGGTGTCCGCACCATAAGGGGCGTTAAGCAGGAAGATGGCTCCCTCCGCAGCTCGCGAGAGCACATCGAAGCGGTCGATAAAGGAAAACTGGTGACAGCCAATGAAGCGCGCGTTGTCGATCAAATAAGGCGCATGGACGGGCTCTGGACCAAAACGCAGATGCGAAACCGTCATTGCGCCGGACTTCTTGCTGTCATAGACGAAGTAAGCTTGCGCGTAATAATCGGTTTCGCTGCCGATTATTTTAATGGTGTTCTTGTTGGCGCCGACCGTGCCGTCGGAACCGAGTCCAATAAAGACAGCGCGGAAGATATCCTTGCCCTCAATGTCAAAGCCCGGGTCAAACGCTAGTGAGGTATGGGTGACATCATCGACAATTCCTACGGTAAAGTGGTTACGCGGAACATCGCAGCTGAGGTTGTCGTAAACGGCTTTTACCATAGCCGGGTTGAATTCCTTCGAGCCCAAGCCATAACGACCGGCTACGATTAGCGGTTGTGGAACCGCTTCGACTGCCGTAACGCGGGCTTCGGCCAAAGCGGTAATGATGTCCTGATAGAGCGGATCGCCGACAGCGCCGGGTTCCTTGGTGCGGTCTAGCACGGCTATTTTTTTGACAGTTTTCGGCAGGGCGTTGATAAAGTGTGCAATCGAGAATGGACGGAATAAACGCACTTTCAGCACACCGGTGTTGGCATTGGTATGTTGATTCAGCCAGCGGCTGGTTTGTTCAACCGTCTCCGCTCCCGAACCCATGATAATGATGACCTGCTCGGCATCGTCCGGACCCTCATAGTCAAATAGCTGGTATTCGCGTCCGGTCAAATCGGCAAAGCGCTGCATCACATCCTCAACTATCGATGGCAAGCGATCATAATAACGATTAATTCCCTCGCGGGCCTGAAAAAAGACATCCGGATTTTGTGCCGTGCCGCGCAGCAGCGGATGGTCGGGAGTCAATGAGCGCTCGCGGAAAGCGCTGACGCTCTCTTCCTTAATCAAAGCCCGCAGGCTGTCGTCACTGAGCTCCCGGTAGGTATTGACTTCGTGAGAGGTGCGGAAGCCATCGAAGAAATGCAGGAAGGGCACCCGACTCTCCAGGGTTGCGGCATGGGCGATGGCCGCCATGTCATGGGCCTCCTGCACCGAGTTGGATGCCAGCATGGCAAAGCCAGTCTGACGACAGGCCATCACGTCCGAGTGATCGCCAAAAATGGATAAGGCATGCGTGGCCAGCGTGCGCGCGGTTACGTGCATGCAGAAGGGCGTCAATTCACCAGCGATTTTATACATGTTGGGAATCATCAACAGCAAGCCCTGCGAGGCGGTAAAGGTAGTCGAGAGTGTGCCTGCCTGCAATGCCCCGTGTAAGGCACCCGCTGCACCGCCCTCAGATTGCATCTGCGCCACCATCGGCACAGCATTCCACAAATTGCGCTTGCCCTGCGCGGACCACTCATCGGAAAGCTCAGCCATTGGCGAACTGGGAGTGATCGGATAAATGGCGATGATTTCGCTTAGACGGTAGGCCACCGAAGCCGCAGCTTCATTGCCGTCATGAATCGATAGTGAATTATTTGGGATTGTGACCATGATAAGTGTTTCTTTAAGGAAAATTATACCGGGATTCATTATACTTATAGCTGGAATGCCAATTGCTTGGCCAGAAAAAAGCATATGAAAAACACGATTTTTTTATTGGCCATTGGGCGATTGTTTTGCCATTAAAGGAAGTTTATGTCCGATACAATACCGCCAATTAGCAACGCGCCCGAAAACGCCGACAAGGAATCCTACGATGCTTCGCAAATTCAAAAGCTCGAAGGACTTGAGGGAGTGCGCAAACGTCCCGACATGTATATCGGTGATACCAATGAGCGCGGACTCCACCACTGCGTTTTTGAGATCGTCGACAACTCCATTGACGAGGCACTTGCAGGCCATTGCGACCACATCACGGTGACCATTCACAGCGATGGTTCTTGCTCGATTGAAGACAATGGTCGCGGCATTCCGGTGGATATTCATCCTAAGTACAATATCCCTGCCCTGGAGTTGGTAATGACCAATTTGCATGCTGGCGGTAAATTCGGCAAAGGTGCCTACATGGTTTCCGGTGGCTTGCACGGTGTCGGCGCCAAGTGTGTGAATGCGGTCTCGGAATGGTTTGAGGTCGAGGTCCGCCGCGAGGGCAAGGTGCACAAAATGGAGTTTTCCCGCGGCAAAACGGTTTCCAAGCTCAAAATCATTGGCGACACCAAGGGCAAGGGCACGCGCATTGCCTTCAGTCCGGATCCACAGATTTTCGAAACCACGCGCGACTTTAAATACGATTTATTGGCCAAGCGCCTGCGCGAGTTGGCCTTTCTCAACCCCGGAATCGTTATTGAGTTCTTTGACCAGCGCACAAATCGCAGCGAGCGCTTTCTGTTCCGCGATGGCATCAAGGAATATGTCACTTTCCTCAATGCAAATAAAAATGTTGTGCATCCTGAGCCGATCAGTTTTCACGGCGAGGCGGATTCGCCCGTTACCGATCGCGGTGCCAAGATCATCGTCGATGTGGCCTTGCAATACAATGACAGCTACAACGACCAAATCTACGCTTACGCCAACTCGATCCACAACATCGAGGGCGGCACCCACCTGTCCGGCTTCCGCACTGCACTGACTCGCGTCATTAACAACTACGCCAAGCAAAATAATCTGATCAAGGACAAGGATCCGAGCCTCACTGGAGATGACTCCCGCGAGGGACTGACCGCTGTCATATCGGTCAAAGTTCCCGAGCCGCGCTTTGAGGGGCAGACCAAGACCAAGCTCTCCAACGGCGAGGTCGATGGCATCGTGCAAAAAATTACCGGCGAGGAGCTCAAATACTATTTCGAGACCAACCCGCAGATCACAAAACGCATCATTGACAAATGCCTAAACGCAGCCCGCGCCCGCGAAGCCGCCCGCAAAGCCCGCGAAACCGTGCGCAAAAGCGCGCTGGTTTCCGGTGGACTGCCCGGCAAGCTGGCCGACTGCTCGGAGAAGGATCCTTCCAAGTGTGAGCTTTACATTGTTGAGGGTGACTCAGCCGGTGGTTCCGCCAAGCAGGGACGCGATCGCCGCACCCAAGCCATTCTGCCGATTCGTGGCAAGCTGCTAAACGTCGAAAAGGCGCGTCTGGACAAGGTGCTGAACAATAATGAAATTCGCACCCTGATCACCGCGCTTGGAACTGGCATTGGCGATCACGAGGGTGACGGTGCTTTCGATGCTACCAAGGCCCGCTACCATAAGGTCATCATCATGACCGACGCCGACGTTGATGGCGCACACATCCGCACGCTGTTGCTGACCTTCCTGTTCCGCCAAATGCGTGGCTTGATTGAAGCGGGTTACGTCTACATCGCTCAACCACCCCTCTACAAAATCAAGCGCAAGCGCCGCGAGCAATATATCGACAATGATCCACAGCTCAACCGCATCTTGCTCGAGCTCGGCACTGAAGACGTCACTCTGGTGCGTCTGCGCGACAGCCAGGCTTTGCCCGGCGAGGCAATCAGTAAACTGATCGAGGTGCTGTCGCGCCTGGAAACTGTTGGCCGCGGCGTCACCCGCTACGGTTGTGACTTTGCCGCCTACCTGGATCAACACGACAAGGAAAGTTACACCTTGCCGCGCTACATCGTGCGCATTCGCACAGGCAATAAGGAGACATTCCACTTTTTGCTCGATGACGATGCCCGTGCGGCTTTCTACTCGGAATTGGCTTTGACTGAGGAGGAAGATGCTGACTTGTTGACCCGCGAGGTGCAGACCGATGACGGCATTACCGTGCAGCAGCGCATTTCCCTGCACGAGATTTTCGAGTCCACTGAAATGAGTAAGCTCCTGCGCGAGATCGCTGCCAGTGGCATGGATGTACACCAGTTTGCCCGCAGCGAAGAGTCGCGCTACCAACTGGTGGAGAACCGTGGCGAGAAAAATGAAAACATCATCGCTCTGCACTCCATCCTCGAAGTCATTGAGCACATCCGCGCCCTGGGCCGTCGTGGACTCAGCATTCAGCGCTACAAGGGGCTGGGTGAAATGAATCCAAAGCAGCTCTATGAAACCACAATGGATCCCGACACCCGCCGACTGCTTAAAGTCGATATCAGCGATGCGGCGGTTGCTGATGCGGTCTTTACCATGTTGATGGGTGAGGATGTTCCCTCACGCCGCGCATTCATCGAAGACAACGCGCTAAACGTGTCTTATCTCGACGTATAACCCGTTCGTTATCACCAACGATCAACCCTTTGCCAACGCGCAACTATGGAAAACGAGTCGCAAACTGAATTGATTGAGCGCAATGCTCTCACAAATATCACCGATATCATGCAGACGGCCTACATCGATTACTCGATGTCAGTGATTGTCAGCCGTGCCCTGCCCGATGCCCGCGATGGGCTCAAGCCAGTGCAGCGTCGCATCCTCTACGCGATGCTGCGGGAAGGCTTGCTGCATAACCGCTCCTTCGACAAGTGCGCGGGTGTAGTTGGTGAAGTGCTCAAAAACTATCACCCCCACGGCGATACCTCAGTGTATGATACCTTGGTACGCCTTGCGCAAAACTGGGTCATGCGTTATCCGCTGATCGAGCCGCAGGGCAATTTTGGTTCCATCGACGGTGATCCGCCCGCCGCCTATCGTTACACCGAATGTCGTCTGCGCTCCGTGGCCGAGGATTTACTGAAAAATATCGACGAGGATACCGTCGATTTCGTTCCCAACTACAAGGAGAGCACCACCGAGCCGAGCGTCCTGCCCGCGGCCCTGCCCAACCTGCTGATGAATGGCTCCACGGGTATTGCGGTAGGTATGACCACCAACATACCACCGCACAATCTCAATGAGTTGATCGATGCCACCTGCGCGCTGATCGACGATCCCAACGTCTCCATCGAGACCCTGCGTATGCACTTGCCGGGGCCTGACTTCCCCGGCGGTGGCTTCATCTATGGAACCTCCGGTATTGATAGCTACATGAAGACCGGTCGCGGGATCGTGCGTATGCGCGGCCTGATTGAGGTGGAGGAGGAGAATGGACGCGAGCAAATCGTCATCCACGCCATCCCCTACAATGTCAACCGCGCAACCCTGGTCATGCGTATTGCCGATTTGATTCAGGAAAAAATCCTCGATGGCGTATCTGACTTGCGCGATGAGTCCGACGAGAAAACACGGATCGTGATTGAGCTCAAGCGCGGGGCCATCCCGCGCGTCATCATGAATCAGCTCTATAAGCAAACGCCGATGGAAAGCTCCTTCGGCGTCATCTTGCTGGCGCTCGACAACCGTCGTCCCAAGCAGATGAACATCAAGGAAATGTTGCAGTGCTATGTCGACCACCGCCGCGAGGTGGTGTTCCGCCGCACCCAGTTCCAGCTGCGCAAGGCGGAGGCCCGCGCACATGTGCTCGAGGGTTATCTGATCGCACTCGATAACATCGACGACTTTGTCAAAATCATACGCGACTCCTCCAATCGTGACGAAGCCCGCAGCAAGTTGTTGGCCAAGTATCCCATCTCGGAAATTCAAGCCAACGCCATTCTTGAATTACGATTGTATCAATTGACCGGATTGGAGCGCGAAAAATTGGAAGCGGAATATAAGGCCCTGATGGAAACCATCGCCGAGTTGCGCACCATTATCGAAAGTGAGAGCAAGTTGCTAACGGTTATCAAGGACGAGCTTGGCGAGATGAAGGAAAAGCACGGTGATGCCCGCCGCTGTCAGATCATCGATGCCGAAGGCGAGTTCCGCATGGAGGACGTCATTCCAAATGAGGGCTGCATCATAACAGTTACCCATAAGGGCTTTATCAAGCGCACGGCTGTCGATTCCTACCGCTCACAAAAGCGTGGCGGCAAAGGCGTCATCGGCTCCGGTTCGCATGGCGAAGACTTCGTCGAGCACCTCTTTACCGCCAGCACCCATGACTATATCATGTTTTTTATGAACAATGGCCGCGTCTACGTGGAAAAGGTTTACACCATTCCCGAGGGAGTGCGCACCAGCAAGGGGCGTGCCATTGCCAACTTGCTGGAGCTGCGTGAGGGCGAGAAAATCGCTGCCATGATTTGCGTTAAGGATTTTGATAACGAAAATCATCACTTGGTAATGGCCACCCGCAACGGCACCGTCAAAAAGTCACTCCTCACCGACTACCGCAATTACCGCCGCGGTGGTCTTATCGGTATCAATATCGACGAGGGCGATCATTTGATGGGCGTGCGATTAACCAATGGCGAGGATGAGTTGGTGCTGGTGACCCGCCAGGCCATGTCGATCCGATTTAGTGAAAAAGATCTGCGTCCAATGGGACGCGCCACACGCGGCGTACGCGGTATCAAGCTCAAACAGGAGGACGATGCCGTGGTCGCCATTGAGGTGGTCGATAATGAGG
This sequence comes from Puniceicoccaceae bacterium, assembly GCA_007117865.1. Taxonomy (GTDB): domain Bacteria; phylum Verrucomicrobiota; class Verrucomicrobiia; order Opitutales; family Coraliomargaritaceae; genus SKFT01. The sequence continues at coordinate 2,131 of SKFT01000117.1, read as the reverse complement.
CGCACCTCTTGACAGCGGGTGAAAATGGTCTCGGCAAACGCACCGCCTTTTCCGAGTATCGCCTGCAAACGCGTGGTGGTTCCGGTATCCGCGCCATGAAGACCGAGCGCGTCGCCGCTGCACTAAGTGTGCGCGAGGAAGATGAAATCGTCATGTTCAGCCTTGCGGGTCAGGCCGTGCGCTCACCTGTCAAAGATGTCCGTATCATCGGTCGTTCCACGACCGGAGTCCGCTTGATCAACGTAAGCAAAGATAAGGATCGCTTGATCGGTATTTCCAAAGTGATCGAGGTCGATGAAGAGGAAGCATGATGTCATAAGACGGAGGGCAGAAGTCAGAGGTCGGAAGTTGAATTTTAAATTGGAATGAAAAAACAGGATACACAGACTAACGAACAACAGGAATTAACCGCTGAGGAAGCGGAAGTCGCACAGGAAAATAAGGTTGCCGACGAATCGATTGCCGAGGCATCGGCGGAGGATGTTCTCAATCTTGCCGAAGAATTGCAAAAGGCGCAGGAGGAAATTGCGTCATTGAAGGATCGCTATTTGCGTACCGTGGCAGAGATGGAGAATTTTCGCCGCCGTTTGGCCCGTGAAAAGCAGGATATTATTCGCTCCGCTGCAACCGGTATTATCGAGGCACTGCTGCCAGTGCTGGACAACCTTCGCCTCGGCCTGCAATCTGCCGAGAGCCATCCCGAGGCCCGCGAGGTGACCAAGGGTTTTTCAATGGTGCATGATCAATTGCAAGGTGTCTTGCGCGAACAGGGACTGGAGTCCATTGAGCCGCAAAATGAGGACTTCGATCCCAATTTGCACGATGCCCTCACCCAGCAGCCATCGGATGAAGTCGAAGAGGGCAAGGTCTTGCAAACCGTGCGCGTGGGCTATCGCTTGAATAGCCGTCTTCTGCGCGCTGCCAGTGTCATTGTTTCCAGTGGACCTACCACAGGCGACAGCAACGCCTAATCCGTTCACATTATGGCGAAAGAAGATTATTATAAATTATTGGGTGTGGATCGCTCGGCAGATGCCGATGCGATCAAAAAGGCCTACCGCAAACTGGCAGTCAAATACCACCCAGACAAGAATGCGGGCGATGCTGCTGCAGAAGAGAAATTTAAAGAGGTATCCGAGGCATACGAGGTTTTGAAAGATGCCGACAAGCGCGCTGCATACGATCGCTATGGGCATGCTGCCTTCCAAAATGGCGGTGCCGGTCCGCGTGCTGGTGGCGGCGGCGGATTCCACGATCCATTTGATGTCTTTCGCGAGGTTTTTGGCGGTGGTGGTCGTCGCGGCGGTGGTGGCAGTGGCGGTATCTTTGAAGAGTTCTTTGGCGGTGGCGGCGGTGGGGCAGACAACATGGCTGGCGCCGATTTGCGCTACGATATTGAAATTTCCCTGGAAGAAGCGGCCAAGGGCACCGAAAAGGAAATTCGCTACCGGCGTCCGGTCGAATGCAAAAAATGTGGTGGCAGCGGCGCGGAGCCGGGATCAAAAAAGATCACTTGCCCCACCTGCGGTGGCGCTGGTCAAGTAGTATCCAATCGTGGCTTTATCAGTTACCGTCAAGTCTGCCCAACCTGTCACGGTTCCGGTAGCGTGATCGAAAAACCCTGCTCGGCTTGTAATGGTGAGGGTAGGGTGATGGAGACCTCTACGGTTAAGCTGAAAATCCCAGCTGGAGTCGATACCGGTTCCAAACTGCGCTCCGCTGGCAAGGGCGAAGCGGGTATGATGGGGGCGCCCTCTGGTGATCTTTACGTGGTGATGCACGTTAAGGAACACGAGTTTTTCGAGCGCCAGGGCAGCGATTTATTTTGCGAAATCCCGATCAAGTTTACCCTTGCCGCCCTGGGTGGCAGCATCGATGTACCGACTTTGTTTGGCAAGGGCAGTCTAAAAATCCCGGCCGGAACCCAAACCGGCACCACCTTCCGCTTGCGCAATCAAGGCATGCCTCGCTTGCGCAGCGAAAGCAAAGGCGATTTGCTGGTCCGGGTTCAGGTGGAGGTGCCGCAAAAACTCACCGGCGAGCAACGCGCCAAGCTGGAAGCCTACGCTGAAGCCTGCGGCGAGGGAAACCATCCCGTCAGTGAAGGTTTTGTCGAACGCGCCAAACGCTT
>SKFT01000120.1 GCA_007117865.1 Puniceicoccaceae bacterium | reverse complement strand
GCCAAGCTGGCAGCCTTTGGTTCCACTTGCCGGGCGAATGTTGCTGCGGCCGATGACGCGCAACTGCAAACGTTGTTGCAAGCGGAGACCCCGGTGGTCACCATCTTTGGAAAAACCTGGTTGTTGCACGTCACAGAAATCATCCGCACTACAGCCGAAGAGAATTTGCGTATGATAGAGGACTCCGTCCGCTTCCTCGTCAGCTCGGGCCGTGAGGTTATTTATGATGCTGAACATTTTTTCGATGGTTATTTGGACAATCCCGAATACGCCATGCAGACGCTGGCGGCTGCCGCTCGGGGTGGTGCCGGTAATTTGACGCTTTGCGATACCAACGGCGGCATGCTCGTAGGGCAATTGCAGGGGATTGTTGCCAAGGTAAACGATGCCTTCCCGCAATGTGTCGTCGGCGTCCATTGCCACAACGACTCCGGACTGGGTGTAGCCGTTTCTCTCGGAGGCATAGAAGCGGGTGCGGGTATGGTTCAAGGCACCATGAATGGCGTTGGTGAACGTAACGGCAATGCCAATCTAACCACGATCATTCCCAATTTGTTGCTCAAGATGGATCGCCAGCTGAACTGTGCCGCCAACTTGTCCAAATTGCGCGACCTCAGCTTATTTATCGACGAGATGGCCAATCGTGAAAGCGATGCCAAAGCACCCTTTGTCGGAGTCAGTGCCTTTGCCCACAAGGGTGGCGTACACGCCGATGCCGCTGCCAAGGTGGCGCGCAGCTACGAGCACATCGATCCGGCTTTGGTGGGTAATCGCACCCGGGTGTTGGTTTCTGACATGTCCGGACGCAGTAGTATCATGATGAAGGCGCGCGAGATTGGCGTCGATTTGGAAGCCCGCTCTCCGAAGTTGAAGTCATTCCTTGCCGAGCTTAAGGAACTCGAGTTTCGCGGTTACGAATACGAGGCAGCCGATGCCTCCTTTAAGTTACTTCTGAGTCGCTTCCTGCAGGGCAAGGCGGAGCGCTTTGAGCTGGAAGGCTATCGGGTCACGGTTAGCCACCGACCCGATACCAAACAAACCGTATCAGAGGCTACAGTAAAGGTGCGTATCGATGGCCAGACGCACCATACGGTCGCCGAGGCCTCTGGTCCTGTAGGCGCTCTTGATCATGCTTTGCGCAAAGCGCTGGCACCGGTTTTCCCATCAATCAACAACATTGAGCTGACCGACTTTAAGGTGCGCATTCTTGAAACGGAGCAAGGTGCCGATGCTATCATACGGGTGTGGATTGAATCCACCGACGGGCATGAAATCTGGGGCACGGTGGGGGCCAGTGACAATATTATCGAAGCCGCGTGGGAAGCGTTGATGGATTCCATGGAGTATAAATTAATGCGCGATGAAGAGCAGGCCACTGCCAGCTGACGACCTCATTGACCTTGCGGTCTTGGTAGCTGAGGCGAGGGCGGAATATCCGCACCTAAGAACCTTGCCAGTTCAGTTGCCCGATGGACGCCGGGCTTGGCTAAAAGTTCCGCAGCCGGCAAGCGTTAACTGCTGGCATTGGCTGCAGACGTGGTTAGCCCGTTTGTGCGACAACCCATTCTTGTTGCCAACCGTCGCCGTCCAAGCCGGGGAGTCCCTAAAGGGCGAGGCCAGGCGCATCCGTAAGTTGGCAAAGTTAGGCTTTCCTGTTCCCCGCATCATTGCAGAAGGGGCTGATTGGTTACTGTTATTGGATTCCGGTAGTCCAGCAACCACAGTTTTGCGCGATCAAAGTCATTCCCGCAATCATCGTGTCATTCAGTTGCAATCCATATCGACACTGTTGGCAAAAATGCACCAATGTGGATGCTGGCACGGTCGCCCGGCATTAAAGGATGTCCTTTGCAATGAGGCTGAGGTGACCTTGTGTGATTTTGAGGAGGATGTAGGTGCCAATCTTACGCCGCTGCAGTGCCAAGTGAGGGATGCTTTGATTTATGGACATAGTTTGTTTCGCGTTTTCCACCGCACCGATCCGGAAATGGCACTTCAGGGTCTCAATGCTTATTGGCAAGCGGCTCCGCCTAGTGTAAAAAACGCAACAACAGATAAAGTCCAATCCATGGATGCTTTGTTGAGCGTGGACGTTTTTTTGGGCAGGTATCTCGGTGGCGATGCCCTTGCCATATTTTCCAGCATGCGCCATTTTTACACCTTATCGCCAAGCGTGGTGGTTTGAGAAGCATCTTTTCCCATTGACCTGATTGGTGCTTATCCTATCTACTGTCATTCCAATGAAAAGGGATGCCTTAACACACTTCTTGCGCTCAGTCGTCCAGCCGCAAGCACTGGGCGATCCTAGCGATCTTGCCACGGCACTCAAGGCATTGGACTCTTTTTGCCGCGAAAATGTCGATATGCATCCTCGACTACGGCATTATTTGGAAAAGCGTAGTTATACCAAGGCGCTGGCATGGCTGGATAACCCCGATCTGCCGCACCAAATATGAGCAGTAAAAAAAGTAAAATTCCAGTGGATGCTGATTCGGCACAATTGAGTCATGGCCTTTTTGGGGGTATCGATAAAGTGTCAGCTGTTGAGCTGGAACTTGAATCAACTGGCTCGGCCAGCAATCTCTTCACTGCTAGTAACAAGCGTAAACGAATTACCCTGCTTCGTGAAAAGTCAGGCCGCGGTGGCAAGGTTGTTACCCTTGTGGTGGACCTGCCTCCTTCTTGCAATGCGGCTTGGCGCGAAGGATTCCTCAAACGTGCCAAGCAACAGCTCGGTTGCGGCGGGAAGTTACAGGCATCTGCAATTGAGCTCCAGGGCGATTGCCGTGCTAAACTGGCGCAGATGTTGGAAAATGAGGGTTTTAAGGCGGTCGTTGCCGGTGGTTGATACACAGCTATGAATGCGATTTACAAGGGTATGGCGCAGGTTGTTAGTAGGACTCCCTTGCCATGGTTGATTGCAGTAGCTTTGCTATCATCCGCTATCGTTGCTTTGGCTCTGGCAGCTTGGCTGGGATTTGGCTGGGCTCTCGTCATCTTGTGTTTATTAATGTTGTCAGGCTGCGGACTCGGGCCAAGGGCACTAACACGGTTGACAGCAGCTTCAAATCGTTTTTATCCCGAGCCGGAGAATCGCTTCAAAACTGCCATGAAGGGTGCCGCGCTGGGTTTTTGGGACTCAGATCGCCGGACTGGTGAAACATATCGCGACGCCTTTTGGTTCGATCTGTTGGAGATTCCAGAATCCGACCGTGGCTATCGACATGACGATTGGTTTGAGCGTGTTGCACCCGAGGAGCGCGAGCGGGTAATGGCAACATTTAAGCGCAGGCTGAAAAGAAAGGGTGATTTTGTCGAGCTGGATTACCGCATTCGCAAGTGGGATGGGCGCTATATGTGGGTGCAGGACCGGGCGCGTGTTCTTGAAATCGATGAGAATGGAAAGCCTACTCGTATAGTTGGTGTGATGCAGGAAGTCACCCGTCGCAAGCAAGTAGAGTTGGAGCTCGAAAAAGCACGCAATGCGGCAGTGCAGGCCAATCAAACCCGTGACCATTTTATAGCGTGCATTTCCCACGAAATTCGCACCCCGCTCAACGCGATTATCGGAATGGCATCATTTTTAACGGAGGCTGAATTGCCCGAAGCGGACAAGGAACAGGTCCGTATTATTTATCGCAGTGCGCTTTCATTGTTGGAGATGATTGATACATTACTCGATTTTTCACGCGTACAGGCAGGTAAAATTGCCTTAAATGTGGAGGAGTTTCCTCCGCGAGCTGTGGTTGCGGAAGTGACCGAATTATTCAAAATCCAAGCATTGGAAAAGGGCCTGCATATCAATGTTCACATCGGTGCAGAGGTTCCGGAGTTGATTGAAGGCGATGTTATACGAATTCGGCAGTTGTTGAGTAATCTGTTGAGCAATGCCATCAAATTTTCCAATAAGGGTTCAATCGACGTCGAGGTACGTATTTTGCGTGAAGTGGATCTGCCTACTAAAGCCAAAGCCGGACTTAATGCCAGATCGCACTTTCTCCAGGGATTGCATCACAATTATCTTTATATCGGTTTGCGCGATGAGGGCATAGGCATCCCTCGCTATGCCGAGCGCGAGATCTTTGATGCCTTTTCTCAGGTAGAGGGCAGTGCGCAAAAGCCTAAAGCAGGTAGCGGTTTGGGATTGGCCATTTGCGCTCAAATTGTGAAAGCCATGGGTGGTGCTATTTGGGTGGATAGTATTTTTGGTCAAGGTTCTCATTTTCAATTTGTTGTGCGCGTTGGTGTGGCCTGTTTTCTCAATGAATCAGCCGAGACCCCTGGCACTACCAGTGCAGCCCAGCAGCGGGTATTAGTTGTTGGCTATCCGCATGCGGAAATTGCTGCTGTGCAAAATCAGTTCGAGGCTTTGGGCTTGCGCGTGCGAACGATGTCACAGTTTGCTTCGGTTACGGAGGAGACGGTTATGCGCAATCCATTTGCGCTGGTGGTCAGCCTTAATGATGGTAAGCAAGTCCATGTTTTGATGCGTTTGTTGAGCCGGATTCCCGGCGAGGCCAAACCGGAGCGATTAATTGGCATTGAG
>SKFT01000094.1 GCA_007117865.1 Puniceicoccaceae bacterium | reverse complement strand
TGGCTGTTTTTAGGTATTTCAGTTGCAATAATAGCATCCCCCGGGTAAGGCTTTAACCCTTGTAGTTCTATCCTTGAATTTTTAGAAATTTATGAAAGACGAATCCACACTCGAATCGATCAACGATAATTCGCCCTCTCCTGGAGCTACCAGCGGAGGCAAATGCCCCTTCATGCATGGCGGCCACACGGCTGTTGGAAAATCCAACATGGATTGGTGGCCGAACGCTCTCAACTTCGACATCCTGCATCAGCACGATACCAAGACGAATCCAATGGGTGAGGATTTCAACTACCGGGAAGTCGTAAAATCATTGGACTTCGAAGGCCTAAAGAAAGACCTTCATGCCTTGATGACTGACAGTCAGGAATGGTGGCCAGCAGACTGGGGGCATTATGGTGGCTTCATGATACGCATGGCTTGGCACGCGGCGGGCACTTATCGCATTTCCGACGGTCGTGGCGGTGGAGGCACTGGGAATCAGCGTTTTGCGCCACTCAATTCATGGCCCGACAATGTCAATCTTGATAAAGCCCGGAGACTTCTCTGGCCCATTAAGAAAAAGTATGGCAATAAAATCAGCTGGGCGGATTTAATGATCCTCGCTGGCAATGTTGCCTATGAGTCCATGGGGCTTAAAACCTATGGATTTTCATTTGGTCGCACCGATATCTGGCATCCCGAAAAAGACATTTACTGGGGCTCGGAAAAAGAGTGGCTTGCGCCCAGCGATGAACGCTATGCGGATGTGCAGAATCCCGCTACCATGGAAAACCCTCTCGCCGCCGTGCAAATGGGCTTGATCTACGTTAACCCCGAAGGAGTGAACGGCAAACCCGACCCCCTCAAAACCGCGGCACAGGTCCGCGAAACCTTCGCCCGGATGGCAATGAATGATGAAGAAACGGTTGCCCTTACCGCAGGCGGTCACACCGTCGGCAAGTGCCATGGCAACGGCGATGCTTCCAAGCTGGGACCATCCCCCGAAGGCGCAGACGTCCACGAACAAGGTTTTGGCTGGAAAAATCCACAAGGCAAGGGCTGTGGCCGCGACACCGTATCCAGTGGGATTGAAGGCGCATGGACCACGCACCCAACAAAATGGGACAACGGTTATTTCCACATGCTCTTTACTTATGACTGGGAATTAAAGAAGAGTCCAGCGGGTGCTTGGCAGTGGGAGCCGATTAACATCAAGGAAGAAGACAAGCCCGTCGATGTCGAGGATCCTTCCATACGCTACAACCCGATCATGACAGATGCTGATATGGCGATGGTTAAGGATCCGGAGTATCGCAAAATATCCGAGCGCTTCTACAAAGATCCAGCTTATTTCTCAGAGGTTTTCGCACGCGCCTGGTTTAAGTTGACGCATCGCGACATGGGTCCAAGAGTTCGCTATATCGGCCCGGAAGTCCCGCAGGAAGACCACATCTGGCAGGATCCCATTCCGGCTGGCCACCAAGATTACGATGTCGATGCAGTCAAGGCGCACATTACTTCCTGTGGACTGAGTATCGGTGAGAGAGTGGCGACTGCCTGGGATAGCGCGCGTACTTTCCGCTGCTCCGACTTGCGCGGAGGTGCCAATGGTGCGCGCATCCGCTTCGCTCCCATGAAAGACTGGGTTGGCAATGAGCCGGAGAGGCTTACCAAAGTGCTAGCCGTGCTGGAGCCAATCGCTACCCAAACCGGTGCCAGCTTGGCGGATGTAATTGTCCTCGCCGGAACGCTTGCGGTTGAAGAAGCCGCGAAAGCTGCGGGAATCGAGATTAAAGTCCCATTCGCACCCGGACGCGGTGATGCCTCTGCTGAAATGACAGACTCCGAATCATTTGCTGTTCTCGAACCGCTTCACGACGGCTTCCGAAACTGGCAAAAGCAGGATTATGTGGTTAGCCCGGAAGAGATGTTGCTTGACCGCGCCCAACTAATGGGTCTCACGGCACATGAGATGACTGTGCTAATGGGTGGCATGCGCGTGCTTGGCACCAATTATGGCGGCAGCAAACATGGGGTTTTTACCGATCGCGAAGGCACCTTGAGCAACGACTTCTTTATCGCACTTACGGACATGGCATACGTCTGGGAGCCAGCGGGAAAGAACCTGTATAACATACGGGATCGCAAATCAGGCAAGGTCAAGTGGACGGCTACGCGGGTGGATTTGGTGTTTGGATCCAATTCCATTCTACGATCCTACGCCGAGGTTTATGCGCAAGATGACAATCAGGGTAAGTTCGTCTGCGATTTTGTAAGCACATGGACAAAAGTCATGAATGCTGATCGTTTCGACCTCGAATAAACGACATTGATTTGATGGCTAATTCCGGTTAATAATAGGAGTTAATGAATTTCCCATTCAATTACTCTGCGCTAGCCGGACAGCCATTTGTGGTTGTGATTGAGGGACTGGTATTACTGCTAATTTCCCTAATCCTCTTTCGCTTCAGTCCTTTCAGCCTAAGCCTCATTGACGCGGAGAACGACGAAGAGCCCATGCGTTTGAGGCGGTTGTTGTTGTGGATCAGCCAGCAAATCAACCTGCTGCTATTTGGTGGAATTGCTGCTCTGATTGGTTTTTCCGGACACCTTGCTGGCAATGCCTACGGGCTTTTAGGGCTACTATTCTTCACCTTGGCTGTGGTTTGGTTTGGACTTGGTATATTGGTTGTCGCCGTGCTGCCAGCCTTCTGGCGAGTCGCAGCCTCAGTAGTGTTATTTAGCGCTGTCACTTGGTATTTATTGGGGCTGGATATGAACTTTGTTGCCTATTTGGATGCGCTGCAATTCCCGCTGGGCAGCGTGACGATATCCGCATGGGGAATCATAGCAGGCGTCACCACGCTGGTGGTATTATTGTGGTTGGCATTTGGCATTGCGCGATTTGTTGAGAATCGAGTTAGGAAATGGCGGGGCCTCAGTCCATCGCTACAAGTATTGTTGGCCAAGATCGTGAGAACCATTCTACTGCTGCTAGCCTTTGTCATAGCGATCAGTTCCATGGGGGTTGATTTGACAGCGCTGACTGTGCTGGGTGGCGCGATAGGATTGGGTCTTGGTTTCGGTCTGCAAAAAATTGTTTCTAATCTGGTTTGCGGATTTATCCTGCTTACCGACCGCTCGGTAAAACCCGGGGATGTGATTGAGATTGGCAGCACTTATGGCTGGATCAATAATTTGAATGCTCGTTACGTGTCCGTTATTACCCGTGATGGCACAGAGCATTTGATACCTAATGAAGACTTGGTGACGCAAAAAGTGGTGAACTGGTCATTTACCAATAACTTAGTGCGCGTACGAACGCCGATTGGGATTTCCTACAACTCCGACCCACACAAGGCTATTGAAATCATTAAAGAAGTCGTCTTAAAACAGCCGCGCATCCTCCATGATCCGGCAGCAACTGTTCTGGTTACGGGTTTTGGCGATAGCTCAGTCGATCTTGAAGTCCGCTGCTGGATTGCTGACCCGGTAAATGGTGTCGGCAATATCCGCAGTGCGCTACTGCTGGCAGTTTGGGATGTATTTAAGGAAAACGGCATTGAAATTCCCTATCCGCAACGCGATTTGCACATTCGTTCAGACTTCCGCAAAGCTGGCGGCAGTGATCGCACTGGAGAGGATTTCACGGATGCCTGAGGCACCGACCGAACTACGCGCCTGGCTTTTGGCGAGCCGTCCCAAAACACTATTGGCAGCGGTAACTCCAGTTTTGCTTGGGAGCACACTCGCCCATGAACAAAGCGGTTTTGCTTTGATCCCGGCAATCATCTGCCTAGCGTTTGCCCTGCTCATGCAAATAGGGACTAATTTCGCCAATGACTACATTGACCATGCCAAAGGCAGCGACAGCCCTGAACGCATGGGGCCAGCCCGCGCAGTGGCCAGCGGGTGGATAAGCGCGAAGCGGATGCGCAATGCGACGGTCATCGTGTTTCTCTGTGGCCTTTTATTGGGGCTTGCGCTAATCCCATACGGCGGGTGGGGCTTACTGCCACTGGGATTGTTTTGTATCATTGCCGCTTATGCCTATACCGGAGGGCCCTACCCGCTTGCCTATCATGGGCTAGGGGACGTGTTTGTGGTTTTATTTTTTGGCTTAGTGGCGGTTATAGGCACTATTTACGTGCAAACGGGATGGCCGCCATTTAGTTCATGGCTACTGGCCTTGGCACTTGGTTTGGTTATCAACAACCTGTTGGCAATTAACAATCACCGCGACTATGAGGATGACCTTAAGGCTAACAAACTGACCTTAATCGCGCGCTACGGACGCCGCTTTGGGGAACGCCTGTATGTTTTATCTTTGGCAGTGGCCATTGGACTTACGCTATGGGCTTCTTTTTTGTTGGATCGTCCAGTACTTGTGTTTTCCCTGCTACCACTAACAATGGCAATACGCCGCGTTCAACAACTAAAGCAAGCATGCAAGGCAACTGATTACAATCGCTTACTAACAGCAAGTAGCCTAACGTTTTTTGCTTTTGGTGTAGTGCTTTCTTTGATACTGATTTTAACTTAATCGTCAGCTTAATCTACAAACAGCTTTGACAAGGTAAGCTCGCCGTGGCGCGCTAAACTCGCGGTCCCATCGCTGGAAAAACCCACTATCCGGCGACAGCGATTTGTTTCAATCAAATCACGGTTATAGCGCAGAATCTGGACACCTACAGCCTGCCCGGCAATTCTCTCATCACGGTAGAGGGCATTCCACACCAAAGGCAATCCGTACCAAGTAAAGTCAATATCCCATCCAACCAACTCTCTTCTGCTATCCAGAGGCTGCTTGAGGAGCTCCGGGTAACGTTTTACAAAATCGGGCACCTGCGCACGATGGACCCGAATCGTTGCTGCGACGGTTTCGTTTTGTAAGAATTCATTAATGTTGGCGATTGTTCCGTTGCGGAGTTGCGTGTAAAAACCCAGCGGATCAATACCCACCAAGTTCATACCATTCCATACCCCATGATGATTGCGACTGCCAAAACCTTGAGCATCAAACCAACGCTGGAATTGATTACTGAAACGAAAGCCAATTTCAAAATGCAGGTGAGCCCGTTCGCGTGGAATGGTATAACCACCAGCGGAGCGCCCCATCACGCCCAGCACACTCCCCGCCTGGACGGTGGAACCAACACTCAATCCCGGAGCAACGGAGCGCAGGTGGGCGTAAAGCGTGTGCACAGCAGGACTCAACTGCGTATGCTCGACAATGATGTAGCGACCATAGGAGCTGTGACCGGCAACGGTATTAATATAGGCAACGCGTCCGGGGAGCACCGCGTAGATAGGATCGGTGGCCTCGCGATGGCGATCGCGAAAAATCGGGAAAAGGTCAATCCCTTCATGGAAACGAGTCCCGTCATTGCGTACACAACCAAAAAGGCCACTCTCAATCCTCCCTGAGGCTGTGGGTTGGATGAAATCTTCAATTGGTCTACCCTCTTGGAAAGCCGCATTGGGAGTGGGCCAAACTATGCCAGGCTCCGCGCTAAGGGACGGCATCCCCAGCGCCAATAGTATCGCAATTACAAGTAACTGCGATGGGTTATAATAGCAACTACGGATCAAATACATAATGACTGATTTACAGCACGTGGCTGGGGACAGCTTGGGCCACTGGAATCAGTTGTCGGCGCAAACGGGTTGGCGTAAGAGACGCCAAGGCCTCAAGCGTCAATGCACGTGAGATATCAAAGTCGCCAACTTGTGTGCGGCGAAGTTTACAGAGGTGGCCACCGCAACCGAGTTTATTTCCCAGATCATGGGCAATTGTGCGGACATACGCGCCTTTACTGCTGGCAACAACAAAGTCGATTTCAGGTGGCATAAAGCGAATCATTTCAAAACGGCTCACATGAATAACACGAGGTTCACGTTCCACTGTCTGCCCTTTGCGGGCAAGTTTGTAAAGTGTTTGACCTTGAATTTTTTTGGCCGAGAACATCGGCGGCGTCTGGTATTGATCGCCGAGAAATGCTCGCATGGCGGATTTTACCTGCTCCTCCTCCAATACAGGAACCGGTTTTTCGGCGACAACCGCCCCCTCTGCATCCTGGCTATCGGTTTCAATTCCAAGCAACAAAGTGCCCTCATAGACCTTACCCAAACTCATCAAATACTGGGAGACCTTGGTCGCCCGGCCAACGAGAATAATCATTAAGCCAGTCGCCATCGGATCGAGTGTACCGGCGTGGCCGACCTTTTTGATTCCAAAAAGGCGTCTTACCTTATTGACTATATCATGTGAGGTAGGGCCCTTGTCTTTATCAACTAGAAGTATGCCCTCGGGATCATTGCGCACGGGTGTCGTATTCATTGTTTAGCCTCCCCATTTTTTAGTGACAGGCAATGTTGCGAAATGGCATTCAGCAACAAAGGATAAAAATCGGCGATGGTGCTGTAGTCGACATTCAATCCCGCCGCACAAGCATGGCCTCCGCCGCCAAAAGATTTGGCCACCTGATCCACCCGATAAAAAGGATCCTTGGCGCGCAAACTGCATTTAATGGAGCCTTCACGCTCCTCAATTAAAACCCCAATGGCGACACCCTCAATGGAGCGTGCATAATCAACCAATCCTTCAGCATCCTCAATGCAGGTATCGGTATCAGCATAACAACCCTGTTCCAGCTTGCCGATACAGACCTTGCCATCCAATTCCAGCGACAGTGAAGCTAAGAAATGCTGCAATAGGCGAATACGTCCAAAGCGTTCATTATCATACAACTCGCTCGCAGCAGCACCTGGGTTCGCGCCAGCCTGGCACAAACGATGTGCCAAATCAAATGTCTGATCGGTTGTTGAGGGAAAACGAAATTGTCCAGTATCAGTGGCGATCCCGACATAAAGTGCCTGAGCGGTCACTGCATCAATGGGCAACTCAAAATCAAAAAAGATACCAGCGAGAATTTCAGCTGTTGCGCAGGCATGGCCATCTATCCAGTTATGCTTAGCATAAAGCGTATTGGAAATATGATGATCAATATTCCAATAAACGGGTTCAATGGAAGGACTCAGCGCGCGACCAATGCGAGCGATGTCGGCGCAATCAACGCATATTAGCACCCTGCCCTTAAAAGCATCCGGCTGCGCCTCCATTATCAACGGAGTATCACCCACGAAAGCCTTTAGGTTGCGTGGCGTTGGGTTGGCGTTAACGCCAACAGCATCATAGCCAAGAGCACGTAACACACGAACCATAGCTATCATAGAGCCAATGCAGTCGCCGTCGGGGCGGACATGGCTCATCACTGCGATGGGTTGGTCTTGCAAAGTGGACAGGACGTTTGCCCAATCCCTGCTAAAAGTCGGAGAATACACGATACATTCAGGAGTTAAGATTTATCATCAGCTGCCTCGCCCACTTGCAGTTCGTCCAACCGTTGCAGGAGCTGTGCCCCACGGGCCAGGGAATCATTGTAGCTAAATTCCAATCGCGGAAAAAACTTAAGCACAATTTTACGCGCAACCTCCTGTTGAATACGCTTGCCGAATTCCGAGAAAAAACGTTCCGCTTCGATTACCGCAGCGTTATCCCCAAGCACCGAGTAGTAAACGCGGGCATTACGAAAGTCAGGGGTTGCGTCCACCTCCGTAATGGTAATTCCCACCGCTTCGCTACGGAAACGACGATGAAGATAATCGCTGATCTCCATTCGCAGGAGTTGATTGACTCGTGCAACACGCTTGGACATGACAACTAAACGGTTGAAGCTAAATTAGCGCAGCGATGGCCGCATGGTCTCCATCTCAAAGCAATGAATTTGGTCGCCCTCCTGATAGGTGTTCATCCCTTCGACATTAATACCACATTCGTATCCGGCACGCACTTCATTGACGTCTTCCTTAAATCTGCGCAAAGCGCTTATGCGGCCCTCACCGATCACCTCACCATTGCGCATAACGCGGGCACGACGGTCGCGCGCAACCTTACCCTCGGTAATCATACAACCAGCAACAATACGGTTTTTACCAATATTAAAGAGTGCCCGCACCTCGGCGACCCCAAGCTTGCGTTCGCGTGTTTCCACATCGAGCAAGTCAGCCATGGCCTCTTCCACTTGATCCAGCACCTCGTAAATAATAGTGTGTTGAATAATGCGCACACCATGATGTTTTGCTAGACCTTGCACACCGTTATCGAGTTTGACATTGAAGCCAACGATTGCCGCAGCGGAAGCACTCGCAAGCGATATGTCATTTTTGGTAATGATACCCACTCCGGTAGAAAGCACCTTGAGTTCCACTTTTGGACTTTCTATGGTCCGCAAACTATCAGCCAGGGCCTCAGCGGAACCATGAACGTCCGCCTTAACAATCACACGCAGGGATTTCTTCTGTGTTGTCGCAATTGCATTAAACAAATCATCCACGGTAACGGCTTTCGCGTTACCCTGGCTATCGGCAAATGCCTCGCGCTTGCGCGACTCAGATGCATCCTCGGCCTGGCGCTTTGCCTCACGTTCGTTTTTGACGCATTGGAAAGTCGTGCCAGACGCGGGGGGACCAGACCAGCCGGTAATTTTAACGGGCGTTGCGGGTCCGGCTTTTTTAAGCGGTTTTCCGTTTTCATCGGTCATTGTTTTGACACGGCAGTAATGCTCACCACAGACCAGAGCATCACCGGATTTGAGTTGCCCCTTTTCGACAATTACTGTCGCGCTGGTCCCGCGACCTTGTTCAATTTGCGACTCAATCACGCGACCGGACGCGGCTCCGCTGGGGACCGCCTTGAGCTCCATGATTTCCGCTTGCAGCAAAATACTGTCGAGCAGCCCATCGATACCCTCCCCTTTGAGTGCGGAAATTGCAACGGCAATGGTTTCCCCCCCCCAGTCCTCGGGGGCAATACCACGTTCCTGCATCTGCTGCTTGACGCGCTCCACATTGGCGCCTTTGGCATCACATTTGTTGATAGCTACGACGATAGCGTTTTGCGCCCGCTGAGCAAATTTCAAGGCCTCGTCCGTTTGCGGCATGAATCCATCGTCAGCGGCTACAACCAAGATAGCGATATCCGTTATGTCGGCACCGCGTTGACGCATACGCGCAAAAGCCGCGTGACCAGGTGTATCGAGAATAGTGATGGGATGATTGTTGTGCTCAACCTGGTAAGCACCAATATGCTGGGTGATCCCACCCGCCTCGCCTGAGACAACATCGGTCTGTCGCAGACGATCAATCAAGGTTGTTTTGCCGTGATCGACATGGCCAAGAACGCAGACAACCGGACCGCGCGGCTCAAGCAATTTTGCTTCTTCCTCCAATCGCTGGGCTTCTGTTTTTGGCGCGACCTCAACGGCTGCCGCCTGTTCACCACGATGGTGAATTTCCAGCGTAAAGCCATGGCTGACGGCAATTTTCTGCGCAACCGACTCTTCGATCGTCTGGTTCATCGCCGCAAAAATACCCATTTCCATTAACTCTGAAATTAGCTTAAATGGCATTAGACCTATTGCAGACGCAAAATCACGGACGACAATCGGCGGCTTTACGTGAATGATCTTTTTACCATCTTCACCCTCGGCAGCTGGTGCATCGATTGGCGCTGCGAAAGACGCTTGCGGCGGACGCGGAGGCAGCGGTGCCTTGGTGGTTTTGGGAGGCGCTACATGAGCTGGCGGACGATTGTCAGCTACGGGCGCAACAGCGGCAACTGGTTTTTCAACGGCGACGATTTTCGGTGCTGGTTTAGCGCTGGATTGCGCGACCTTACTGGATTTCTCCGCCCCGGTCCGCTCGCCTGCCGGACGCACTACCGCAGCGGCAGGAATGCTTGGACGAGAAATAGCGGAAGCCGCTGCTGTTGGAGGTGGCGGTGGCGGGCGCTTGGCGGCAGCACTGCTTGCAGTCGGAGGCGGAGGGGGTGGAGTCTTGGCCTTGGCGGGAGCAGGAGGGGGATTAGCAGCGGCTCGGCGCGCTTCACGCTCCATTTCCTTACGCGCCTCTTCCTCGGCCTGTTTTTCCGCTTTTTCGCGGGCAATTTCGTCCGCACTGCGAACAACTGCACCAGCCGGTATACCGGAAGCGTCCTTAGGCTGGGCTTTATCCTCCGCTACCGGCTCGGGTTCGCCCTTGGACTCGGATGCCTTGGTGAATTCCTCGACGATAGCTTCCGCCGAAATATTGTCGATGGTGCTACTGACGCTTTTTACCTCATAACCACGCTCACGCAGAAGCTCAAGGAGCTCCTTGTTGTCCATGTCAATTTGTTTTGCCAGTTGATGTATTCTTACACTCATGGTTATCGCTGCTGCTTATTGGGTCGTGCGTCTAATGCTTTTATCCTGCGGATAAATAAGGTTTTACAATGTAATACAATCAGACGGCTTGTCCTTGCAAGAAGCTTTGTACCTTGGAATGGATGTCGGCAGCTGTCTCGGCGCTGAATCCGACAGAAACAATGTCCGCCTCACCAACGCCAGCAAAGGCTTCGGGGCTGACAAACCCGGCAGCAACCAGCTGTTCAGCGATTCCCCGTTCGATCCCGGGGATTTGCTCGATAGCACTGATTGCCATCTCGACTTTTTCGCCAAAGCCAACCTTCTGCTCCTCAATCTTGCGAATATCAAGTTTCCAACCAAGTAGACTGGAGGTCAGTTTGGCGTTCAGACCCTGCCGTCCGATGGCAATGGAGAGTTCGTCTTCGGCCACCTCGAAGTGAATGCGCCGATTCCGCTGATCTACCTTGACGTTGCGAGGCACAGCCGGCTTCAGTGCTTCTTCCAGTTGCTGAAGCGGATCAGGAAAGTAGCGAATGATGTCAATCTTCTCGCCGCCCAATTCGCGCACAATGCTTTTGACCCGGGCGCCGCGGGAACCCACACATGCACCAACAGGATCCACCTTGGGGTCATTACTGTTAACGCAAATTTTAGTGCGATACCCTGCCTTGCGCGCCATCGCCTCGATTGTTACTGTACCATCCGCAATTTCGGTAACTTCCACTTCAAACAAGCGTTTGATGAAATTCATATTTGCACGTGAGAGAATGAGGTCAGGGCCACGGTTGGTCTGCTCAATCTTCAGGAGCAAGCAGCGGATGCGCTCGCCCGGAGCATAGTCTTCACCCGGCACACGCTCGCGCGGCGGCATAACTCCTTCGGCTTTACCGAGATCAATGATCAGATCGCCACGCTCACGCCGGCGCACAGTTCCGGTAACGATATCGCCAACCAGGCTCTTGAAATCATCGTAAATCCGCTCTTTCTCAAATTGGCGAATCCGCTGCATAATTGCCTGTCGGGCTGTCTGCGCAGCGATGCGGCCTAAAAAGGAAGGATCGATTTCTCGCTCGAAGATCTCGCCGATTTGCGCATCGGGTTTTTCTAAACGGGCTTTTTCGATGTGAATCTCCAGGGCCGGATCGCTAATTGAATCAACGACCTGTAATTGATTCCATGCCTTGAGGGCACCCGTGCGGGGGTTGATGTCGACACGAATTTCGCGTCCGGCATTAATGCCTTTCTGTGCCGCACTTGCAATAGCGCCAGAGATGGCGGTGATCATGTCGGTCCGACTAATCCCCTTTTCCTTCTCCATGTATTCTAAAACCGATAATATTTCGTGGCTCATGACTGTTGGTAAAATAAAAAGAGCGAGACAACGCCCGCTCCCGTAAATGCTGGGTGGTAAAAAGAATCAAAGTTAACAAGCAACAATCACTTGTCAAGAGTCTCCTTTCCAAGGAAACGCGCGATCGCGCCAACCATCTTAGTCAAAATCAATCATCATATTCTCTTCATCCTGAAATAAACATACCAGGTTTATTTATGATTTAAATGCAGTGGGACTAATCCTACTGCATTTAGCGTTTGGCGAAATAGAAACGATGGCGGCTGCTAAGGTCGTCCTCGCCCCAGTGATGACCCCATTTCAAGTCGGAAAATGCCTGCGATAATGCTTCGCGATGATTAATCCCGCTTTCAAGTGCTAGTAATCCACCGCTCACCAGACGAGAAGATGCACCCTGTATGATACAACGAAGCGCATCTAAACCGTCTACCCCACTGACTAATGCCAGCGGTGGATCGTGTCGTGCGACTTCGGGCTCCGCACTCTGCAGCTCTGCCGGAGTTAAATAAGGAGGATTGGAGACAACCAAATCGAAGGCGTCCCCATCCGCTACGACTTGCCACCAACTACCACAGCGAAAACTGACTCGATCATCGAGCTGGTTAAGTTTTGCATTGTCATTGGCCAAAGCAAGTGCGTCCTCGCTATTGTCGCTGGCGATGACATGCGCATCCGGGAAATGGTTTGCCAACGCCAGAGCAAGCGCACCGGTGCCTGTTCCAAGATCCAGAATTCGCACTGGCCGGGTGGTCCCCAGATGCTCAATGATGCGCTCAAACAGCAGCTCCGTTTCGGGTCGGGGAACCAATGCGCGGGCATCGACCTTAAGTTGACAACCCGCGAACGGCATTGGACCAATAAGGTATTGCAATGGTTCGCGTTGACCTCGGCGACGCAGCAAAGGGCGCAGTTGGGCAAGGTTGTGCTCCTCCATTGGCCTTTCAAACTGGAGATAAAGATCCAAACGGCGCAAACCCATCACATGCCCGATTAGTAACTCTGCATTCAAGCGTGCATCTGGCACCCCCTTTTCAGCAAGGAATTGACTTGTTCTTTGAAGGACTTCTAATAGCGTGAGCACAGGCAAAAAGGGATTACTGGGAATGCAGTTAAGGCATTAAACCGGCTGGGGATTTTGCAAAAGATCGGCAACCTTACTACTAAGGTCGGCCTCTGCCAAGCCCTGCAATAATGGATCCAATTCTCCCTCCATAATCGAAGGCAAAGAGAGACTGAGTCCAATACGGTGATCCGTTAGGCGACTTTGCGGATAATTGTATGTGCGAATCCGCTCACTGCGATCACCGGTGCCGATTTGACCTCGCCGGTGGGCAGCGTATTTGGAGCGTTCTTCCTCGCGCTTGGCCTGAAGTAGACGTGAGCGCATGACGGTCATTGCCTTGGCGCGGTTTTTAATTTGCGAACGTTCATCGGCGCAATAGACAGTGGTACCTGTGGGTTTATGCACCATCATAACGGCGGAGTCGGTCGTGTTGACGTGCTGCCCTCCAGCGCCACTTGCCCGCATGGTCGAAATGTCCAAATCATTGGGATTAATTTCAATATCAACCGCTTCTGCCTCAGGCAAAACCGCTACCGTAGCAGTAGAGGTATGGATACGTCCACTGGCTTCGGTTACTGGGACACGTTGGACGCGATGCACACCACTTTCGAATTTCAGCTTTTGGTAAATGGAATCGCCGGCAATTTTAAAGACCGTCTCCTTAAATCCGCCAGCATCCGCTGGACTGGTTCCCATGGGCTCAATTCGCCAGTTTTGAGCTTCTGCATAACGCATGTACATGCGGGCCAAATCCGCTGCAAACAATGCCGCTTCCTCACCGCCCGCGCCAGCACGAATCTCCATAATAATATTTCGCCCATCTTCGGGCTCTGGAGGGATCATAGTAAACAGTATGGCATGCTCCAATTGCTCCAGTTTATGCTCAATGACCGGAATCTCCTCGCGCGCCAAAGTGCGCAGTTCTGCTTCCGCGCCATCGTCATTAATTAAAAGTTCATTCTCCTGCAAGGCCTTGCGCGAGGCTTCCAACTCGTTGCCCAAATCTACAATCCGGGACATGCGCTGATGCTCTCTGGACAGTTCGGCAGCACGCTGTGGATCCTGAAAAAAATCGGGTCGAGCCATACGCGCATCCAACTCCTCGAGTCGTTTGCGAAAAGGTTGAATATTGGGAATGGAGCCCATTGAAATGGCGCCGGCGAAACAGCCGGAATTAGCGACGCATCTGGCCTTCTTCGAGCAGCTCTTCCAAGAGGGATCGAGTGGAGGCGAATGACGAGTAGCGCTTAAGCATATCTGCCGCATCTGCAACCTCAGCGGCACTGGCATCTTTTTCCGGCACTTCCATGGCGACGACATAGACCAGACGACCGCGACCATTGGCGGTGAGCATGGGACTAACTTCGCCTGCGGACAGCGTGGGCAACATTTCCATTATGCTGCGGCCCAACTCCTGTGGTGCTTCTCTGTATTTGAAAGGGCCGTAAGACTCAACCGACCAACCCTCGTTCTCAGCAGTTTCAACCCAATCAGCCTGCTCGGCTACAGCAGCTCGCAATAGCTGACGCACGCGCGAGCCCTCCTCGGCAAATAAACGGCGACGTTCCTGATCGCGGTAATCGGCTGCAACTTTTGCACGCACGGCTGTCAGTTCTGGAATATAGCTGTCGATACGACCATCAAAAATCAGCACGCCGAAATCACCATTAAGCTGCACCGCACCCGTGTAAAAACGGTTACGGGTCAGCGTAAAAGCGGATTCGAGCAAGGCACTTGGCAGATTGCGTTGAGCCACTTCATCGACGGAAAAGGGCTGAATCTCTTTCGGCGTCAGACCTTCATTGTTTAATAATTGCTGAAATCCGGGAGCATCGCGGGTAATACTACGGTCGTAGAGCGTAAAAGCAAAAGCATGGGCACGCTCATTGCTAAGGCGACGGGCGCGTTGCAACCGAAGTTCCTCGTCTACTAAATCGCGTACGGCAGCGAAATCGAGAGCAGCTTCATTGGCACTTTCCTGTTGCTCTTCAATCTCGGGATTGGTGGCTAGGTATGCGGAGTGAAACCGTTCGCGATTGGCATTGTAGTGGGTTTCGAGCTCAGTTTCATCCAACTCAATCGCATCCGCATTAAGAGGGAAACGAACCAAACTTGCCTGAATGCGCTCCGGCTCACGATAAAGCTCGGCATTTTGCTTAAAGAAAGCCGTTAGTGAGTCCTCATCAACTACAATTTCCGGCTGAAAGTCCTCCATTGGTAAAGTTGCCACTTTCAGTTGAAATTGCGTCTGCTCCCGCTGCGCTACCGCGATTGCCTCGGCAGGAACAAAGAAGCCGGGACCTCCCAGTCGGCGCGCCACACGATCAATGCGAAAATCCTCCTCCAAGACACGAAACAAAATATCTGGAGAGCTGGAGGGATCCGCCTCAAGGTCATCGACAAATCGCAAATAGCGGTCGCGGCTAAAGCTACCCTCACCATCAAAGAAAGCCGGCCGAGTGCGCACAAAGGCAGCTAGCTCCGCCTCAGTAGGTCCGGGCAATCCCACGCGATCCGCCAAATGTAACAGCGCGATGCGGACTCGCAGTCCATCCTCAATCTGCTGTTCAGACATTGGCTGGCGACCCGTGGAAAGCAATTGGCTATAGAATACCCGTTCGCGAAGGGGACCTGCCTCAAGCGGGGCATTGAGGTTGACGCCGTAAAATTCATCCGGCTCCCAGCCATCCATACGCGGAGCAAATCCGGGCGTGTTGCCGATGGTAAAAACGAAAGCGACGATAATAACAGCCAGAAGCGTTAAAAAAATCCAACGTCCGTGACGAATTAAATGATTTTGTATCCAGGAAATCATGGTAACATAAAAAACGTCCATCAGTAGGCACTGCGCGGACGCTTGTCAACGCTGGGAAGACTCGATTTTGACGATAGCGGTATCTTAAAGCCTATTTGAAAAGCTGGATTTTTATGAAAGCGTCTATTAAAAGGGGTGGACTTTGCGTTGAAATTCCCTATCACAATTAATCTTTCACGATCTACATTCCAGCTATAATCGTTACCCACTCGAAGCGATAGGCTACTTCAAACCTCAACCCATAAATCTCCTATGGACCTACTTCGAATAGAGCTATTACTAATCGTCTCAAAATAGTATTGACATTTTATAAATAGGGCGCATGGTGCTTCACATGGTAAAACATGACGCTCGAAAACTTACGGCAACGCAACTCACTGAGTTGAGGAAGCGCGC
>SKFT01000126.1 GCA_007117865.1 Puniceicoccaceae bacterium | reverse complement strand
TTTCCTCATCCACTTCCACGCCGAGTCCGGGGCCTTGCGGAACAAAGGCATAGCCCGCTTCCACCTGAATTGGTTCCTTGAGCAATGTATCACCGAGTGTGAGCTGCTCCTGACAGAGAAAGTTCGGAGTGCAGGCATCCAGTTGCAAGCAGGCGGCCAGAGCGACGGGTCCCAGCGGACAATGCGGCGCGATGGCGATGTCGTGAATCTCAGCCATGGCAGCTATTTTTCTTGCCTCGAAAATACCCCCGCAGTGCGAAAGGTCGGGTTGAATGACGGCCACGGCTTGGTCGTGCAACAGTTCAGCAAAATCCCAGCGGGTGTAAAGCCGCTCACCTGCCGCAATCGGTATGGTTGTGCATTCTTTTATTTCGCGCAACGCGCGCGAATTGGTGGGCAGGACCGGTTCTTCAATAAAGAATGGACGGTATGGCTCCAATGCCCGGCAAAGCTGCTTGGCTACCGCTGGCGTGCAACGCCCGTGAAAGTCCAGTGCCATATCAATTCCATTGCCCAAACGCTCGCGCAGACCGGCAACTGTTGACACCACTTCATCAATAAAACGGGCCGATTCCAGAGGCTCGCAAGCGGGTACTGGCACAAACTTGTAGGCAGTAAAATCCTGACCCTCGATGGATCGTGCCACCTCACTAACGTAATCACCTGTCGCTGCGATATTGAGCCAGCCGTAGAGGCGAATGCGGTCACGCACACGTCCACCGAGTAATGCGTGAACTGGCACACCCAATGCCTTGCCCTTGATATCCCACAAAGCCTGTTCAATACCCGACAAAGCCGACATCAGGATTGGCCCCCCGCGATAAAAGGTTCCCCGGTAATAGCGTTGCCAAATGCGCTCGATTTGCAGCGGATCCTCACCGATCAAAGTCCGCCCAATCTCGCGGACCGCCATTTCCACCGTCTGGGCACGCCCCTCCAGCAGCGGCTCACCCCAGCCAACAATGCCCGCATCCGTTTCGATTTTGAGCAACAACCAGCGGGGCCGAACGTGAAAGGTGTGCAGTGCAGTGATTTTCATTGCAACTCATCATACATGAAATATATTTACAAATCTTGCACTAAAATCACAAAATAGTGTAATATTTTAACATTATTCATGAATCCAGAGCAAAAAGGGATCCACTGCTTCAACTGGCTGAGATTTCGCTCTCCCGCGATATTGCCACTTGTGGCGTTGTCATGACTGAGGTCGGACGCGGTATCCGGCACCCCAATACGCTCCAGCGTTATTCTGAAGCCTGGTCAGTCATGCTCTACGCGGATTCAACGCAAAAAGTCTGGCAGAAAACCCTCCAACTTGCTTGGCAACTCGACCACCAAGGCAGCATTCTACCGATCCAGAATATCCACATTGCCGCCTGTGCCCTGTCGATCAATGCGGTGGTGCTTACCAATGACCCCCACTTTCAGAAAATACCCGGCCTCGACGCAACGGATCGGATTTTCTAGAAACAAACACCGCAACACCTGCTTGACACCCTTATTTCTGTATTTTACATAAATCTGTATGGAAACAATGATCACCTCCACTGAAGTAGCCCGACATCTCGGCGACGTGCTGGCGCGGGTTAAGCATACAGGGGAAATTTTTATAGTAACTAAAAGCGATAAACCTTTGGCGCGTCTAACGCCTATTCGCTCCATGAAGCGAGGACGGGGTATCGAAATAATGGAGGCATTGGCCAGGTTGCCGCATGATCCGGATTTCGCTGGTGATCTGGAAAAAGTTAATCAGATGGACCGTCCACCAATTAATCCATGGGGCTAGTTATTAACACGTCTGCGCTGGTTTCAATTGAACGGTCCATCGAAACCCATCAGCCCATCGAGCTGGATGCCGATGAAGTCTACGCCTTGCCAGCCATTGTCTGGGCAGAGGCGTTGGTCGGCGTTCGGCTTGCGCCCAGCGCATCCCGTGCGGCGCGTCGATTAACACGGCTCAATGCCATTCGTGCGGTCACTGGTATAGAGGACTTTAATCCGCTGGTGGCAGAATATTACGCCGATATTTTCTCTGAACTTTCGAAGGCGGGTCATCTTATTCCGCAAAATGACATTGCGGTAGCGGCCACTGCCTTGACCCTTGGCTTTGGCGTGCTGGTCGGGCCAAAAGACGAAGCGCATTTTCGCCGTATAGCCGGGTTGGATATTCGGGTCTTGCCCATCCCAGACTAAACTGCGGTTGCGTTTATTTTCTTTCACAAATGAAAAAACAATGGCGCGATCTGGTCCCCTTAGACCATGCTTACCATGTTTCAGTGGCACTCGACGAACGGCGCATGCCCATCGCCGAACATGGTCATGACTTTGCCGAAATAGCCTGGACACGTGAAGGTAGTGGTGTTCATCGCATCAATGGCGTGCGCACCCAAATGAAAAAAGGTGATCTCGTCTTTATTCGCCCGCAAGATCGTCATGCGTTAAGCGCAAACGGCAACCAACCCTTTCGGCTGGAAAATGTCGCATTCCCAAAGGCAACGTTGGAACGTCTGCGGGAAAGGTATTTTGCCAATAAATCGGACTGGTTTTGGCACAGTGAAGCGCAACCTTGCACACTCCAGCTTAACGAGAGTCAATTGACTGCGCTGAACAAGGGGGTAGAAGCGTTGCGGCACGCACCCCGTAACGCACTTTATTTGGATTGTTTCTTGTTACCCCTATTTCGACTGCTGGGTGCAGGCCGGGAGGAAGTCGATCGGGCAAGCCTACCCGACTGGCTGGCCCATGCCATGCGGCAGTTTGAGGGAGCAGAGAAACTCCGTGCAGGTGTGCACGGCTTTTATCGCGTCGCCGGACGTTGTCCGGGTCATGTTGCCCGCTGCATGCGTCAACACCTGCGACAAACCCCGTCAACCTGGGTCAACAGCCGCCGCATTGAGTATGCCGCCCGATTGTTGGAGAGCACCGATCTGCCAGTGACCGAAATTGCTTGGGAATGCGGATTGGACAACCTCAGCTACTTCCACCGCCTGTTCAAAAAAACCTTCGCCACCAGTCCGCTGCAATACCGCAAGAAACGCCCCGCAGTGATGTAAACCCGCCCTGAGCTTCAGTCCACCCCCGCCAGCAACCGCCGGATGCCGGATTTGAGGAACTCCTGATCCAAGCTCAGCGCGATAAAGCGGTAGCCCCCCTTTACGGCAGTCGTCACCAAAGCCGGTTCATCCGGCACAAACAGTTCTTTTGGGTTATCATTCGCGGTTTACTAATTGTCTCAAAATAGTATACCTATGATCGTTATCAATTTTTATTTGTAGGCGCGACCCTTATCAGTTTCAGGTCGATGTCTGGTTCTGAAATAAGTAAAGATGGAGAGACGTTCTACAAGTTACCTTTTACTCAAACCATACTAGAGGAAATATTTGGTCCGCCTGATACTACAAGGGATTACTTTTTACACTGAACAACAGCAAAAATAGCCACTCCCAGCTCCATGATTTCCCCAACCACCCCCAACCGTCACCCCCTTCATTCGCCCCCTTTTAAATTGCTTCAAGACCGGCTGCAGCGCACAACAAACATTATGGTAAATTTGCCCTTTGCTTCCGCCTTCGCTCTTCGAGCTACGGCGGACAGGTCGCTACGTCCCCGCTTGGTTCGCAATGCTCACACGCGTGGAACGCAAGCCTCTTGAAAGTTGATGTCAAATGGTGCTTGAAAAATTCTGAAATACCGCCATATTAAATACTATGAACGCAGCCCAGATAATCGAAGAAATCCAGCGCCTTCCCGACGACGAACGCGGCAAGGTGCTCGATTTTGCACGCCACCAGCCCAATGCCGAGACACTTGAAGCGATGCGTGAGCCTACCGACGACCTCCCGCGTTTTGAGACGGTCGAAGACCTTTTTAAAGAGCTTCAGGACTGATGCTGCAACTCGTCCGCAAGAGTCGGTTCAAGAAGGACTTCAAGAAGCTTCTTTCTTCAGGGAAAGACCTCGGTAAGTTGGCTTCCGTGATACGAGCTTTGCAAGCGCAGGAGGCTTTGCCGGAGCCCAACCGCGACCATGCCTTGACCGGCAATTATATCGGCCACCGCGAATGCCATGTCAGTCCAGACTGGCTGTTGGTCTATCAAACGACCGAGACGGAACTGATCCTCGTGCGCACTGGCTCGCACAGCGAGCTGTTCGGCTGATTGATCCTTTAGCCGCCTCCACGTCTGAAAAGCCGCCAGAAAAAGCCTTGCTTTGAACGCTGGCCGCGTTCACTTTTGATTGTGTTGCTATGGTCGCCCTGAACGAAAGCTTTGCCCCTGGTAAACCCGCCCTCGGTTCCAACGAAGCGCGGCAGCGCGGAGATGGTGAGCCGGAGGCGAGTCCGAAGGATGGACTTAAACGGGTGCCCGGAATCGGGCAGTTTGAGCCACAAAACCGCGTCGGGAATTTTTTTGGCGAAGCAGGCAAAACGCGCCCGGTGAATCGGCTCTCAGGCCAGTGGCCGCGCCGGGAAAACGGGCATGGCTACGAAAAAACCGCATCGGGTATGTTCTTTTACGGCTTCAGATACTACGACCCTGAAACGGGTAGATGGTTAAATCGCGACCCGATTGGGGAGGAAGGCGGATTGAACCTGTATGCTTTTGTTTACAATGACGCTGTGAACTGGTGGGATT